>NZ_CP134223.1:5562500-5865797 GCF_031599675.1 Paenibacillus pedocola | reverse complement strand
TACTTCTCATTATTTGCATGTATTTTGTTGTTTTGTTTGTTTTTTACTTGGTTGTTGCATAGAATACCCTCTCAGAAGAATAAGAGAGTTGTATTAGTTATAGGTTCTAGTATTATTGCTCTGGCATGCGTTTTTAGTAATTTTCAAAGTAATATAATAACTAAACATCAAAATTATTTGGAACAAAGATTAGTCTATATAAACTCATTTATTAAAAGTGATGCATTCCATAATATTGAAGATGGTGCGGTGATTTATGCTCCTTCAATATTCCAATGGGAGATGAGTTTGGCTATCCACGATTCATTTTGGGATGAATATACAAAGATACAATTAGGAAAAAATGTTCACTTCACAAAAGAGTTGCCTTTTTCAACTATTGATGCTCCTCCTTTATACTACTTAAAGGAAATCGAACTTGACTCCAGAGTTGAACGATATATCGTATTTGGAAAAGTAAATGAAAATGCTCAATCTAATGATATTACAAGTAATGAAGCCCTAGTGATCTACAGTGGTAAACAGAAACAACATATCATTGAGGGGAGAATGAATGGAAGTGAAGAGAGAAATATCACTTTAAATGATCAGCATACTTTATCTACGAACGATATTTTTCAATTTAACGTCAAAAGCGAAGAAGCATTTACTAATGATAAACTTCCTGGGACACTGATATTTGATCTCAAGGGAGAGTCAATTGATCTGAACAGTATCAAATTAATCACAGGCCAATATGAAAGTTACGAGTTAACTAATAAAACGCTTGGAAACACATTGGCTACAGGAGCTAATCAAACGGGGTGGTATGCTCCAGAGAGAAATGGAACTGGCACATGGATGGGAAAAGAAGCGAGTGTGGATTTATTAACGGGACAATCAGGTACACTTATCATTAATGGCTACATGACAAATTATGTAGAGTCAAACGAAATTGCGGTTCTGATTGATGGAGTGGAAATGGAAAGACAATTAGTAAGAGAAGGGAATTTTAAATTTACTATTACAGTTCCTGTCGATAAATTGGTTAAAGTTACTCTTAAGGCAGCTAAAACGATGATTCCGGCTGATTTGAATATTAACAGCGATACTAGGGAACTTTCTGTTTTAATCAATTCAATTGAAAGTAATTAACCAGAAGTAATGTTGTTTGTACTTTGCTGTAGGCAACGCCCATTTCAAGGAGATGGAATGGGCGTTTTTTTGAGGAAACCATTGGTTATGTTATTGAGAAACCATCACAGCAGATTTCTTCAAACTGATAGTGGTAGTCTTCTACTATTCTTTAAAAGTAGGTGACAAATGGATAAAGTTCAAGTTCTTATGTCAACATTTAATGGTGAGAGATACATTGAAGAACAACTACAAAGTATATTACATCAAACCTACTATAATATAGTCATCCTTATTCGTGATGATGGTTCAAGCGATAACACAGTACCTATTATTCAAAAATATGCGGAAATGTATTCTGACAAGATTCGCTTCATTAAAGGTAGTAATATAGGGGTTGTACAAAGCTTTATTGAGTTGCTACATTTAGTTGACTTAGATGCGTCATATTTTTGCTTCTGTGACCAAGATGATGTTTGGATGCATGATAAGATTGAAAGAGCAGTACGTGTTTTGCAATTATGTGATACGGCAGGGATGTGTTTCTCACCCACAATGTTAGCGGATGAACATCTTAACCCGATTAAAGTATGGCCAGCTCCTCTGCAAAAGCCTCCACACTTCTATAATGCCTTAATTCAAAATATAGCTGTAGGTGCAACCATGGTTATTAATAAGACAGCGAGAGACTTAGTTATATCAAAAACGCCTAATCCTAAAAATCTTCAAATGCATGATTGGTGGGTCTATCTATGTGTAGCTGCATTTGGAAAAGTATATTATGACGAGCGGCCAACGATATACTATAGACAGCATAACAATAACGTTATTGGTGGTCATCGAACTATTCTGCATAAGTTGCGAGATAAATGGAGGAGCTTTCGAAAGCATTCAGGTCATAAACTTTTGAAAAAACAAGCAATGGAGTTTTATAGGCATTATGCGGATCTATTAGATGCTGAAAAATTCGACCAATTGGAACTGTTTATCCAGGATCGAAAGTCGATGAAAGATAAATTTCACTTTCTTCAAAGATCAAAGCTTTATCGTCATTCGTTTTTGGAAAATCAATTATTTAAATTCCTCATATTAATTGACTATGTTTAAGATTTGAGGAATTTACAAGTATTAATGATCAATCTCAGGAGGGGTTTCAAGTTAAAACCAGTCAATTTCAAGACTATTTTAATTCTTGTCCCTAAACATTCATGCAATCAAGAGGAGAAAACACACATTTGTTTTGGGGCTGATTGTGTAAATTGGGATATAATTGTAATCCGGAGGGAATTTTAAATGTCATTACCAACTTTATATATTACGGTACCTTGCTACAACGAGGAAGAGGCTCTACCATATACTATCGAACAGTTGAGTATAGTATTGAATAGCTTAGTTGAGGAGAAATTAATTTCAGTCAGTAGTCGGATTTTATTTATTGATGATGGAAGTAAAGATAAAACATGGGATGTTATAAAAAGTAGCCATAATAATAACCATATGATTTTTGGATTGAAGCTTGCAAAAAATGCCGGACATCAAAAAGCACTTTTATCAGGATTAATGTATGCAAAAGATCATGCAGATTGTGTGATTTCTATGGATGCAGATCTGCAGGATGATATTTGGGCAGTGCGTGACTTTATAATAAAGTATCATGAAGGGTATGAAGTGGTTTATGGCGTCCGTAAGAGTCGGGCAACAGACACATGGTTTAAGCGTTGGAGCGCAGAATCGTTCTATAAACTTATGAATAAAATGGGAGTCCCTGTTGTTTTTAATCACGCAGATTATAGATTATTAAGTAAAAAAGTGCTTGATTTGCTCAACCAATATAAAGAAACTAATCTTTTTTTAAGAGGGATAGTTCCATTGATTGGATTCCAGTCAACTTCTGTTGAATATGATCGTAAAGAGCGGATTGCCGGAGAATCAAAGTACCCTTTAAAAAAAATGCTAGCTTTTGCATGGGATGGAATTACATCTTTTAGTACTAGGCCTATTCGTTTAGTTACAATTATCGGAATTGTTGGTGTCCTCTTTAGTGTTATAGTCGGCTTGTATGTAGTCTTTTCCAAACTCTTTAATGCTACGGTATCTGGTTGGACCTCTATTATGGCTTCATTGTGGTTTATCGGAAGTGTTCAGTTGTTAGCTTTAGGTGTGATAGGTGAATATGTAGGTAAAATATATAATGAGGTAAAGCATCGGCCTCTATATACTATTGAGGAAGTGGTATCAGATAGTACAGTAGAAAGTGAACTGATATTGCTTTAAGACAATAAGTTATTATATATAAAGATACTCTATCAAGATATGGTTTAGCTAAGGTAGACGAATACTATTCCCCAACCAAAGAACTCGGCATAGTATAGAGGAATCAGATATGGGTTTGAATTTAAAACAAAAGGTGGGCTAAACAAATGAAACTGCTCGTTACCGGCGGGGCCGGCTTTATCGGCAGCAACTTCGTAATATACATGCTGCAGCAGCATCCGGAGTACAAGATCGTCAACGTGGACGCGCTGACGTATGCGGGGAACCTGGAGAACTTGAAGTCTGTAGAAGGTAACCCGAATTATACATTTGCCAAAGCAGACATTACGGATGTGCAGGCGATGGATGCGCTGTTCAGCCAGGGCGTTAACGTAGTGGTCAATTTCGCGGCGGAATCGCATGTGGACCGGAGTATTTTGGAGCCGGATGTGTTTGTGAAGACGAATGTGCTGGGTACGCAGGTGCTTTTGGATGCAGCGAAAAAATACAGCGTGACGAAGTTCGTCCAGGTTTCTACGGATGAAGTATACGGAACGCTGGGTGCGACAGGTCTCTTTACTGAAGAAACGCCGTTAACTCCGAACAGCCCTTATTCTGCGAGCAAAGCGGGCGGGGATTTGCTGGTACGTGCTTACCATGAAACCTTTGGCTTGCCGGTTAATATTACGCGCTGCTCCAATAACTATGGCCCGTATCAATTCCCGGAGAAGCTGATTCCGCTGATGATCTCGCGTGCGCTGGCGGATCAGGCGCTGCCGGTGTATGGCGATGGAATGAATATTCGTGACTGGCTGTATGTTGAAGACCACTGCAGTGCAATTGATCTGGTTATTCATGAAGGGGTAAACGGCGAAGTCTATAACATTGGCGGCAATAACGAGCGCACCAACGTGCATATTGTGAACACAGTGCTCCAGGAGCTGGGTAAACCAGATTCACTGATTACCTATGTGCAGGACCGTCCTGGTCATGACCGCCGCTACGGCATTGATCCAACCAAGATCACGAACGAACTGGGCTGGAAGCCGAAGCATACGTTTGAAACAGGGATTAAAGAAACGATTCAGTGGTACCTGAATAACAAGGAATGGTGGACCCGTATCCAGTCCGGAGAATACCAGAAGTATGCCGCGCTTCAATACGGCAGCCGCTTGGGGGATTCGCTGTAATGTCTAACATGAGAGTACTTGTTACAGGTTCAGCCGGTCAGCTGGGGCAGGACCTGGTGCTGCTGTTGCAAAAGCAGGGACATGAGGTGCTTGGCTGCGACCGTCAGGAAATGGACATTACGGATTTGGATCAGTGCATAGAGATCATCTCCGGCTTCCGTCCGGATGCAGTCATTCATTGCGCTGCCCATACTGCTGTGGACGCGGCGGAGACTGATATTGATGCAGCTTATGTGATCAATGCTACCGGAAGCCGGAATGTGGCCCTTGCTGCGGAAAGAGCAGGAGCTAAGCTGGTGTACATTAGTACGGATTATGTTTTTGATGGCATGGGCACCCAGCCTTATCATGAATATGATAATACCGATCCTAAGAGCATTTACGGCAAGTCGAAACGGGCTGGAGAAATTCTGGTGCAGTCCCTTTCTTCTAAGTTTTTCATTGTCCGCACCTCTTGGGTATATGGTAAGTATGGTAACAACTTCGTGAAAACAATGCTGAAGCTGGGGCAGGAAAAGCCGCTGCTGCAAGTGGTGAATGACCAAACAGGCTCTCCAACCTATACAGTAGATTTGGCTAACTTCCTGCTGGAACTGATCCAGACTGAAAAGTATGGTGTGTACCACGCCTCTAACAGTGAGTTCTGCACATGGTATGAGTTTACACAAGCAATCTTCGCGGAAGCTGAAGAGCTTCTTGGACTTAAGTTTACGGCGAAGCTTGAACCTTGTGCTACAGAACAATTTCCGCGTCCGGCGCCGCGTCCCCGTTACTCTGTGATGGAGCATTTATCCATCCGTACGAACGGGTTCCAGGATATCCGGCCATGGCGGGAAGGGCTTAGAGACTTTTTGCTGGAGCTTAAGGAGTAGAACTGTCATCCTACCCCCAATACTTCCCCTCATTCTTTTGGAATTACAAAATCATAACTGTAAAAACCTCCCTAACAGCCTCTGCCTATCAGGGAGGTTTTTGTGCTATAATAATTGTCGATAGATTACTATATTTGTCAGGAGCGTAGTGCAGTGAATGTAGATGTTAGTATATTAATCCTCAATTACAACACATGCCGCCTGACGCTTGACTGCATAAGGTCGGTTTATGAATCGGATACGAACTATTCCTATGAGATCATTTTGATAGACAATCATTCGCATGATGATTCGGTAGAGAAAATCAGCGCAGAATTTCCCGATGTGCTGCTGATCGCCAATTCAGAGAATGTCGGATTCGCCCGCGGCAATAACCAGGGGATGGAGGCTGCCTCCGGACGTTATGTGCTGCTGCTTAATTCCGATACGGTGATCCGCCGGGATACGCTGGAGACTATGGTTTCCTTCATGGATAGCCGTCCGGATCTCGGGGCTTCGGGCTGTAAGGTAATTTTGCCGGATGGTTCGCTGGATAAGGCCTGCAAGAGAGGATTCCCCACGCCTTCCGCATCGTTCTATTATGCTTTTGGCTTCAGCAAGCTGTTTCCTGACAACCCCAAATTCAATGGGTATCAGTTAGGCTACTTAGATCCCGATCAGGCATACCCCGTTGATTGTTTAGTCGGGGCGTTCATGCTGCTCCGGCGGAAGACGATTGACCAGGTGGGCGGGCTGGATGAAGAGTTTTTTATGTATGGTGAAGATTTGGACTGGTGCTACCGGATTAAAGAAGCCGGCTGGGGAATCTACTACTATCCGCAGACATCGATCATTCATCTGAAGGGCGGCAGTGCGCGGCGCAGGCCGTTTAAGATCGTGTATGAGTTTCATAGAGCGATGATATTATTTCACCGCAAGCATTATAGCAGGCAATACAACAGTATAATTAATGGAACGGTATATGCCGGAGTAGGTGTGAAATTTATGTTGTCGCTGCTGCGTAATGCGCTGATTATCCCGCGTGGGGTCCCTTCTCCGGCACAGAGCTTAACGGTTTCCGGAGAAGCCGGACCACAGATTGAATCGAAGGCTGAGGTGAGATTATGATCCGCCGTAATCAGAAGTTTTTAACCCAGCTGTATATGGTTACCGACTTTCTGGTGATTCAGCTGTCTTTTCTGGCAGCGTGGTGGCTGAAGTTTAAGAGCGGTTTGCTGGAGTCCTACAATACGCTCCCGGTAGAATCGTATGCTTATTGGAGCATAATGTACGCCGTGATTGCTGTGTTGATCGGGATTGTGCTGTCTCTATATCTGCCGAAGCGCAAGAAGCGTTTTGTCGACGAATTCCTCAAAATTTTTCAAGTGCATGTGATGGCTATCTTCATCCTGCTTGGCGTAATGTTCTTCCTGAAGGAAATCGACGTTTCCCGTCAATATTTGGCCATTTATATGGGCTTCAATATTTTATCCATTATGCTGTACCGTTATGTGCTGAAGTCAATGCTGAAATCGCTGCGGGAAAAAGGCTACAACCGCCAGTTTGTCCTGATTATCGGGGCCGGCACTTTGGGTAAAAGATTCTATAATAATCTCGTGCAATACCCGGAGCTGGGATATGAGACGATCGGATTCCTGGATGACTACCAAAAATGGGACGGGATCGAAGAACAGCGCTTTAAGCCGATTCTGGGTACGGTCGATGAGCTTCCCGGAATGCTTGAGATGCTGCCTGTGGACGAGGTGATTCTGGCACTTCCGCTGGATGCCCACTCCAAATATCCGGCAATTATTGCCGCCTGCGAGAAAGCGGGTGTGCGGACGCTGATTATTCCCGATTTCTTCGACTACCTGCCGGCCCGTCCGTACTTTGACAATTTTGCCGGAATGCCGATGATCAATGTGCGGGATATTCCGCTGGATATGACTGGTAATAAGCTGGCCAAGCGGGCATTTGATATTGTGTTCTCACTGTTTGCCATAGTTATGATGTCTCCTGTAATGCTTATTGTAGCACTGGGTGTACGGATTACTTCGCCTGGGCCGGTTATCTTCAAGCAGGAGCGGGTAGGACTCAACCGGCGCAACTTTATGATGTACAAATTTCGTTCGATGAAGATGCAGACGGATGGTGAAGAGGATACAGGCTGGAGTACGAAGGAAGATCCCCGCCGTACCCGGTTTGGCACCTTTATCCGCCGGACCAGTCTGGATGAGCTGCCGCAGTTCATTAATGTGCTGCTGGGGCAGATGAGTGTGGTTGGTCCGCGGCCCGAGCGTCCGTTTTATGTAGAACAGTTCCGCGGTGAGATCCCGAAATATATGGTGAAGCATCATGTACGCCCGGGGATTACCGGCTGGGCACAGAGCAACGGCCTGCGCGGCGATACCTCGATTGAAGAGCGGATCAAGCATGATATTTTCTATATCGAAAACTGGTCGCTGCTGTTTGATATCCGGATTATTGTCAGAACGATCCGCAACGGCTTCAAAAATGCCTATTAATTTTATATCTTCCATAGAAACGGTTGCCATCCTTCTATAAGGCTACAGCCGTTTTTGCTTTTTCCATACTAAACCCGGCAAAGGAAACCCTCTATTATGGATAAAAGAAAGCTAACAGCGTCAGTCATCATGGTTGCTGCACTTATACTTTTACTCGTGATTACCCTATGGCCCAAGGAAGAAGAACCGGCAACCGGATTTATAGCATACCGGATCATTGCCCATGCGATGGGCGGGATTAACGGTCATACGTATACGAATACTCTCGATGCTTTTGTTGCCAACTATGAGCAGGGAAGCCGGCTGTTTGAAACGGATTTACTGCTTACAACAGACAATAAGCTGATTGCCCGTCATGAGTGGACAGGCAATATGAGTAAGCTGCTGGGTCAGCTTGATGTGCTTCCTGCAGCCAAACAAGGAACGGTACTTAGTTACAATGAGGTTATGGATACTCCTATCCTTGAACTGTATTCTCCACTCGACATTGACAAGATTATGGATCTGATGATTGCTTACCCGGATGCTTATATTGTGACGGATACGAAGGAGCATGACCCCGAGCTGGTAACCAGACAGTTTAGACTTATTGTTGAAGCTGCTGAGCGCAAAGATCCTTCGCTGCTGGAGCGGATTGTTCCGCAAATTTACAGCCGTGACATGCTGGACGTAGTAAATAAGGTATATGCTTTTCCAGAGGTGATTTATACTCTGTATCAATCCCAGGATAGTGATGAGCAGGTGCTTGCTTTCGTTAAGGATACGGGGGTGGAGATTACGATGCCGGTTACCAGAGCCTCCAAGAGCTTTGTTCGGAAGCTGAAACGGGCCGGAGCCCGCGTATATGTGCATACGCTCAACGATGAGCAGGAGATTACGAAGCTGTCCCGGATGGGTGTGGACGGATTTTATACCGATTTTATCTCGGAGGATGACTTGGTCGGGATTCGGGGATTACGCTAAACGATCCTAAAAACGCGAAAAAATGTTCGTATTTTTCCCTGCTTTAAATTGACACTCCCCTTTATGCTGGCATAGACTAGAGTTACGGTTTTTGCGTTGGCGGGAGTGTTTTTTGGCTTGGCATGAATAACCTGTGGCGATGCTCTGTGTAACGCAGGGGATGTCTAGATAAATTGGTGAGGATGGACGATGGATGAATGAAATGCGGCAATTAATACAGCCGTGGCGGCATGTATTCAAGCTGGACCCGGACCGTGAGCTCGGTGATCAGGAGCTGGACGCGGTTTGCCGTTCCGGTACCGATGCCATTCTCATAGGCGGATCCACGGGCGTTACTTATGAGAATACCACCCGGCTGCTCGCCAGAGTGCGGCAGTATGAGCTTCCTTGTGCACTGGAGGTTTCAGATCTGGAAGCGGCCGTGCCGGGATTTGATTTATATATGATTCCTATGGTACTGAATACTTCTGAAACGGACTGGATTCTCGGTCACCACCGCAAAGCGATAGAGCGTTTTGGCAGCCTGATCCCGTGGGAGTTGCTGCTGACAGAAGGGTACATTGTCTTGAATGAGGACTCATCTGTAGCCCGTCTTACGGGCGCAGACAGCCGCTTAAGTGCGCGTGGGGCTGCGGCGTATGCGCAGATCGCGGACAAGCTGATGCAGTTGCCGGTCGTTTACCTCGAATACAGCGGGAGGTTCGGCAATATGGAGACGGTGCGGGAAGTTAGGGAGACGGTGGAGAACAGTCAGCTCTTTTACGGAGGCGGAATTACCAGCGAGGCTGAGGCGAAGCAGGCGGCTGCCCTTTGCGATACCGTTGTTGTAGGCAATATTATCTACCGGGATGTGCAGCGGGCGCTGCTCACCGTGCAGGCAGTTAAGCAGACACCGAAGATTCAATTGGAGTAGCCCGTATAATCAGTGTTAAATAGAAAGTTACTAAATAGATTGAACTTGAAAATATACATTAAGGGGAAAGTGGCGGAGGGGAATTTTGGAGCTGGAGGAGCGGTAGCGTCCGCCTTTAGGTTTGGATTTCTACTGCTATAAGCAGTTAAATTCAAGGAAATCCAACCCTAACAGCGGCCGGAAGCCCAAACATTCTCTGTAGTCACGGCTAATCCCTCAAATAGAAAAATCATAAGTTCAATCTATATAGTTCAGTTTATATCAAGCTTATATTGGAAAGGAGCATGTTACACATGCAACTTATTAACATACAGGACGCCGTAAGCCGGCTGAATCCTCCACAGCGCCAGGCTGTAGAAACCACTGAAGGACCTCTCTTGATTATGGCCGGAGCGGGCAGCGGCAAGACACGCGTGCTTACCCACCGTATCGCCTGGCTGATTGCGAACCGCAAAGCGCCGCCTTGGGCGATCCTGGCAATAACCTTTACGAATAAAGCAGCCCGTGAAATGCAGGAGCGTGTCTCCAAGCTGGTCGGCCCGGAGGGGCGGGATATCTGGGTATCCACCTTCCACTCGATGTGTGTGCGTATTCTGCGCAAGGATATTGAACGGATCGGGTTCACCTCCAATTTTTCCATTCTCGATTCTACGGACCAATTGTCGGTTATCCGCAACTGCATGAAGGATCTGAATATCGACACCAAGAAGTTTGAACCCAAAGCCGTGCAGGCGGTAATCAGTACGAACAAGAACGAACTGATCACTCCGGCCCAGTATGAGCAGAAGATCGGCGATTATTTTGAAGGACTTGTCGCTAAGGTGTATACCAAGTACCAGCAGCGGCTGAGAAGCAACAACTCGCTGGATTTCGACGACTTGATTATGAAGACCATTCAATTATTCAAGGAAGTGCCTGAGGTGCTTGATTTCTACCAGAAGAAATTCAAGTACATTCATGTCGATGAGTATCAGGATACGAACCGGGCGCAGTACATGCTCTGCCGCATGCTTGCGGACAGCCATCACCGGATTTGTGTGGTCGGCGACAGCGACCAGTCCATCTACCGCTGGCGCGGAGCGGATATTACCAACATTCTAAACTTTGAAGAGGATTATCCGGAAGCCAAAACCATTCTGTTGGAGCAGAACTACCGCTCGACCTCTAATATTCTGAACGCTGCCAATGGCGTTATAGCGCTGAACACCGGCCGCAAGCCGAAGAAACTGTGGACAGATTCGGACGAAGGCGCGAAGATCAAGGTATTCCGCGGGGATTCCGAGCATGATGAGGGATATTTTGTTACGGGTGAAATCAGCAAGAATGTTAAGCAGGGGCAGGCCTATCAGAATCATGCAATTCTGTACCGTACCAATGCCCAGTCCCGTGTAATAGAAGAAATTCTGATTAAATCAGATATACCGTATCAGATTGTCGGCGGGATTAAGTTCTATGACCGTAAAGAAATCAAAGACCTCCTGGCTTATCTGCGTCTCTTGTCCAATCCTGATGATGATATCAGCTTAGCACGGATTATCAATGTGCCTAAGCGCGGTCTGGGAGATACGACAATCGGCAAGCTTGCTGTAGCGGCGGCAGAACGCGGTGTTTCGATATTCCGGGTACTGCAGACGGTGGACGATCTCGGCTTTGCCGGCCGGACGCGGAATGCACTGGTGGAGTTTTATGATATGATCGAAGCGCTGCACCGGATGGTGGAATTCCTGTCGGTGACCGAGCTGACCGAGAAGATTCTGGAACTGTCGCAATACCGGCTGGAGCTGCAAAATGAGAATACGCTCGAATCCCGTTCCCGCCTGGAGAACATCGATGAGTTCCTGTCGGTAACGATGGAATTTGAGAAAAATAATGAAGACAAGTCGCTGGTCTCCTTCCTTACTGATCTGGCGCTGATTGCAGATATCGATAGTGTGAATGATGATGAGGAACGCAGCGATGCCGTGGTGCTGATGACGATGCACAGCGCGAAGGGTCTGGAGTTCCCGACAGTCTTCATCATCGGGATGGAAGAAGGGGTGTTCCCGCACAGCCGTGCTTTCCAGGACAATGATGAATTGGAAGAGGAACGGCGGCTGGCCTATGTAGGGATTACACGTGCGGAGAAGCAGCTGTTCCTCAGCTGTGCAAGAATGCGCACGCTGTTCGGACGGACGACCGCCAATGCGCCGTCCCGCTTCCTGGAAGAGATTCCGGAGGAGCTGAAGGAAGATACGGTTAAGGAATCGGACCGCTTCCGGCGCGGCGGCGCGGAGGTTGGCGGTGCCTATGGCGGCCGCGGCTTCGGCGGCGGCGGCCGGGGGAACTTCGGCAGCCGCGCTACAGGCGGTGCCGGCACAGCGCCGGCTGGCGGGCAGAGCACCAGCCTAGGCGGCAGTACCGCGTCCGCAGTGCCTGGCGCAGGACGCGTGACGGTGACGACCGGAGCAGGCGCGCAGCGCGCTACGGGCGGGGCGGCCGCGGCGCCCGGTGACTACAAGGCGGGAGACAAGGTTGCCCACGGCAAATGGGGCACTGGCACCATTGTGTCCGTCAAGGGCAGCGGCAACGATACGGAGCTGCAGATCGCCTTTCCGGCACCGGTCGGCGTCAAGCGGCTGCTGGCGGGGTTTGCCCCGATTACCAAAGTCGAATAATCCGGCCAGGGATAGCGAATGCATTTTTAGAATATAAAGAGTAGTAGATGTGTCATTCACATGCTATAGAATGTGAACTTAAGAATGTGAGCTAACTCCGCTAATTCATTCTTAAGTTCATCTTGTAGATATTATCCTTATGACGGAGGGATGCGCCCGGATGGACGTTATGCATACCATGGAAGAGCTCGTAGCAGAGCTGAATCAGTACAATTACCACTATTACACCTTGGATGCGCCGCAGATTAGCGACAAGGAATATGATGTGCTCTATGATAAGCTGGTTCAGCTTGAAGCGGAGAGTGGCATTGTGCTCCCTGATTCTCCGACCCAGCGTGTTGGAGGCGAGCTGCTGAAGGGATTTACTCCCCACCGGCATCTTGCGCCTTTATGGAGCCTGGATAAAGCGCAGAATATCGAGCAGCTGCGGAGCTGGAATACCCGGGTGCTGAAGCTGGTGAATGATTATAATACAAAGAATCCTGAAACGCCGCTGCCGGAGCCTTGTTATGCGGTGGAACTCAAATTCGATGGTTTGACCCTCAACCTGACCTATCGTGACGGTGCGCTTGTACAGGCTGCGACTAGAGGCAACGGGGTGACGGGTGAAGGGATTCTCGCCCAAGTGAAGACCATCAAATCGGTTCCGCTCACGATTCCCTTCAAGGAGGGCCTGATTGAAGTCCAAGGTGAAGGAATCATGAATCTGTCCGTACTGGCTGATTACAACACACGGGCAGCCGAGCCGCTGAAGAATGCCCGCAACGGAGCAGCAGGTGCACTGCGCAACCTGAACCCGAAGACCACCGCAGACCGCAGGCTGAATGCTTTCTTTTATAATGTGGGGTATGCCGAGGGTGTGCAGTTTGCTGATCATCAGGAGATGATGGCTTTTCTGCGGAACAACCGTTTTAAGGTTAATCCTTATCTTACCTATTTCGATAATTTCGATGAGGTTACCGAGCAGCTGGCCGAGATTGAAGCGAGCCGTTCCGGTCTTGATTATCTGATCGACGGTGCGGTCATCAAGGTGACCGACTTCCGGATTCGGGAAGCGCTGGGTTACACGGATAAGTTCCCGCGCTGGGCAGTGGCTTACAAGTTCGAGGCGGAAGAAACGACAACCATTTTGGAATCGGTCAGCTGGAATGTAGGCCGTACCGGCAAAGTCACTCCGCTTGCCCGTGTAGAGGCAGTCGAGCTGGCTGGTGTTACCGTCCAGAACTGTACACTTAACAATGTAGGAGATATTGAACGCAAGAACCTTAAGTTTGCGCTGGGGACACGGGTCTTCATCCGCCGCTCCAATGATGTCATTCCGGAAATTCTCGGCAAGGTAACTGAAGAAAGCGACGGCGGGGAGATCATCTTCCCGGATAACTGTCCTGCCTGCGGGTTCCCGCTGGAAATGCGCGGAGCGCATCTGTTCTGCAATAACAAGCTTGACTGTAAACCGCAGATTATCAGCCGGATTACCCATTTTGCTTCCCGCGATGCGATGGATATTGAGACATTCAGCGAGAAAACTGCCGGCCAGCTGCATGAAGAACTGGGTGTGCGTGAGCCGGCGGATTTATATGAATTGACCTTTGAGCAGCTGGTGAAGCTGGACCGCTTTGGGGAGAAGAAGGCGGATAATCTGATCAAAGCGCTGGAGGAGAGCAAGGGCCGTGATCTCGCTTCATTCCTGTTTGCTCTGGGCATCCCGAATACCGGCAAAGCGACTACAAGAATGCTGGCTGAGCACTACCGCAGTCTGGAAGCGGTAATGAACGCAACAGCAGAGGAGCTGGCGGGTCTGCCAGATATCGGCGGAATTGTGGCGGAGAGCATCGTAAGCTTCTTCGCGGATCCGTTTGTTGCCACCAGCATCAACCGTATGCTCAACCTGGGCGTAGAGGCCAAGGCTCCTGAAGCCCCGCGTCAGGTCAATACCAATTCCTTCTTCAGCGGCAAAACGGTCGTCTTAACCGGTTCGCTGCAGAAGCTGACCCGGGAGGAAGCAGCGGAGCGTCTGGAGGCCCTGGGGGCCAAGGTATCCGGAAGTGTCTCCAAAAAGACGGACCTGGTCATTGCCGGGGAAAAGGCGGGCAGCAAGCTGGCCAAGGCACAGCAGCTCGGTATTCAAGTTATTGAAGATGAAGAAGAACTGATCAGGCTGCTTGAGATGTAAGCACGCTGGTATCAGGGAACATACAAATGCAAGAACAGAGTCCTGTGATCTATTCGCTTTAAGGCGAAAGATTACAGGGCTTTTTTTACGTGATGAATTTTCCTTCTAGTTCTAGCAGTAATATATGAACAACTGATAATTTAATACAACTCATTACTTATTTTGACAGTTCGTTAACCTTTCCAAGGTAAGCTGGGTAAGAATCAATATAATCAGGAAGGGGTACACAATGAAGAAGCTTATGAAGGGCATCGTTTTTGGAGGATTGGCTGTAGCTGTAGTTTCGGGGGCAACCCTTGCGGGAGCAGCACAAAGTACAACTAAAGCAGGGGTAACGGCCAAAGCCCAGTCTCAAAACCTCATCGTTCTGATTGGCGACGGTATGGGTCCGGCACAAGTTTCTGCGGCAAGATATTTTCAGCAATACACTAAGGGTGTCAATCATCTAAACATCGATCCATATTATGTAGGACAAGCAACTACATATGCAGACCGTGGAGAGGATGGCGGGAAAGTCGTTTCGGGTATCGTCACGGACTCCGCTTCAGCTGGTACTGCATTTGCTACAGGTCATAAAACATATAATGCGGGGATCAGTGTGTCCAACGAGGATGTATCCAAACCGTTTGCCTCCATTATTGAAGCTGCCGAGAGCAGCGGCAAGGCAACCGGGCTTGTGACCACCGCTCGTATTACCCATGCCACACCAGCCGTTTACGCTTCCCATGTCCGCAGCCGCGATAATGAATCAGCGATTGCCTCGCAGTATCTGGAGAGCGGCGTAGATGTCTTAATGGGCGGCGGCAAGCAGTTTTTTGTAACCAAGGATGAGAAGGGCAAACGTACAGACAAGAACATCCTCCCTGACTTTAAAGCCAAAGGATACACTGTGGTAGAGAATACTTCGGCTCTAAATGCGCTCACCTCCAAAAACTCCAAGGTTCTGGGCCTGTTCGGCAACTCGCATGTTGCCTATGTTCCGGATCGTACGGCGGAAATTCCGAGTCTGGCGGCAATGACCTCCAAAGCGCTGAATATTTTGTCTACGGATAAAGACGGCTTTGTCATGATGATTGAAGGCGGACGTATTGACCATGCCGGTCATGCTAATGATCTTCCTACACTTGTTCAAGAGACACTAGACTTTGATGCCGCATTTAAGACGGCGATTGAATTCGCGAAGAAAAACGGTAACACCTCCGTGGTAGTTACAGCAGACCATGAAACAGGTGGCCTGTCCCTTTCCCGCGACAATATCTACGAAATCAACATCGATTTGTGGAACAAGCAAAAGCACTCCTCCGAAAGCCTGGCAGCAAGTCTTGAGGCAGCCCAGACACCGGAAGAGATCCGCAGTATCGTAACGGCGAATACATGGATTACGGATCTTTCCGATGAGGAAGTTACCCAGATCATGAATGGCGACGGTTCCTCTTATAAACGTGAAGGCGCATATAATGCGGTGATTTCCAAGCGACTCCTGGTAGGCTGGTCCGGTCATGGGCACTCCGCAGTGGATGTCGGAATCTGGGCGTATGGTCCAATCGCAGACAAGGTGAAGGGCCAGGTGGACAACACGCAAATTGCAAAAGCGGGCGCAGGCATCCTGGGTCTGAATTTGGAGAAGAGCTCAGCAGAGCTGCAGTCCAAATATTTGTATCCGAAGTTTAAAATCAGCCGCGACAACGAGGTGCTCTATCCGGCCGGGGCACTGGCCAAAGCGCTTGGAGGAACTTATAAAGGGGATACAGCTACTGCGAAGCTGAGTCTTGCGAAGAATACCATTGAGGTTAACCTGACGGACAAAACAGCCAAATTCAACGGCAAAACAGCAGCTTATACAGTTGATGTTGATAATGGCGTGCTGTATCTCCCGCTTAACGCATTCAGTCAGCTGAAGGGCACAACCTTAACCTGGGATGCTTTGTCCGAACGGATCATACTGAGATAGGAGTGGCCTGGTTGCTCCAAATTCGAGATTTGAAGAAACAATTTAAGGTCGACGGAAGAGTTGTACGGATCCTGGATATACCAGAGTGGACAGTTGAAAAAGGAGAGCGTGTAGCCATTACCGGACCCAGTGGGTCCGGTAAAAGCACGCTTCTGCATCTGGTTAGCGGAATCCTGCGGACAGACAGCGGTGAAATAGCGGTGAACGGCCAGCCGCTTCACAGTTTGGCAGAGGCGAAGCGCGATGCCTTTCGTGCTTCCTCTATCGGCTATGTGCTGCAGGACTTTCATCTCATTCCTTCACTGACAGCCAGGCAGAATGTTGAGATTGCGATGACCTCCCGGCTTTCGCGCAAGGAGAGAAAGCAGGTGGTTGACTATTGGCTGGAGCAGGTGGGACTCTCCGATAGAGGCCAGCATCTGCCTTCCCAGCTGTCACGCGGCCAGCAGCAGCGGGTCGCGATTGTACGGGCACTGGTAAATCAGCCGCCGCTTCTGCTGGCGGATGAGCCTACAGGCAGTCTGGATTGGGAAACAGCGGACGAGATTTCCTCGCTTTTGCTGGATATAAGCGAAGCCCATGGACATACCTTAATCGTTGTAACTCACGACCTTAACATGGCGGACCGCTTTCCGCACTGCCTGAACATTCAGGATATCAATGAAGTGCGCCGGGAGGCATCGCCTGAGCAGAGGGTTCTCCGCGTGAAAAGGGAAGAGGTAACGATATGAGTCTGTTCAGATTGACTCTCCGGAACGTGCTGCACCGGCGGTTCTTATCTTTGCTTACCGTATGTGCAGTTGCCATTACGGTTGCTTTTATTGTTCTGCTGACTTTGTCCAAGGAGAGCGTGGAACAGGGTGCCAAAAAAGGGTACGGTCCATTTGACCTTGTCATTGGGGCTGCAGGCAGTGAGACTCAGCTTGTGCTAAATACCTTCTACCATATCGGTGCGCCAACCGGAAATATTCCGCTTGCCGTTTTGGATCAGGCGAAGCAGGATAAATCCGTCGATCAGGCCTTTGCCATGACAACGGGTGACAATTTCAAGGGGTTCCCAATCGTCGGGATGGATTCCGGCTACTTCTTTACCCGCTACGGGGACAGCAAGCTGCAGGAAGGTATTATGTATACCCGTACCGGTGAAACCATTGTTGGCGCGTATGTCGCCGAGTCTCTGGGACTGAAGGTGGGGGATACCTTTTCGGGTGCGCACGGGCTTGTACAGGAAGAGGGCCACGAATCAGGTGAAGCGGAGCATGGAGAGAATCATGTGGCTGGAGAGCATGACGAAGAACATGCCCATGAGAGCTTCCACTACACCGTAGCAGGCATTCTCCCTGAACTCCACACCCCGGATGACCGTGCCGTATTTACAACCGTGGACTACGCCTGGGCCGTGCATGAACTTGCACCTGAGGAGCGGGAGATTACAGCGGTGCTGGTCAAACCGGCCAGTTTGTTAGGGGCCCACGATCTGAAGCAGACACTCGATGGAAGCAATGGGGTTCAGGCGGCTTATACAAGCAAGGCGGTCTCAGATGTGTTGAATGCAGTAGATCAGGGATCCAGGCTGCTAAGCGTGCTGACGGCTATCTGTGTGCTGCTGGCCGGCATTGCGATTTTGTTGTCTCTGATTGCAGCTGTCGGGGAGCGCACCAAGGATGTAGGACTTTTACGTCTTCTCGGAAAATCCAGGGCTTATGTATGGCTGACATTAACCAGTGAAGGTCTGCTGGTGACGGCTGCCGGACTCATCTTCGGTCTGCTGCTCGGCCATCTCGGGGCTTATCTGCTGAAGGATGCGTTATTCGCACAGGCAGGTATCCAGATAGAGCCTTATCATTGGACACCGGAGCATTGGCTCATTGTTGCAGGCGCACTCTCTATAGGTTTGCTGTCCTCGCTGGGGCCGGCCTTCCGGATGTACCGGATGCATCCGCTCGCTTTGTTCAAATCATAGGAGGGACACACACTTGATACGATTACAGGGAAGACTGATCCTGATGTCGGCAGCCGTTATCTGTATGCTGCTGCTTCAGGCATGCGGTCAGGACAAGGCAGATGAAGGCAGCGGAGAATCCTTTGCTGCCGTGGCAGAAGCTTCAGGCAGCTCTGACATATTGGCCGCTGCTGATGTGACTGCTGCTCCGCAAGCTTCTGCAGAAGCCTCTCCTGCGGTGGAGAACTCTCCGGCAGTAGAAACTGCGGCTGTCACTCCCGGCCCTGCCATAGCTGAGGCGCAAGCTGCAGTACGATCCGAAGCCACAGCCACAGCCGCTGAAGACAACGTACCGGCTACGTCCAAGCCTTCGCCTAAACCTTTTGCATCTGCAGCGGCCGTTACACAGAAGCCTCCCAAGAAGACTGCAGGCTCCATCCCGGGTGCTACATCTCCTGCTCCTACACATGGTGCTAATTCGGCAGAGGTCAAGGATGCGGGGAAGGACAGCGCCGGACCGGAATCCGCACAAGCCAGCTCCGTCCCGGCGGCCAGTCCGTCTCAGCCTACAAATGTGGCGAATCCGGTAGTGGCATCTTCCTCAGGGAACACGAACATTGATTGGAACGGATTTTTTGACGGCACTGACCAGACCCGCCCCTCAGAGCGTTTTTGGGATCTTACCGGCAGCAAGGTTACGATAAAAGGCTTTATGGGTGAAGTCCTTTCCTTTGAGAAGAACTGGTTTCTGCTCATTCCGGAGCCGGGCGCAGAATGCCCGTTTGATAACGGCGATGAGACCTACTGGAACAAGATCATGATTGTGTTTGTGCCCGAAGGCAGCAAGCTCCGCTATACCTCGGGCCCTCTGGAAATTTCGGGACGCCTGGATGTCGGGATCAAGATTGACGAGTCGGGCTACAAAACCATGTTCCGCCTGTACGATGCGTCCTTTAAAAGCCTATAATACTCAAACTATAAAAGCCTTCTTACCCACTATGGGAAAAGAAGGCTTTTGCATTTAAACTATAAGATGACACTCACAGTGGTTATACCCGCTTGGCACCGGGCACCCAGGCGTCTTTATCATAACCCCGCTGTTCCCAGTATCCGACATGATCATCTTCAATTAACTCGATCCGGTTCAGCCATTTGACTGATTTGTAAGCATACATTTGTGGAGTAATCAGGCGTACCGGTCCGCCCAGCTGATTAGGGATGGGCTGCCCGTCATGCATAACCGCGACCATCACGTCCTCCATCCGGGCTTGAGCAAGCGTAAGAGAGTCCGTATAAACACCGTCGCCGGAGTAAAATTTGACTGTGGAGGCTTTGTTGTGTACACCGGCCATATCGAGCAGCTTGTAGAGAGGGAGGCCCTCCCATGTGTTTTTGTAGACGGACCAGCCGGTGACGCAGTGAAAATCACTCACCTGCACCTCACGCTGCAGCCTGACGAACTCTTCCCAATTCCAGGTGAAGGTTTTATCCACCAGACCGTTGATTGTGAATGACCAGTTGGAGTTATCGAAGGCGGGAATGTCCGTTACGGTATACACCCGGAAGTTCCCTTCGGCACCGCCGCCGATCGGCGGGGAGGAGTCAGCCAGCGGCACGGGATCCGGGAGCAGGGTATTGGCATTATTGGCCGCATACTCTGCAGACCCGGGTAGCTGAAACGACTTACCAATCCACCTCACAAAGGTGGGGCCGACCGTTATCGCGAGACCGGCTCCCACTGCAAGCTTAATGAATCCGCGCCGCGTATACACAGGCTGGGGTCCACCGGTAGCCGCAGGACGTTGTTGCCCACCCGAAGCACCCCCACCCTCGCCAGCGTCCAGTTCAGGGATGACAGAACGCTTCTTAGGTTCCTTCAGCCATTTAACCCGGGTAATGGAGTGATAGATAATGACAGGAAGCCCGATCCAGGTGAGGAGATCATGGACCAAAAGCGCCATATTGGCTGCCCTCGGTCCGGCAAGTCTGAATTGCCATAGAACAATACCGGATACGATCCAGCCGACAAGGAGAATGAGCACGAAGATTACGTTTGTCTTTTGGGCGGTTTTTCCCTGCAGCCTCTTCCAGTGCTTGGCGGCAAGCAGCAAATAATAGATGACCGGAATAAGCAGAACCAGCCCAAAAGCGATATGAGCCCATTTTAGCCACACTCTGCCTTCGCCCAGCAGTTCACGCCAGAAGCCCCCCACCAGCAGCAGTCCGCTCAGAGCCAGAAAAAGCACCAGCCATGCATTCCACATATGAATCGAGACCAGCTTTTTTCCATACCCTTTGCGGATATTTCCCAACATCTTTTTCAAGCGTTATCCCTCCTCAAGCCTCCGGAGCTCTACTGGTTATTTCAAGTTTGAATTAATTGTACCGCAAAAACCAGCGGTTGAATAATTCTGCTATTTATAAGGACTGCAGTCGCTGGAGAATGTGCCAAAAAGCCCACCATTCCCGGTACCGGGAAGGATGGACCTTATGAAGTAACTTGTTAGGAAAGAGGACTCCCAGCTACTTTGTTAGGAAAGAGGACTCCCAGCTACTCAGCTGCCCATTGCTCCAGCTTCTTATCACCAGGCAGCAGGAGCGCAAGCAGACCGAGCAGCGGAAGGAAGCCGCAGGCTACGAATACGGTTGTGATGCCAATCCGGTCAATGAGCTCACCGATTACTACGGAGCCGATACCGCCGAGTCCAAAAGCCAGACCGGTGATAAGCCCTGAGACTGTGCCGATATTGCCAGGGTACAGCATCTGCGCATAGATTACTGTTACTGAAAAGCTGGACAGCAGTACGAAGCCGGAGATTACGAGAAGAACTGCAGCCCAGAAATGATCCACAAAAGGAAGCGCAAGCGCAAACGGCACCGTACCTACCATGGAGATCAGGATAAGATTGCGCCGCCCGAAACGGTCAGCAAGCGGGCCACCAAAAAAAGTACCTACGGCTCCGGCTGCCAGATACATAAAGATGTAGACTTGAGCATCATCAAGCTTCATTCCGTAATTATCCATTAAGTAGAAAGCATAATAACCGCCGATGGAGGCGCCATACCAGGAACGGACAAAAACGATAAAGACGAGAATAACAGTGGCAATCAGGATGCTTTTACGGCGGGCAGGATCAATTGTGCCTCCTGAGTACTTCTTACGGAACGTGTACCCGGCATCCAGCATTTCACGGTACCACCTGGCTACATAGGTCTGAACAGCAATTCCGGCAGCGGCGAACACTGTGAACCCGAGCGCCCCAATCTGTCCGAACGGAATGAACACCCACTTCATGAGCAAAGGTCCTAAGGATTGTCCGGCGTTACCGCCTACCTGGAAGATCGACTGGGAGAGTCCTTTGCGCTGACCTGCCGCCATGTGAGCGACGCGCATCCCTTCCGGGTGGAAGGCTGCCGACCCGAACCCTACGAGCATGACAGAGAAGATTACCAGAGCATAATTATCCGCAAAAGCTAAAAGAAACACTCCGGCGAACGTACAGCACATGCCCAGTGGCAGGAGGATAGGGCGGGGTTTGCGGTCGGCCGCATAACCGATCACCGGCTGGATTACTGAAGAGGTGATGTTCAAGGCAAAAGCAATCCAGCCCACCTGGCTGAAAGACAACAGCAGATTGTCCTTTAGCGTAGGGAACATCGCCGGAATAAGCGCCTGAATGGAATCATTGAATAAATGAACAAAGCTGACAGCCAGCAGAATCCTGTAAATGGTGGCCTGCTGCAGATTGCGCTGCTCCCGGACTTCGATACCAGATGAAGGATTGTCCGCGGGATAGTTACTATTACTGTTCATCTGAACTCCTTTCCAAGCAGATAATAATAGGAATGAATCGGAGGGGATTCAATAGATCCTATTTTAGCTATAACCAAAGCGTTATGGAACTCAATTTGTGCCCCGGATAGGCCAAATATACACCGGACTATTATTTTGTAAAAAAAGCTTGCAAACATCTGCCCAGCATGATATATTATCTCTTGTGCTTATGAGACATCAACGCCGAGTGATTGGCTGAGAAAAAAATAAGTTGACAAGAAATAAAGAAATATGATATGATCTAATTCCTGTGCGAGAGACAAAATGTTGAAACGCCGGGAGCAAGTTCTTTGAAAACTGAACAAATGGAACGCGTTAATTTTTACAAGATTCATTTAATGAATCGTCAGTTTCAAAATGAGCAATCGCTCTTTCTAAATACCAATTTGGAGAGTTTGATCCTGGCTCAGGACGAACGCTGGCGGCGTGCCTAATACATGCAAGTCGAGCGGAGCTTATCCTTCGGGATAAGCTTAGCGGCGGACGGGTGAGTAACACGTAGGCAACCTACCTCTCAGACTGGGATAACTACCGGAAACGGTAGCTAATACCGGATAATTCCTTTTCTCTCATGAGAAAAGGATGAAAGGCGGAGCAATCTGCTACTAAGGGATGGGCCTGCGGCGCATTAGCTAGTTGGTGAGGTAACGGCTCACCAAGGCGACGATGCGTAGCCGACCTGAGAGGGTGAACGGCCACACTGGGACTGAGACACGGCCCAGACTCCTACGGGAGGCAGCAGTAGGGAATCTTCCGCAATGGGCGAAAGCCTGACGGAGCAACGCCGCGTGAGTGATGAAGGTTTTCGGATCGTAAAGCTCTGTTGCCAGGGAAGAACGTCCGGTAGAGTAACTGCTACCGGAGTGACGGTACCTGAGAAGAAAGCCCCGGCTAACTACGTGCCAGCAGCCGCGGTAATACGTAGGGGGCAAGCGTTGTCCGGAATTATTGGGCGTAAAGCGCGCGCAGGCGGCTATTTAAGTCTGGTGTTTAAACCTTGGGCTCAACCTGGGGTCGCACTGGAAACTGGATGGCTTGAGTACAGAAGAGGAAAGTGGAATTCCACGTGTAGCGGTGAAATGCGTAGATATGTGGAGGAACACCAGTGGCGAAGGCGACTTTCTGGGCTGTAACTGACGCTGAGGCGCGAAAGCGTGGGGAGCAAACAGGATTAGATACCCTGGTAGTCCACGCCGTAAACGATGAGTGCTAGGTGTTAGGGGTTTCGATACCCTTGGTGCCGAAGTTAACACAGTAAGCACTCCGCCTGGGGAGTACGGTCGCAAGACTGAAACTCAAAGGAATTGACGGGGACCCGCACAAGCAGTGGAGTATGTGGTTTAATTCGAAGCAACGCGAAGAACCTTACCAGGTCTTGACATCCCTCTGAATCCTCTAGAGATAGAGGCGGCCTTCGGGACAGAGGAGACAGGTGGTGCATGGTTGTCGTCAGCTCGTGTCGTGAGATGTTGGGTTAAGTCCCGCAACGAGCGCAACCCTTGACTTTAGTTGCCAGCAGGTAGTGCTGGGCACTCTAGAGTGACTGCCGGTGACAAACCGGAGGAAGGTGGGGATGACGTCAAATCATCATGCCCCTTATGACCTGGGCTACACACGTACTACAATGGCCGGTACAACGGGAAGCGAAACCGCGAGGTGGAGCCAATCCCAGCAAAGCCGGTCTCAGTTCGGATTGCAGGCTGCAACTCGCCTGCATGAAGTCGGAATTGCTAGTAATCGCGGATCAGCATGCCGCGGTGAATACGTTCCCGGGTCTTGTACACACCGCCCGTCACACCACGAGAGTTTACAACACCCGAAGTCGGTGGGGTAACCCGCAAGGGAGCCAGCCGCCGAAGGTGGGGTAGATGATTGGGGTGAAGTCGTAACAAGGTAGCCGTATCGGAAGGTGCGGCTGGATCACCTCCTTTCTATGGAGAATCGTTTCCTGCAACGGAAACATTCAAATCGGAAGCTCAGCTTCCAAGATACTTAACGCGTATCCATTTGTTCGGTTTTGATGGAATTTGCGGGGCCATAGCTCAGCTGGGAGAGCGCCTGCCTTGCAAGCAGGAGGTCAGCGGTTCGATCCCGCTTGGCTCCACCAACAAACTTCATCAATCGTAGTGCCTTGATCCTTGAAAACTGGATACCGAAACGAATTTGCGTTTTAGAATATTCCTTTAAGCTGAACTTGTGTAAACAAGTTTCAATTATAGCGATGCTGGCGGTTTCCTTCGGGAGAACGCATTGGTTAAGCTAATAAGAGCACACGGAGGATGCCTAGGCGCCAGGAGCCGACGAAGGACGTGGCGAACAACGAAACTGCCTCGGGGAGCTGTAAGCAAGCTTTGATCCGGGGGTGTCCGAATGGGGAAACCCAGCTGTGGTAATTCGCAGTTACTCACATCTGAATACATAGGGTGTGTAGAGGCAGACCAGGGGAACTGAAACATCTAAGTACCCTGAGGAAGAGAAAACAATAGTGATTCCGTCAGTAGCGGCGAGCGAACGCGGAACAGCCTAAACCAAGGGGCTTGCCTCTTGGGGTTGTGGGACGTCTCACATGGAGTTACAAAGGAATATGGTAGGTGAAGAGGTCTGGAAAGGCCCGCGATAGAGGTAAAAGCCCTGTAACCTAAACTGTGTTCTCTCCGAGACGGATCCCGAGTAGTGCGGGGCACGTGAAACCCCGTATGAATCCAGCAGGACCATCTGCTAAGGCTAAATACTACCTGGCGACCGATAGTGAAACAGTACCGTGAGGGAAAGGTGAAAAGCACCCCGGAAGGGGAGTGAAATAGAACCTGAAACCGTGTGCTTACAAAAAGTCAGAGCCCGATCTATGGGTGATGGCGTGCCTTTTGTAGAATGAACCGGCGAGTTACGTTTAACATGCAAGGTTAAGGTGAGAAGCCGGAGCCGCAGCGAAAGCGAGTCTGAATAGGGCGATTTAGTATGTGGACGTAGACCCGAAACCGTGTGATCTACCCCTGTCCAGGGTGAAGGTGCGGTAACACGCACTGGAGGCCCGAACCCACGTATGTTGAAAAATACGGGGATGAGGTGGGGGTAGCGGAGAAATTCCAATCGAACTCGGAGATAGCTGGTTCTCCCCGAAATAGCTTTAGGGCTAGCCTCGGTGAATGGAGTGGTGGAGGTAGAGCACTGATTGGGTGCGGGGCCCGCAAGGGTTACCAAGCTCAGTCAAACTCCGAATGCCATTAACTTCTTGCCGGGAGTCAGACAGTGAGTGCTAAGATCCATTGTCAAAAGGGAAACAGCCCAGACCATCAGCTAAGGTCCCCAAGTGTGTGTTAAGTGGGAAAGGATGTGGAGTTGCACAGACAACCAGGATGTTGGCTTAGAAGCAGCCACCATTGAAAGAGTGCGTAATAGCTCACTGGTCGAGTGACTCTGCGCCGAAAATGTAACGGGGCTAAACACACCACCGAAGCTATGGCTAGATACGTATGTATCTGGGGTAGGGGAGCGTTGTATGTGGGTTGAAGGTGTACCGTAAGGAGCGCTGGACAGCATACAAGTGAGAATGCCGGTATGAGTAACGAAAAGATCAGTGAGAATCTGATCCGCCGAAAGCCCAAGGTTTCCTGAGGAAGGCTCGTCCGCTCAGGGTAAGTCGGGACCTAAGGCGAGGCCGAAAGGCGTAGTCGAAGGACAACAGTTTGAAATTACTGTACCACCGTAATCCGCTACGAGCGATGGGGTGACGCAGGAGGGTAGTGACGCGGACTGATGGATGTCCGTCTAAGCAGTGAGGCTGGTGTGTAGGCAAATCCGCACATCGTAAGGCTGGGCTGTGATGGGGAGCGAAAATTATAGTAGCGAAGGTCATGATCTCACACTGCCAAGAAAAGCCTCTAGCCAGGAGAAGGTGCCCGTACCGCAAACCGACACAGGTAGGCGAGAAGAGAATTCTAAGGCGCGCGGAAGAACTCTCGTTAAGGAACTCGGCAAAATGACCCCGTAACTTCGGGAGAAGGGGTGCCTCGGTAGGGTGAATAGCCCGAGGGGGCCGCAGTGAAAAGGCCCAAGCGACTGTTTAGCAAAAACACAGGTCTGTGCGAAGCCGCAAGGCGAAGTATACGGGCTGACGCCTGCCCGGTGCTGGAAGGTTAAGGGGAGTGGTTAGGGGTAACCCGAAGCTATGAACCGAAGCCCCAGTAAACGGCGGCCGTAACTATAACGGTCCTAAGGTAGCGAAATTCCTTGTCAGGTAAATTCTGACCCGCACGAATGGCGTAACGACTTGGGCGCTGTCTCAACGAGAGATCCGGTGAAATTTTAATACCTGTGAAGATGCAGGTTACCCGCGACAAGACGGAAAGACCCCATGGAGCTTTACTGCAGCTTGATATTGAATTTGGGTACGATCTGTACAGGATAGGTGGGAGCCGTAGAGGCAGGAGCGCAAGCTTCTGCGGAGGCGCCGTTGGGATACCACCCTGATCGTATCTAGGTTCTAACCTGGTACCCTAAGCGGGTACGGGGACCGTGTCAGGCGGGCAGTTTGACTGGGGCGGTCGCCTCCTAAAGAGTAACGGAGGCGTTCAAAGGTTCCCTCAGAATGGTTGGAAATCATTCGAAGAGTGCAAAGGCATAAGGGAGCTTGACTGCGAGACCTACAAGTCGAGCAGGGACGAAAGTCGGACTTAGTGATCCGGTGGTACCGCATGGAAGGGCCATCGCTCAACGGATAAAAGCTACCCTGGGGATAACAGGCTTATCTCCCCCAAGAGTCCACATCGACGGGGAGGTTTGGCACCTCGATGTCGGCTCATCGCATCCTGGGGCTGAAGTAGGTCCCAAGGGTTGGGCTGTTCGCCCATTAAAGCGGTACGCGAGCTGGGTTCAGAACGTCGTGAGACAGTTCGGTCCCTATCTGTCGTGGGCGCAGGAAATTTGAGAGGAGCTGTCCTTAGTACGAGAGGACCGGGATGGACGTACCGCTGGTGCACCAGTTGTTTCGCCAGAAGCATGGCTGGGTAGCTACGTACGGACGGGATAAGCGCTGAAAGCATCTAAGCGTGAAGCCCCCCTCAAGATGAGATTTCCCAATTAGTAAGACCCCTTGAAGACGACGAGGTAGATAGGTTGGAGGTGGAAGTGCAGTAATGCATGGAGCTGACCAATACTAATCGGTCGAGGGCTTATCCAAAAATTTCGAAGAACGCAGATTCGTTTCGGATTCAGTTTTCAGGAATTAAGGTTCCTGAAGCATTTACGCAGTAAATGCCCGTTTGGTGGCGATAGCGGAAGGGTTCCACGCGTACCCATCCCGAACACGACCGTTAAGCCTTCCAGCGCCGATGGTACTTGGACCGAAGGGTCCTGGGAGAGTAGGACGCCGCCAAGCACATGAAGCCATTGTTGAGTCATTGACAATGGCTTTTTTGATTTGTGCAGGGCTGTGGAAAACTTGTGGATAATTTTCAGGAGTTGCTGAAAAATTACGCACATGTGGATATAATTTTTGCAGAAAGCAATCCCTTGTTTATGTGGATGATGGACATATTATTGTGGATTCGTCAAGCAAAACTCCAAGTAATACACGGATTTTGTGGATAAAAAGTGGATTTTGTGGATAGCGTTTGCAAAACAGTGGATAAGTTTTTTGGGCCGGGAAGAATTCTTTCCGGCTTTTCGTGTTGCTGTGCTTTAAGCTGTGGATAACTCACTTGAATTCTTTTATTTCTGCTCCAAATTAGCATACTAATTCTTGACTTGATATACTCAAATTAAGTACCAAATTCATGTTGATGAGGTGAGCCGAGTGGAAATAAGACAGTTGCAGGTAGAGGAATTCGAGCCAAGTCTTACCCTGTCCGAGTATGCATTTAAGTATACAGTGTCCGGTGAAGACCGGTTAAAGCAAGAACAGAAGTTTAAGCCGGAGAGAGTGTGGGGGATTTTTGAGGATGGGAAACTGAGCGCCAAGCTGACTTTGCTTCCTCTACAGGCTTATATTCAGGGACAAGCAATCTCCATGGGAGGCATTGCCGGAGTAGCAACTTGGCCGGAGAATCGCAGACAAGGCTATGTTGCTAAGCTTTTGAAGCATATTCTGCAAGTAATGAATGAGAACGGGCAGACGTTATCGATGTTGCATCCGTTTCTGATTCCCTTTTACCGTAAGTTCGGTTGGGAGATTTACTGTGAGTATAAGAAATACACGATTCCCGTGGCTAAATTCCCGTTAAAAACGGACATCGAGGGCAGCGTCCGGCGGGATAGCGCAAATCTGGAAGTATTGGACCAGTTGTATAATCAGTTCGCTGCCCAATACAGCGGCACGTTGCTGCGAACCAAGGAATGGTGGCAGAATAATGTGCTGGATAAGGATACGCATCACGGTGTGTTTTTTTCAGAGCAGGGTGAAGCGGAAGGGTATGTGCTGTATAAGCTGGAGAATAATCAATTGGTTATCGATGAGTTTGTCTTTTTGAATGAGAAGGCGCGCCGGGGATTATGGACTTTTCTTGCTAACCACGATTCAATGGTCACCGGTGCGGAGCTGAAGCTGGTGCCATCCGATGATATCCTGCCGTTTTTGCTGCCGGATCCTCGAATTCCGCAGGAGAATTATCCTTATTTCATGGCGCGGATCGTAAATGCCCAGGCTTTTGTGGAAGCATTTTCTTTCAATAAGTTAACAGAAACGGTGAAGCACACCGTATATATTCAAGATGAGCAGGCCCCATGGAACGAGGGGGTATGGGAGTGGACAGTGAACCATCAGGGGGCTGGTTCGCTTACTCGTTCAGACTCAACAGACATGCAAGCTGACCTGAGCTGCAGTATTGGCACACTGACGGTGCTGTTAATGGGATATAAGCGTCCCCAAGAGCTGGCCCGGTACGGAAGGATATCCGGAAGTGCGGAAGCCGTGAAGTGGCTGGAGGAGATAACACCGCAGGCGAAGACAGCTTTGTTCGACTTTTTCTGATTGCTGCCAAGCTCTACCTTATGCTTCTAAGCGGGTAGAGCTTTATTTTACATATAAAAATACTGGATGTACCAGGGGATGTCCGAATACAATGGCGGTAAAAAGTAAAAAATAAGAGTAACCACTTGGAATTCAGTGAAAATATGTTATAATATGAAAAAAGTCAAAGAAAGTCAAAGTCAACGAACCCGCGGAAGCTTTATTTTAAGCTTTATTAGTTGAAGTTACCGGAGTCGATGGTTGAACTGCTTAATTGTCGGGTGCATGATTGCACGCAGTTGGTATTCTTTTGCAGCCGGTCAGCATGGATTCGTGCTTTCGCTCTTGGGTTAAGTTCATTAGAGATCACTCCGGACGGATTCACAGCAGGACGTACAATACAGCATTAAACACTGGAGGATGAGTGATGCGTAATATCTCTGATATTATCGAACAATATCTGAAGAATATTTTGCATGAAAGTCCCGAAGGTACGGTGGAAATCCAGCGCAATGATCTGGCGGACCAATTCTCATGCGTGCCGTCACAGATCAATTATGTCATCAGTACACGCTTTACTTTGGAAAAGGGCTATGTGGTGGAGAGTAAGCGCGGCGGCGGAGGTTATATCCGGATTCAGCGTTTTGAGCTGCCCCAGAATGTGGCGCTGTATGCTCATCTCAAATCTACAATAGGAAATGATATTGATCAGAATTCCGCCGAAGGGCTGATTTATCAGCTTGAGGAAGCCCGCTTTCTAAGCAAGCGTGAAGCGTGCCTCATGCGCGCCGCTGTTTCCCGGGAATGCCTGACGGTTCATCTGCCGTACCGGGATGAGATTCGTGCCAAGATTATGAAGGCCATGCTAATCTCTTTGTTGGGCAAATAATTGTCATCATAAGGGAGGGACTCCGCTTATGCTTTGCCAGGAATGCGGCGTCAAACCGGCAACCCTACATTTCACTAAAATTGTGAGTGGAGAGAAGACGGAATTTCATATTTGTGAAAGCTGTGCACGTGAGAAGGGGGAACTGATTCCCGGAACGGCGGGAGGTTTCTCGATACACAGCCTGTTGTCCGGCCTGCTTGATCTTGAAGGGGCCGGCAAGGAGAAGTCAGCAGCGACTAAGAATGTCCAAGGTTTGCATTGCGAGAATTGCGGTATGACGTATTCCCAGTTCAGCAAGCTTGGACGTTTCGGCTGCAGCTCATGTTATAAATATTTTGACAGCACGCTGGACCCGCTCTTTAGGAGGGTTCATGGCAGTACCGCGCATGTAGGTAAGCTGCCGAAGCGGGCCGGTGCACAGATTATGTGTAAACGGCAAATCGATGAGTTGAAGCACGAGCTGCAGGAAAGCATCATGCATGAAGAGTTCGAAACCGCAGCCGAGCTGAGGGACAGAATACGCAAACTTGAAAAAGAAATGGCACAAGAGTAAAGTCTTTCATATATAGGGGGGATACGACATGTCAAGTCTCCGGTTTACCGAACAAGCACTTAGTGACTGGATGCGCTGCGGCGGCAGCCATTCTGAGATTGTAATCAGCAGCCGTATGCGTATCGCCCGCAATCTGGAGCACCTGCCTTTTCCACTGCTGGCTTCAGCCGAACAGGCGGAGGAAGCATTGGAACAGCTCGCCCCTGTATTTCAGGGGGAGGCAACAGAAAGTTTTGGCACCTTTGAACTGCTAAGGCTGGATGAGCTTACTGAGCTGGACAAAAAAGTACTGGTGGAGAAGCATCTGATCAGTCCTAACCTGGCCAATGATTCCCGGGGCGGAGCAGTTATCCTGAACGAGGATGAGTCGGTCAGCATTATGATCAATGAGGAAGATCATCTCCGCATCCAGTGTTTATTCCCGGGCCTGCAGGTGAAAGAGGCTTGGAACAGGGCAACGGCGATTGATGATATTTTTGAGGCTTCCGTTAATTACGCTTTTGATGATAGAAGAGGGTATTTAACCAGTTGTCCAACCAATGTAGGCACCGGCCTCAGGGCTTCAGTTATGCTTCATTTACCGGCCCTCGTGATGACCCATCAGATTAACCGGATTTTATCCGCAGTGAACCAGGTGGGGCTGACCGTAAGAGGAATTTATGGTGAGGGCAGCGAAGCAGTAGGGAACATCTTTCAGATTTCCAATCAGATTACACTGGGTCAGACGGAAAATGAAATCATTGAGAATCTTCACAGTGTGGTTACCCAGATTATTGAGCATGAACGAAACGCCCGGGAACGCCTGCTAACAGATTCGGCACTGCGGATTACCGACCGGATTAAACGCTCGTATGGGATCATGGCTTATGCCGCTGTGATGGAGCTTAAGGAGTCGGCGCAGCGGCTCTCAGATTTACGTCTTGGAGTGGATCTTGGCATTCTGGAAGGGCCGTCGATTTCAGTGCTGAATGAGCTGAACGTCAAGACACAGCCTGGTTTTCTGCAAAAAATGTTCGGAGACGAGCTTTCGGCCACCGAACGCGATATGTACCGGGCGAAGCTGCTCCGGGAGACACTGGGATCACAACATTAATTATAGATATTTATTATCCGTGGAGGTGCATGAGATATGATGTTTGGAAGATTTACGGAACGCGCACAAAAAGTGCTGGCGCTGGCGCAGGAAGAAGCTGTCCGTTTGGGACATAACAACATCGGTACAGAACATATTTTGCTCGGACTGATTCGTGAGGGAGACGGCATTGCCGCCAAAGCGCTAATCGGCTTGGGACTGGGTCTGGAGAAAATTCAGGACGAAGTGGAGACGCTGATCGGCAGAGGACAAGAGCAGCCTACCAACATCGCGTATACTCCACGTGCTAAGAAGGTAATCGAGCTGTCGATGGATGAAGCCCGTAAGCTGGGTCATACTTACGTCGGAACAGAGCATATCCTGCTCGGACTGATCCGTGAAGGCGAAGGTGTTGCAGCCCGCGTGCTTAACAACCTCGGTATCAGCCTCAACAAAGCCCGCCAGCAAGTACTGCAGCTTCTGGGCAGCAGTGAGGCAACCTCAAGCCACAGCGGTACGCCTGCTAATGTCAGCACGCCAACGCTGGATGGTCTGGCCCGCGATTTGACCGCTTATGCTAAAGACGGCAACCTTGATCCGGTTATCGGCCGCAGCAAAGAAATCGAACGTGTAATCCAGGTACTGAGCCGCCGGACCAAAAACAATCCGGTGCTGATCGGTGAACCTGGGGTTGGTAAAACAGCGATAGCTGAAGGACTGGCCCAAAAAATTATCAACAATGAAATTCCGGAGACGCTGCGTGATAAACGCGTTATGACCCTCGATATGGGATCTGTCGTAGCCGGAACCAAATACCGCGGTGAGTTTGAAGACCGTCTCAAAAAAATCATGGATGAAATTCGTCAGGCCGGCAACATCGTGCTCTTCATCGATGAGCTGCACACCCTGATCGGTGCAGGCGGTGCGGAAGGTGCGATTGACGCCTCCAACATCCTGAAGCCGGCTCTTGCCCGTGGTGAGCTGCAATGCATTGGTGCCACTACCCTGGATGAATACCGCAAATATATTGAAAAAGATGCAGCCTTGGAGCGCCGCTTCCAGCCGATTACGGTGGATCAGCCTTCTCCGGAGGAAGCAGTGCAGATCCTTTACGGACTGCGTGACCGTTATGAAGCCCATCACCGGGTGAAGATTACGGATGAAGCAATCGTGGAAGCTGTGAAGCTGTCCGACCGCTACATTCCAGACCGGTTCCTGCCGGACAAAGCGATTGACCTGATTGATGAGGCAGGCTCTAAGGTAAGGCTCAACTCTTACACGATTCCGCCGAATCTGAAGGAACTGGAAATGCGCCTCGATGATATCCGCAAGGAGAAGGATTCTGCTGTACAGAGCCAGGAGTTCGAGAAGGCAGCTGCACTGCGGGATACCGAGCAGAAAATCCGTGAGGAGCTCGATACAACCAAGAACCAATGGAAAGAAAAGCAAGGTCGCACCGATTCCCAGGTTACACCGGAGGATATCGCCCAGGTGGTTGCCAGCTGGACCGGTATTCCGGTCAGCAAGCTGAAGGAAGAGGAGACAGACCGTCTGCTCAACATGGAGGCTCTGCTGCACGAACGCGTAATCGGCCAGGATGAGGCTGTGAAGGCTGTCAGCCGGGCGCTGCGCCGGGCACGTGCAGGTCTTAAAGACCCTAAGCGTCCGATGGGCTCCTTTATCTTCCTTGGACCAACCGGCGTAGGTAAAACCGAGCTTGCCCGTGCACTTGCTGAGGCGATGTTCGGCGATGAGAACGCGGTAATCCGTATCGATATGTCGGAGTACATGGAGAAACACTCCACATCCCGTCTCGTAGGGGCGCCTCCGGGATATGTAGGTTATGAAGAAGGCGGACAGCTGACTGAGAAGGTACGCCGTAAGCCTTATTCCGTAGTATTGCTGGATGAAATCGAGAAGGCTCACCCTGAAGTATTCAACATTCTGCTGCAGGTGCTGGAAGACGGCCGTCTGACCGATTCCAAAGGACGCGTAGTCGATTTCCGCAACACTTTGATTATCCTGACTTCGAACGTAGGGGCACAGGCGATCAAGAAGAATTCAACGCTCGGGTTTACCGCTGTACAGGATGCCGGAGCAGATTACAGCAACATGAAGGGCAAGGTTATGGAAGAGCTGAAGAAGAGCTTCCGTCCTGAGTTCCTGAACCGGATTGACGAGATCATCGTCTTCCACTCCTTGGAGGAAAAACATATTGCCGAGATCGTTACACTCATGTCCGACGAGCTGCGCAAGCGGCTGCGTGAGTACGACGTGGACTTTGAGCTTACGGATGGCGGTAAAGCCTTCCTGGCCAAAGAGGGCTATGATCCGGCATTTGGTGCACGTCCGCTCCGCCGTGCGATTCAGAAGCATATTGAAGACCGTCTCTCCGAAGAACTGCTGAAAGGCAACATCAAGAAAGGCGATTCCCTCAAAATTGACGAGGTGAATGGTGAACTTGTAGTTACGACAGTAGATGTTCCGGCTGCACCTTCGCTGGAAAAAGAAGTAGAGGCTGAACAATAATAGTTTACAGGTGAAACAAAGCTTCCGCTCCTCCGTATAGAGGAGCGGAAGCTTTTTTATTGGCGAAGCTGCTTACCTGATGGTTAATTTCGCTCTGAATCAGGCAGGTTATAGATATCACGCCAAAAACTAGATCTTAAGTGACCTTTCGTTCAAGGTGCAGAAATGGTAAACTTTGAATAAGAGAAAATTATCCGCAATTTTAGCAAGTACGGACTGTAAGGAGACCACATGGCTAAACCAAAAACTAAATTTTTTTGTACCGACTGCGGCTACGAATCGCCTAAATGGTTTGGCAAATGCCCGGGCTGCCAGGCATGGAACACCATGGTGGAAGAAACGGAAAGCGTAGTCAAAACACAAGGAATGAATGCACCTATTTTTCAGAGTAAAGAAAAGGCGCAATCGATCATAAATATAGAAAGTGACAAAGAGCCCCGCATCTTGACAGGCATTGGAGAACTTAACCGTGTGCTCGGCGGAGGCATCGTACCAGGATCTCTGGTGCTGGTCGGTGGCGATCCCGGAATCGGCAAATCAACCCTCCTTCTGCAGACCTCGCATGCATTAACGACCCAAGGATTGCGTGTGCTGTATATCTCGGGAGAAGAATCGGTGCGCCAGACCAAGCTACGTGCCGACCGCCTCGGGGCGTTGTCTGCAGAACTGTATGTGCTGTGTGAGACGAACATGGAGAGCATTGAAGAGGCCATTGAGCATATTCAGCCACAGTTCCTCGTGATTGACTCCATTCAGACGGTATTCATGCCGGAAGTGACGAGCGCTCCGGGGAGCGTGACGCAGGTTCGGGAATGTACGACAAGATTTATGCGCATCGCCAAAATCCGCGGTATTGCTACAGTGCTTGTAGGCCATGTTACCAAAGAGGGAGCCATAGCCGGGCCGCGGATGCTGGAACATATGGTGGACTGTGTGCTGTATTTCGAAGGGGAACGTCATCATACTTACCGGCTGCTGCGTGCGGTGAAGAACCGCTTTGGTTCTACCAATGAGATCGGGATCTTCGAGATGGGCGAGATCGGTCTTACGGAAGTGGAGAATCCTTCAGAGCTATTCCTGTCAGAGCGCCCGCTGGGTGTAGCCGGCTCTGCTGTTGTAGCAAGCATGGAGGGAACAAGACCGGTGCTTGTCGAGCTTCAGGCGCTCGTTGCAGCCACTCATTTCCCTTCACCGCGGCGGATGTGCACTGGGATGGATCATCAGCGCATGGCGCTTATTATTGCTGTACTTGAGAAACGGATGGGCATGTTCCTGCAGAATCAGGATGCCTACCTCAATGTTGCCGGTGGTGTGAAGCTGGATGAACCGGCCATCGACCTGGCGGTTGCGGTCAGCATCGCCTCAAGCTTTCGTGATATATCCACAAAACCCTATGATGTCTTCTTTGGCGAGGTTGGACTTACCGGTGAGGTCAGGGGCGTCTCCCGCGCTGAAACGCGGGTCAAGGAGGCGGCAAAGCTTGGCTTCAGAAGGGTAATTATGCCCGAGAAGAGCATGAAAGGCTGGAAGCATCCGCAGGATATCCAGATTATTGGCGTCAGCACCGTAGCAGATGCATTAAAGGTCGCGTTAGATTAGGGGGCATAGGAACATGAAAGAATATAATCAATTAGATAATATGAACGATCTGCTGAGGATGGCGGCGCCGGGCACACCGTTTCGGGAAGGTCTGGAGAATGTGCTCCGCGCGAAGACAGGTGCACTGATCGTAGTAGGTTACAGTCCTGAGGTAATGGAAGTTGTCGACGGCGGCTTTTCCATTAACTGCGATTTTTCGCCCAATTATTTGTATGAGCTGGCGAAGATGGACGGGGCCATTATTTTGAGTGAGGATCTTAAGCGGATTCTGTATGCGAATACCCAACTGATCCCTGACTCATCGATCTCATCGATCGAGACAGGAATCCGCCACCGGACAGCAGAACGGGTTGCCAAGCAAACTGGAAAATTGGTCGTTTCGATTTCCCAGCGGCGGAACATCATTACCTTATACCAAGGCTCAATCCGCTATGCACTCAAAGAGATTGGAGCCATTCTGGCCAAGGCCAACCAGGCGATCCAAACCCTGGAGAAATACAAAGCGGTGCTCACCCAAGGACTGACCAACCTCTCCGCATCCGAATACGAGGGAATTGTAACCGTAGCAGAGGTTGTAGGTGTCATTCAGCGTGTTGAGATGGTGCTGCGGATTAAGATGGAAATCAAACGGTACATCAATGAGCTGGGCAATGAAGGCCGCTTAATCAGCATGCAAATGGAAGAACTGGTCGGAAATACAGAGGAAGAAGCTTGGCTTCTCTACAGAGACTATGCAAGAGAGGAGCAGGAGGACAAAATCCGCGAGATCATCGCCGGACTCAAGCGCACCAGTGACGACGAGCTGATGGACGATAATCATATCGCGCGTCTTTTGGGATATTCTTCGACAGCAATTGCCTCAGAAGAAGTAGTTACTCCGCGCGGCTACCGCCTGCTGAACAAGATTCCGCGGCTGCCTAATGTGATCATCCATAATCTGGTTGAACGCTTCGAAATGCTGCCTAATCTGATGACCGCTAGCATAGCGGAACTGGATGAAGTGGATGGAATCGGCGAGGTTCGGGCACGCAATATTCAGGACGGACTTAAACGGCTGCAGAAACAAGTTCTTATTGACAGACAAATGTAAATATCATACAATCACGTAATATTGATGGCCTTAAGTTTCAAAAGTAAGCAAATAGAGGTGAAGAAATGATACAAAAATCAATTCCGAGTCTTTTTACCATTGGTAACCTGATGCTTGGAATGTTTGGTATCATGATGGCGTTTGACGGCAAGCTTAGCATGGCCGCTATCATGGTGATTATTGCTATGCTTTTAGACGGACTGGATGGCCGGGTTGCGCGTGCGCTTAAATGTGAAAGTGAATTTGGTAAGGAACTGGATTCTTTATCCGATGTGGTATCCTTTGGGGTAGCACCGGCATTGATTATGTATTTGACTAGCCTGCAGGATCTGAATTCTGCGCTTGGCTGGACGGTTACGGCTATTTTCCCGGTATTCGGGGCGCTACGTTTGGCTCGTTTTAATGTCCGTCCGGGAATTCCCGGATATTTTGTCGGATTGCCGATTCCTGCAGCTGGTGGCGTTCTGGCCACGCTGGCTCTTTTTCATAAAGATGTTTCCGCTCCGTTTATGATTATCGCAACACTGCTCTTATCTTATCTGATGGTCAGCACGATGAAATATCCTAACTTCAAAAAGATCGGTCTGCCTAAAAAAGCTGTAATCGGCGCACCGGTAGTCATTGTTGTCGCGGTTGCAGTAGCGGTTATTTTTCCAGAACAGATCGCCAAGATGATCTTTGTGCTGCTTGGGCTATATGCGCTGTACGGCTTTAAGCAGAATATTGACCGGTTGAATGCACGCCGCCGTCACCGCCGCAGAAGACGTTCGGAAGACAAGGTTTATCATTCTAAGAACGGCTAAACTTAGCTGTTATCACCAAAAAGGCTTTGCCCTCACTGAGACCAGTGAACGGCAAAGCCTTTTGCTTTGAACGGATGAAAGAATGGACGGTTACCATCAGGACAGGTTAAATAATCCGAGTGTTGCGCATTTCTGCGACTCCTTTGCCACAACCTCGTCCATATTAATGTCAAGCAGATTGCATAGTGCAGACATATAGAACAGTTCGCGTCCCAATTCAGAAGCAATGACCTCACGGCAGTTCTCGCATAGCTCACCTTCCAGATGAGTGCCTGCCAACTCCTTAGCTTCCTCAAGACCAAGGGCCGGCTCGAATACCTGCTTGGTGGCGTGCAGCTGGATGCATCCGCATTCCGTGATGGCCTTAACGACAGCCCGGTTGACAGAAGCGCTGCTCTGGCCGTTTTTGGACATGACATCCAGAAGACTACGGTGACGGAGCAGCAGCTCGGAGACTTGATCCTGAAAAGCCTGTAAACTTGGTGCACTCATTTTCCATTCACCCCTGGGTTCTTAATTGAGTTCATTATATGCCAGTACCCCCCTGTTTTCAACGGGAATAGGAGTTCTTGGTAACCCTTACATTACCGGTAACTATCGTTATCAGAAAAAATAACGCACTCTGCGATTACCGTCCTAATAATTGGAACATACTGGTGAGGTATAGATCATTTTAGGATGAATAAAAGGAGGTGCGTAAGGTTATGTGGAAAAAGGTGGTTTTGACGCTTGCCGGGTTACTCGGTGCCTGGTCCGGCTTTTCGCTATACCATACGGCAGAAAGAGGATTCCCTGAGGGGATGGGAAAACTGGGAGAAAGCCTGCCTGTGGAAGGAAGCATTTTGTTTACGGTGCTGGGTGCCATTATTTTTTTGTTTGCGGGGACTTTATGCGCGGATTGGGGAGGTTCAAAGCTGCGGGAGGCGGTCTTGTACTGTTCGCGTATACCGATGAATGAAATGGCCGCAGGTGCCGCTGGTCTGACAGGGGGACTGCTGCTGTCCCTGCTGCTTCATCCCGCTATGGATTGGCTTGGTAAAGCCGGAGACCTGCTGCAAGTGGCAGCTACACTGGCACTGGGATATATGGGGCTGCGGATCGGGCTGGAGAAGAAAGATGAGCTGGCTTCACTCTGGGCCACAGGACGCTGGGGGCAGCCGGACGAGCCGGAAGGCCGCGGGCTGGAGGAGCATAAGATACTGGATACCAGCGTCATCATAGACGGGCGGATCGCCGACATCTGCAAAACAGGGTTTATTGAAGGGACGATTGTCATTCCGGAATTCGTGCTTGAAGAGCTGCAGCATATTGCCGATTCTTCCGATCTGCTGAAGCGCAACCGTGGACGGCGCGGGCTGGACATCCTTAACAAGATTCAGAAAGAGCTGGATGTGAAGGTACTTATCTACGAAGGTGATTTCGAGGAAATTTCCGAGGTGGACAGCAAGCTGGTCAAGCTGGCTAAGGTGCTCCGCGGCAAAGTTGTCACCAATGACTTCAACCTTAACAAGGTTTGTGAGCTTCAGGGCGTCTCCGTACTCAATATTAACGATTTGGCTAATGCGGTTAAGCCGGTCGTGCTTCCAGGGGAAGAAATTATCGTGCAGGTGATCAAAGACGGCAAGGAGCATGGCCAAGGGGTGGCATATCTTGATGACGGAACGATGATTGTTGTTGAGGGCGGACGCGAGTACATCGGGACAACGATGGAAGTGCTTGTGACGAGTGTGCTGCAGACTTCAGCAGGCAGAATGATTTTTGCTAAACCGAAACTTCTGGAAAAAGCGCAATAAGACCCTAGAGCCGGTCTCCAAAATGTCTTATGGGTTGGAAATGCCCGCCAAACACGTTATGATGGGGGTATACGTGAAAGACAGGAGCCTAGAAGAATGTCAAACAGTGTAGGCGCCGTGATTGTAGCGGCAGGCAGAGGGACAAGAATGGGAACCGCAGAGAGCAAGCAGTATTTGCTGCTGCAGGACAAGCCGATTATCGTGCATACGCTGGAGGTATTCCAGCGGCATGAGCTTATCTCCGAGGTTGTACTGGTTACCGGTGAAGAGGATATTAACCGCTGCCGGGAATGGGTACAAGCCTACAAGCTGGATAAAGTGAAGGCCGTAGTTCCCGGAGGCTCTGAACGTCAGCATTCCGTGTATAAGGGACTGAAATCGCTGGGAACCGAATGGGTTATGGTGCATGATGGAGTCCGCCCGTTTGTACAGGCCAGTGAAATCAATGCCTGTTATGAGAAGGCCAGAGAGACCGGAGCCTCCGTACTCGCTGTGCCGGTGAAGGATACGATCAAGCAGGTGGACGGCACGGGCAAAGTGCTTTCCACGCCGGATCGGCGAAGTCTGTGGGCGATTCAGACCCCGCAGACTTTTCGTCTGTCTGAGTTGCTGGCAGCCTATGACGCGGCGGAGCGGGACGGGTTCCTGGGTACAGATGACTCCAGCTTGGCGGAGCGCAGCGGCATTCCGGTCTCTGTCGTGGAAGGAAGCTACCGCAATATTAAGCTTACAACTCCGGAGGACCTCGATTTTGCTGAGTTTACAGAAAGAAACAGGGGAGAGGATTAACACATGATAGCTGTAGGACAGGGTTTTGATGTACACCAGCTGGTGGAGGGCAGACCGTGCATTATTGGCGGCGTGACGATTCCTTACGAAAAAGGGTTGCTGGGCCACTCTGATGCTGATGTGCTGCTCCATGCAGTCAGTGACGCGATACTGGGAGCCTTGGGGCTTGGGGATATCGGCAGGCATTTTCCCGATACCGATCCGGCGTTCAAGGATGCAGACAGCCTGAAGCTGCTGGAGCATGTATGGGGTCTTGCCCGCGAACGGGGCTACAAGCTTGGGAATATTGATTCCACGATTATTGCACAGAAGCCAAAGATGGCTCCCTATATCCCGGAGATGACTGAGATTATTGCCCGGGCTTTGGGCGCGGAGGTCACGAAGGTTAATGTAAAAGCAACGACAACCGAGTGGCTCGGCTTTGCCGGACGCGGTGAAGGAATTGCAGCTCAATCTATTGTCTGCCTGCTCCAAGATGTGATATCATCTTGAGATGGCTGTATGTGGCCTAATTTTATCCATTATGAAGCGGAGGGAATACTATGGCGGATCAAGTCCGGGTGCGTTACGCACCGAGCCCTACGGGACATTTACATATCGGAAATGCCAGAACAGCACTGTTTAACTATTTGTTTGCCCGTAATCTGGGCGGGAAATTTATTATCCGGATTGAAGACACCGACGTTAAGCGCAATGTTGCCGGCGGTGAAGAAAGCCAGCTGAAGTATTTGAAATGGCTGGGAATGGACTGGGATGAGAGCATTGATGTCGGCGGAGAATACGGCCCTTACCGCCAGACCGAACGTCTGGATTTGTACCGTGTATACTGGCAGGAGCTGCTCGACCGCGGTCTCGCCTATCGCTGCTACTGTACTGAAGAGGAGCTGGAAGCGGAACGTGAAGAACAGACTGCTCGCGGTGAAACTCCCCGTTATTCCGGCAAACACCGGAATCTGACGGAAGAGCAGCGTCTTGCTTTTGAAGCAGAAGGACGCATTGCCAGCATCCGCTTCCGGGTACCGGAAGACCGGACGTATACCTTTGATGATATTGTTAAAGGCAGTATCTCTTTCAACAGCAAAGAGATGGGTGATTTTGTCATCGTGAAGAAGGACGGAATCCCGACCTATAACTTTGCAGTTGCCGTTGATGATCATTTGATGGAAATCTCCCATGTTTTGCGCGGGGAGGATCATATTTCCAATACACCGCGCCAGCTGATGATTTATGAAGCGCTGAACTGGGAAGCTCCGCTGTTTGGCCATATGACGCTGATTGTCGGCGATGACCATAAGAAGCTGAGCAAGCGTAACGAATCCATTATTCAATTCATCGAGCAGTATGACCAATTGGGCTATCTGCCGGAAGCGCTGTTCAACTATATTTCACTGCTGGGCTGGTCTCCGGAAGGTGAAGAGGAAATATTCAGCAAGGAAGAGCTGATTTCTATCTTTACGGCTGACCGTCTCTCCAAGAGCCCCGCGGTGTTTGATAAGAACAAGCTGGCACATTTAAACAATCACTATATCAAGCATGCGGATCCGCAGCGGATTGCGCGTCTGGCCATTCCTCATCTTCAGCAGGCAGGCAGACTGCCGGCTGAACTGAGCGCTGAGCAGCAGATCTGGGCGGAAAGCCTTGTTGCGCTGTACCAGGAGCAGTTAACTGCGGCTTCGGATATCGTAGCACTGTCTGAGCTGTTCTTCCGGAGCCATTTGGAGCTGGAGACAGAAGCGGCGCAGGTGCTTGCAGAACCCCAGGTTCCGGAGGTGCTGTCTGCATTTTTGGCTAAGGTGGAGAGCACAGAAGACTTCACGGCAAGCAATATGGCTGTGCTGATCAAAGAAGTACAGAAGGAAACAGGCCATAAGGGTAAGGGGCTGTTTATGCCGATTCGTGTCGCCCTGACCGGCCAGACACACGGCCGTGATCTTAACGTGACCATTGCCCTCTTGGGGCGGGGCCTGGTTATCGAACGTCTGAAATCTCAAATTAAAGGGGCTTAAGACACCAAAGGCTGCTGTCTAACCCTTGTCAGTCCATTATCTTTTCGCTAAGATAGAAGAATATTATAATAGCTGTGATCAGGAAAAGTACGCGTATTAAAGGACAATTGCCAGAGAGAATAACCGCGGAGGAAATCTTTCTTCCAGGCTGGGAGTTATTCATTTGTCCGGCGCGGAACATGCGCCTGTGAGCTGTGCGGCTGAGCGCACCCGTCCGGGAGCGTTAGGCCGTGCCGGGACGTTACCGTTATTAACGCCAAGAGGGATGAGCGCAATCGCAGGCCGGAATAGGATTACGGCGATGACGATCATCCAAGCAGAGTGGAACCGCGGTTAAACGCCTCTGCAGCTTTATGCTGCCGAGGCGTTTTTTGTTGGAATTATACTTTATACACGGCATATGTAACTGAAGGAATTAGAAAGTGGGCTGGACAATACCTTCCCTTGGCGCACCTGTTAACAGGAGGCGGGGAAGTGAAGAAGAGGGGAAACGTGATGTTTAAGCATATCAAGTCGGACATCCGGGCTGTATTCGACAACGATCCCGCAGCCCGCAGCAGATTCGAGGTTGTTTTTACCTATGCCGGACTTCACGCGATATGGGCTCACAGAATAGCCCACTCCCTTTACACACGCCGATGGTTTACACTGGCCCGGATCGTCTCCCAGATCAGCAGATTCATGACCGGTGTGGAGATTCATCCCGGCGCCCGGATCGGCAACAGATTGTTTATCGACCACGGGATGGGGATTGTCATCGGCGAAACCTGTGAAATCGGCGATGATGTCATCATCTATCAGGGGGTGACCCTTGGCGGAACCGGGAAGGAAAAAGGCAAACGCCATCCGACTGTAGGCAATAATGTGGTAATAGGTTCGGGTGCCAAAGTACTGGGATCGTTCCGGATCGGCGATAATTCCAATATCGGCTCCAATGCGGTCGTACTGCGTGAAGTTCCGAATAACAGTACAGTGGTCGGCAATCCCGGCCGTGTAGTCAAACGCAACGGGGAACGGGTATCGGACCGGCTGGATCATACCAAAATGCCGGATCCGCTGGTAGATTCCCTGCGCTTTCTGCAGAAAGAGATTGAGGAAATCCGCGAGCAGCTAGGCAATGAAGACAAGCAAAAGGCAGAGCAGCGGCGGCTGGAAAGCCAGCAGTACATCGGCGACTATGAAATTTAAGCTTACCGGTACTCGAAAGAATCCGGGGACAACAGAAAGGATTGGGAACAGCATGTCTTTGCAAATTTACAACACTATGGCACGCGCTAAGGAAGTATTCGTGCCTCAGGAGCCAGGCAAGGTGAAAATGTACGTATGCGGACCAACCGTTTACGGCTATATGCATATCGGCAATGCGAGACCGGTTATCGTATTTGATATGGTCCGCAACTACCTGGAAGCACTCGGCAATGAGGTCAGCTATCTGACAAACTTCACAGATGTGGATGACAAAATGATCCGTAAAGCGGAAGAAATGAACATCACTGTAGCTGAGGTTGCGGAAATGTTCATTGCCGCCTATCAGGAGGATCTGGTCGGGCTTGGCGTAAAGCCGGCCACGATGAATCCGCGGGTTACGGAGAGTATGGATAAGATTATCGAGTTCATCAAGGAACTTGAAGAGAAGGGATATGCCTATGAGAACGGCGGGGATGTGTTTTACCGTACCGGCAAGTTTGCCGATTACGGCAAACTGTCCCGCCAGAATCTGGAGGAGCTGCGCTTCGGCATCCGTGTCGAGGTGGATCCCCGCAAGGAAAACCAGGAGGATTTTGTGCTTTGGAAGGCAGCCAAACCTGGTGAGGTACATTGGGCCAGCCCATGGGGAGAGGGACGTCCTGGCTGGCATATTGAGTGCTCGGCGATGGTCCGCGAATATTTGGGTAAGACTATCGACATCCATGGCGGCGGAGAGGATCTGAAGTTCCCGCACCATGAATGCGAATGTGCTCAGACAGAAGCACTGACAGGCGCGCCGCTGTCGAATTATTGGATGCATAACGCGTTTCTGAATATCGGTGACGAGAAAATGTCGAAATCTCTGGGGAACGGCCTGCTTGTAAAAGATATCCGTGCACGCTTTAAAGCGGGGACTATCCGGTATTTCATGCTCTCCAGCCATTACCGTAATCAGCTGAACTTCACGGAGGAGGCGCTGTTGTCCGCAGAGAAGAGTGCCGAGCGGATCGCGCTTGCAGAGAGCAATGTTAAACATCGGCTTGAGCTTAACCCAGAAGGTGCGGGTGAAGCGGCGAGTAGCGCTGTTGCAGAACGTCTGACGGCGATCTTAGACAATTTCCATGCCAGAATGCAGGATGATTTCAATACACCTGATGCGATTACGGCAGTATTTGACTGGGTCAGCCTTGCCAATCAGACCCTTGCTAAGACTGACGCTTCGTCCGCAGATTTTGCGGCGTTGCTGAATGCCTTTGCGGAGATGAATGCTGTACTGCGCCTGACCCCTGAGCTTGAGGCTGAGGTTGCGAGTGAGGAAGTCGAGCGCCTTATCGCGGAGCGGGCTGAGGCTCGCAAGAATAAAAATTGGAGCCGCTCCGATGAGATCCGCGACGAGTTGAACAGCCTGGGTATCCTTCTGGAAGATACTCCGCAGGGAATGCGGTGGCGGCGGAAATGAGCGGTGACTTCAAAGTAAACGAAGCCTGGTTTCCATATGAGCCATCCAAGCCGGCCCGCCTGCTCTCACCGATTGTGCTGGCATATGCAGGGGATGCTATTTATGAGGTGGCTGTGCGCCAGTATCTGATCTCACTGCCCAATCTCCGGCCGAATCATTTGCACCGTACAGCTACGGGGCTGGTCTCCGCCAAAGCACAGAGTACGATTCTGGCCTACCTTGAGCCTATGCTTACTGACGAGGAGAAGGATATTGCCCGTCAGGGGCGCAATGCCAAATCGGGTACGGTTCCCAAAAATGCGGATGTGCTGGAATACCGCCATGCCACTGCGTTTGAATGTCTGATCGGTCACCTCTATTACACGGGGCAGCAGGCAAGAATCCAAGAACTCGTCCACAGCAGTATTGAGTATATGATGAACCGGCCTAAGTGAGGCCGCGAGCTGATAGAACAGGAGGCATGAACATGGAAGAATTAAAGACAGAAGAGGAAATACTGGCCGGTAAGCATTCGGTGCTTGAAGCACTTCGTGCCGGCCGCACGCTGAACAAGATTTGGATCGCTGAAACTGCTCAGAAGCATTTAACCGCGCCGATTATTGCCGAAGCGCGCAAAGCGGGGATCGTTATCCAGCACGTTGACAAACGGAAGCTCGATCAGCTTGCACCGGGAGTGCAGCATCAGGGGGTAGTTGCACAAGCGGCACCGTTCGCGTATGCCGAGGTTGCAGATATTCTGGCTGCTGCAGAGGCTAAAGGGGAACCTCCGTTTCTTATCCTGTTGGATGAAATTGAAGACCCGCATAATCTGGGTTCTATTCTGCGTACCGCAGACTGCACAGGAGTGCATGGTGTAATTGTACCGAAGCGGCGGTCGGCGCAGATTACGGCTACTGTCTCCAAAACATCAGCAGGTGCAGTCGAATATGTTCCGGTAGCACGGGTCACCAACCTGGGTCAAACGATAGACCGGCTTAAGGAACTTGGTGTTTGGGTAGTAGGAACTGATGTTGCCACCGATCAGAATTTGTACGAATCGGATATTTTCACAGGACCGGTAGCGGTTGTGATCGGCAATGAGAATAAAGGGATCGGCCGGTTAATCCGCGAAAAATGCGACATCTTGCTGAAGCTGCCAATGGCCGGCAAGATTAATTCCTTGAATGCATCCGTCGCCGCCGGGGTAATTATGTATGAGGTGCTGCGCCGCCGGCATCAGCAGGGATAGTTATGGCTGACTGGCGCGATGTGCTGCTTGTGGATGGATACAATATGATCGGCGGCTGGCCGGAACTCGCTGCGCTTTCGCTGACCGGCATGCAGGGCGCTCGCGACCGGCTGCTGGATATGCTGGCCGATTATCAGGCATTCACGGGGCGGCGCGTTATCGCCGTATTCGATGCTTACCGTGTTCCGGGGCTTGGCCGTTCGTTTGTGCAGGGGAAGGTCCAGGTGGTTTTCACCAAGGAAAAAGAAACTGCAGACGAATGCATCGAGCGGCTAGTGGGAGAGTTCAGCCACCGCCGCAGGCAGATATATGTGGCAACAAGCGATTTTGTGGAACAGCATGTAATATTTGCCCAAGGGGCGCTGAGGATTTCCGCGAGAGAGTTGAAGCTTGAAATTGAAGAAAATCAAAAACAGGTTAAAAAAGCGATCGAACCCGAGATCATCAGCTCAAAGCGCCATTCTCTGGAAGAAAAGCTTCCTCCGGAAATGCGCAGACGTCTTGAAGACTGGCGCCGGCAATGAAAAACCTATAAATATTCAAGAGGCATTGGCGAAATGCCATAAAATGCTATTGAAGATTGATTTTGGTCAATAATCGGTTGACGGTATAAGGTAACATAATATATACTGATCCTATATTTTAGCGAAGTAACGATGTGTCTTGCGTTGCAGCCGGGGGGATTCTTGGTGAGTGTCGACCTCAAGGAAATAATGCTGTCCGAGTATGATTTCATAAGTGATGAAGAAATTGTCGAGATCTTCCGTGGTGGCGACAGTGGCGCATTGGAACATTTAATTAACAAGTACCGTAATTTTGTACGCGCTAAGGCCCGTTCTTATTTCCTGATTGGAGCGGACCGGGAAGATATCGTACAGGAAGGCATGATTGGCCTGTACAAGGCGATTCGTGACTTTAAAGGTGACAAGCTGTCTTCCTTCAAAGCGTTTGCAGAGCTCTGCATTACCCGTCAGATTATAACTGCTATTAAGACGGCTACCCGTCAGAAGCATATTCCGCTTAATTCTTATGTATCTTTGGACAAGCCTATCTATGATGAGGACTCGGACCGGACACTGATGGATGTGATCTGCGGTACACAGGTGCTGGATCCCGAAGAACTGATTATCAACCAGGAAGAATTTATCGGACTGGAAGATAAGATGGCGGAGATTCTGAGCGACCTCGAACGCAAGGTTCTGATGCTCTACCTGGATGGAAGATCCTATCAGGAGATTGCAGAAGACTTGAAGCGGCATGTGAAGTCGATTGACAATGCATTGCAGCGTGTTAAACGCAAATTGGAAAGATATCTGGAAGTGCGTGACAATTAATGATATACTACTACTTGAAAGGCTCGGACATCGAGTCTTTTTTTAGTGTTTTGGAAATTTCTGTATCATAATGATCCGGGATTTCAGTCGCTAGTTGGTAAGGACAGGTTTATACACAGTCGGAATGCTCCATAATGATAGGGAAAGACAGCGTGCAACGGGCAAAAGGCAGAACCAAAGACAACGTGCAGCACACGACTACGGAACCCGAAATTACCCGATGTGGATGGGCAAATCTTTCGTTGACACAGACGTTGACATTATGCTAAAGTGTTTTAGGTAGGCCTAAATTCGCGGGTTTTTTTTAGGATCAATATTTGCGTCTTCTAATTTGATAATTAGAAGGACGTCTTCGGGAGGTGCACATCATGCGGGTAATTATCACTTTGGCTTGTACAAGTTGCAAACAAAGAAACTATGCGACAACCAAAAACAAGCGAAATCACCCCGACCGCTTGGAGATGAAGAAATTTTGCAAGTTCTGTAACGAGCAAACTCCTCATCGCGAAACCAGATAGTCTTTGGAGGTGTAGTCGGCGTGAAACGTAGTTTCAAGTCTTTGTTTTCCTTTTTCACTGAGAGCTGGAGTGAACTCAAAAAAGTTCGCTGGCCTAGTCGTAAAGAACTGAAAAACTATACGTTGATCGTTCTTGGCACAATTGTTGTTGTTGCTGTTTACTTCTGGGTTCTGGACATCGGTATTTCCGCTGTGATCGAAAGGATTATTTAGAGAGGTCCCAGGTGGCTTGGTATGGAAAAAAGATGGTATGTTGTTCATACCTATTCCGGGTATGAGAATAAGGTTAAGGCCAATTTGGAAAAACGCGTTGAGTCCATGGGCATGGAAGACAAAATATTCCGTGTTCTTGTTCCTATGGAAGAAGAACTGGTAAACAAGGACGGTAAGAAAAAAACCGTCATGCGTAAAGTTTACCCTGGTTACGTTTTGGTGGAAATGGTTCAGACTGATGATTCATGGTATGTTGTCCGCAATACGCCGGGCGTTACCGGATTTGTCGGTTCGACAGGTTCCGGGTCCAAGCCTACCGCTTTGCTTCCGGAAGAGGTTGAACAAATTCTGAAGCATATGGGCATGGTTGAACCTAAAGCGAAGATTGATTTCGAAATTAAGGAATCCGTACGTATTATGGTTGGTCCCTTTGCGAATTTTGTGGGCTCCGTGGAAGAAATTTTGGCTGATAAGAGCAAGATCAAAGTGCATGTCAACATGTTTGGACGGGAAACCCCGCTGGAGTTGGATTTCACTCAAGTGGAGAAAATATAACAGTCGCAAGGGTTTCTTGTGGGAGAATGCTATAAGCATTCGAATACCACTATTTTTGCAAGGAGGTGTCACTCATGGCTAAAAAAGTTATTAAAATGGTGAAACTGCAGATTCCTGCAGGGAAAGCGAATCCAGCGCCTCCAGTAGGTCCGGCGTTAGGTCAAGCAGGTGTCAACATCATGGCATTCTGTAAGGAATTCAACGCTCGTACAGCTGACCAGGCTGGCCTGATCATCCCGGTTGAAATTACAGTGTTTGAAGACCGTTCCTTTACTTTCATCACTAAAACTCCTCCGGCTGCCGTTCTGCTTCGCATTGCTGCTAAAGTAGAAAAAGGATCCGGTGAACCAAACAAGAAAAAAGTAGCGAAACTCGGCCGCGCAGCGGTTCGTGAAATCGCCGAAACAAAAATGCCCGATCTGAACGCTGCATCTATCGAAGCTGCAATGCGTATGGTTGAAGGTACTGCCCGCAGTATGGGTATCACTATCGAAGACTAATAAGTATTCGATGAAACGGTCATTCATGACCGCAATATGTGGGAGGAATTTCCGCTAACACCACAAAGGAGGAACATTTTCATGGCAAAACATGGTAAGAAATACCAAGAATCTGCTAAGCTGATTAACAGTGAAGCAACTTACGAGCCTTCAGAAGCTGTAGAGCTTGTGAAAAAGGCAGCAACTGCCAAATTCGACGAAACCGTTGAAGCAGCAGTTCGTCTGGGTGTAGACCCGCGTAAACAAGACCAAGCTGTTCGTGGTGTTGTTGTCCTGCCTCACGGCACAGGCAAAACACAACGCGTGCTTGTATTTGCAAAAGGTGAAAAAGCGAAAGAAGCGGAAGCTGCTGGCGCGGATTTTGTAGGCGATCAGGATATGATCAACAAGATCCAACAGGGCTGGTTTGAATTCGACGTCTGCGTAGCTACACCTGATATGATGAGTGAAGTCGGTAAACTCGGCCGTCTGCTCGGTGGTAAAGGCCTTATGCCTAACCCTAAAGCCGGTACAGTTACTTTCGACGTTACCAAGGCTGTGCAAGAAATTAAAGCTGGTAAAATCGAATACCGTCTCGATAAAGCAGGTCAAATTCACGCGCCTATCGGCAAAGTGTCCTTTGCTCCTGAACAATTGAACGAAAACCTTAAAGCCCTCATCGACGCTTTGAACCGTGCGAAACCAGCTGCTGCTAAAGGTGTATACCTTAAAGGCATCGCAATTTCGTCTACTATGGGACCTAGCGCTCGTGTGAACGCAGCTGCGTTCAGATAAATAAAGGTTGACTCTGAGAGTCATCTTTGATATTCTGTAACAGTTGTGAACATTAAGGTGATCATTCTTGAACTTGAATATGCTTACCGTAGACAGTAGGTGCCGCAAGGCTTAATTTCCTACCGAGGTGTTGTGATAGAAATAAGAAGTGCTAGGCGCTTGCCTGAGTAACTTTCCTTTTATCAAGCCTTCGTGAATCTGCGGAGGCTTTTCTAATGCCTGCGTAGGAACGGCGGGGATTTTTCGGAAGAGACGCCGTCACATAAATTTCCAGGAGGTGTATACAATTGGCAAATGCAAAAGTAATCCAAGCTAAACAGGATGCGGTGGATGTTGTTACCGGCAAACTGCAGAACAGTATTTCTACTGTTGTTGCGGACTACCGCGGATTGAACGTTGCCCAAGTGACTGAACTGCGCAAGCAGCTTCGTGAAGCTGGCGTTGATTTTCAAGTCCTGAAGAACACATTGGTTCGCCGCGCAACTGCTGCGGCTGAATTGACTGATCTGGACGCTGTCCTGACTGGTCCTACAGCAATCGCGTTCAGTGAAACTGATGCGGTAGTAGCAGCCAAAATTTTGAACGACTTCGCTAAGAAGAACGACGCTCTGAAACTGAAAGGCGGCGTTGTAGAAGGCAAAGTTATCGATGCGGACCAACTGAAAGCACTGGCTGAACTGCCATCCCGCGATGGTTTGCTCTCCATGCTGCTTAGCGTGCTTCAAGCTCCAATCCGCAACTTCGCGCTTGCAGTTAAGGCTGTTGCTGAGAAGGAAGAACAAAGCGCGTAAGCCTTTGATTCTAGTATCATAATCAATACCACAAAACAATTTAAATATAAAATGGAGGTTCAATCATGAGCAAAGAAACAATTTTGGAAGAAATTAAAGGCATGAGCGTATTGGAACTGAACGACCTGGTTAAAGCAATCGAAGAAGAATTCGGCGTAACTGCAGCAGCTCCAGTAGCAGCTGGCGGCGCAGTAGCAGCAGTAGAAGAAGAACAATCCGAATTCGACGTAATCTTGACAAGCGCTGGCGCTTCCAAGATCAACGTTATCAAGATCGTTCGCGAAATCACAGGCCTGGGCTTGAAAGAAGCTAAAGACCTCGTAGACAACGCTCCAAAAGCAATCAAAGAAAAAGTAAGCAAAGAAGAAGCCGAAGCTACCAAAGCAAAATTGGAAGAAGCAGGCGCAGCTGTAGAAGTGAAGTAATTCGCTTCCATAAAGTAATGCCCCGGAAGGAAGAAGTTCTTTTCGGTTCTAGCAACCCCCTTGAACTTGTTCAAGGGGGTTGCTCTATAAACACACCTTCACTTGAAGCGAAAGGGAGGATACTATGTCGCAGCATTATTACTCGCAGCAGCCCGAAGCGCGTCATGACAGACGGACGATCGATACGGTGCTGAGAGGGAAAAGCCTCCGTTTTACCAGCGACGCCGGTGTTTTTTCAAAAGGGGATATCGATCACGGAAGCCGTGTTCTGATTGAAGCGATGGAAGTTCCGGACGGTTCGGCAGTTCTGGATGTAGGCTGCGGATATGGCCCCATTGGGATCAGCGCGGCGGTTCTTGCTCCTAAAGGACATGTCACAATGATTGATATCAATGCTCGTGCGGTCCAGCTTGCCCGGGAGAACGCCCAGAATAACGGAATTCGTAATGTTACTGTTATGGAAAGTGATGTACTGGCCGCGGTACAGGGGCGGAAGTTCGATGTGATTCTCACCAATCCTCCGATTCGTGCCGGTAAAACCGTAGTGCATCAAATTTTTGAACAGGCGTATGAGCATTTGAATGAGGGCGGGACGCTGTGGATTGTTATTCAGAAGAAGCAGGGCGCACCTTCAGCGGTGGCTAAACTGGAAAGCTTGTTTCCGGTTGTGGAAGAAGTGGGGAAAGACAAAGGATATCGCATTATTCGGGCACACAAAACAATTGAATAGTCGTTGACATGTGCTCCGGATAGTGTTATTATTATAAAATGTCAGTATTAAGATAGGCTCCATGTCTTTAGTTTGCTGAAATGTCAAGTGATATATTGTCGCCGGCAAGCGCAAGCCGTTCGGCAAGTTTGTGCGAATTCCGTTGTCTATGTTACTGTCACGGCGAAGGTCGCCGGGATAATAGGTAATAGCGCATAAACTGTTGCTTGGTGACGTATAATACGTACGTTTTGGGCAAATCTACTGGATAAGGAGTATTTTGGCCATGGATAGATGCGCTCTTTTTTCGAAGATTTCGATAAGGGCTTTTCTTTATTTATGGTCGAATCCTTGTGTTATGGTTCCATTATACGGGTCCAAACAAGGGTTCGCAATCAATTTTTAAGTGAGTAGACATGAGGGGTGAGTAAAGTTGGCAGGACATCTTGTTCAGTATGGTCGACGCACTCGGCGGAGCTATGCGAGAATTAACGAGGTACTCGAGGTCCCGAACCTGATCGAGATCCAACAAAAATCTTACGATTGGTTTTTGGAGGAAGGATTGCGGGAAATGTTCCAGGACATCTCGCCGATCCAGGATTTCACAGGTAATTTGGTGCTTGAGTTCATTGATTACAGCCTGGGTGAACCGAAATATACGGTTGACGACGCTAAAGAGCGGGACGTAACTTATGCGGCTCCTCTGCGGGTGAAGGTACGGCTCATTAATAAGGAGACCGGTGAGGTCAAAGAGCAGGAAGTGTTCATGGGAGATTTCCCGCTGATGACGGAGACCGGCACTTTTATTATCAATGGTGCGGAACGGGTTATTGTCAGCCAGTTGGTTCGCTCTCCAAGCGTCTATTTCAGCACGAAAGTGGATAAGAACGGCAAAAAAACCTACACCGCCACAGTAATTCCGAACCGCGGAGCCTGGCTGGAGCTTGAGACGGATGCTAAGGATATCATGTATGTCCGTATCGACCGTACACGTAAAATTCCGGTTACCGTGCTTTTGCGTGCTCTTGGTTTCGGTAGTGATGCCGAAATTCTGGAACTGCTTGGTAATGATGAATATATTCGCAATACGCTGGATAAAGACAACACGGACTCTACGGAAAAAGCGCTTATCGAAATTTACGAGCGTTTGCGTCCGGGTGAACCTCCTACCCTTGACAATGCCAAGAGCCTTTTGGTTGCACGCTTCTTTGATCCGAAGCGCTATGACTTGGCCAACGTTGGCCGTTACAAAATCAACAAAAAACTGCACATCAAGAATCGTCTGTTCAATCAGCGACTGGCTCAGCCATTGGTTGATGAATCCACAGGAGAAATCCTGGCGGAATCCGGTCAAATGGTTGACCGCCGTCTGCTTGATGAGCTGATCCCTTACTTCGAAAAGAATGTTGCTGCTAAGAACTACCGCGTAACAGGCGGAGTTATGGACAGCGAAGACATCCCGCTGCAGACTATCGACGTCTTCTCGCCGATTGAAGAAGGACGGGTTATCAAGCTGATTGCCAACGGCAACATCGACAAGTCGGTCAAGCATATTACTCAGGCTGATATTATCTCCTCAATCAGCTACTTTATTAATTTGCTGCACGGTATCGGCAACACCGATGATATCGACCACTTGGGTAACCGCCGCCTGCGTTCGGTAGGTGAGCTGCTGCAGAACCAATTCCGTATTGGTTTGTCCCGTATGGAGCGCGTAGTGCGCGAGAGAATGTCGATTCAGGATGCCAACGCGATTACGCCGCAGGCACTGATTAACATACGTCCCGTTATCGCCTCCATCAAAGAGTTCTTCGGCAGTTCGCAGCTGTCCCAGTTTATGGACCAGACGAACCCGCTTGCTGAACTTACGCACAAACGCCGTCTATCGGCACTCGGACCCGGCGGTCTGACCCGTGAACGCGCAGGCTTTGAAGTCCGCGACGTACATCACAGTCACTATGGCCGTATGTGTCCAATCGAAACACCGGAAGGTCCGAACATCGGTTTGATCAACTCCTTGTCCACCTTTGCCCGCATCAATGAGTATGGCTTTATCGAAGCTCCATACCGTTGGGTGGATCCAAAGACCGGTAAGGTTACTGAACAGATTGATTATCTGACCGCGGATGAAGAAGATAACTATGTAGTTGCCCAGGCGAATGTACTGATCGATGAAGATGGTTCTTTCAAGGAAGAACAGGTTATCGTTCGTTACAATAAGGACTCGGACAACATTACTACAATGCCTAGTAATCGTGTTGACTACATGGACGTTTCGCCAAAACAGGTTGTATCGGTCGCTACGGCGCTTATTCCGTTCCTTGAGAACGATGACTCCAACCGCGCACTGATGGGATCGAACATGCAGCGTCAGGCCGTTCCGCTCCTGATTCCGAAGGCTCCGCTTGTCGGCACAGGCATGGAACATAAATCCGCTAAGGATTCCGGCGTATGTATTGTTTCCAAGTATGACGGCATTATCGAACGTTCGTCGGCCAATGAAATTTGGCTGCGCCGTGTTGAAGCTGTCGAAGGCAAGGAAGTTAAAGGCGATATCGTTAAATATAAATTACACAAATTTATGCGTTCGAACCAAGGTACCTGTATTAACCAACGTCCGCTGGCAAAAAGAGGGGACATTGTTAAGAAAGGTGACATCCTGGCAGACGGTCCTTCCACAGAAATGGGCGAATTGGCTCTAGGCCGCAACGTAGTCGTTGCGTTCATGACGTGGGAAGGTTACAACTACGAGGATGCCATCCTGCTGAGTGAGAAGCTGGTTAAGGAAGATGTATACACTTCGATTCACATCGAGGAATACGAATCCGAAGCCCGCGACACGAAGCTGGGACCTGAAGAGATCACGCGTGATATTCCGAATGTGGGCGAAGAAGCTCTGCGCAATCTTGATGAGCGCGGCATCATCCGCATTGGTGCGGAAATCAACGCCGGCGACATTCTGGTTGGTAAAGTTACTCCGAAGGGCGTAACGGAACTGACTGCTGAAGAGCGCCTGCTGCATGCAATCTTTGGCGAGAAGGCCCGTGAAGTACGCGACACCTCACTGCGCGTTCCACATGGTAGTGATGGTATTATCGTTGACGTTAAGGTATTCACCCGTGAGAACGGCGATGAGCTGCCTCCTGGCGTGAATCAGCTGGTTCGTGTCTATATCGCTCAGAAACGTAAGATCTCTGAGGGGGATAAGATGGCCGGACGTCACGGTAACAAGGGTGTCGTTGCCCGTATCCTGCCAGAAGAAGATATGCCGTTCCTTCCGGACGGTACTCCGGTACAGGTTGTCCTGAACCCGCTGGGCGTACCATCGCGTATGAACATCGGCCAGGTGCTGGAGGTTCATATTGGTATGGCGGCACTGCAGCTCGGTATTCACGTAGCTACTCCGGTATTCGATGGAGCCCGTGAGAACGACGTGTTTGACACAATGGAAGAAGCCGGCATGCAGCGTAATGGTAAGACCGTGCTCTATGATGGCCGTACAGGCGAACGCTTCGAGCGTGAAGTTACTGTCGGTGTCATGCACATGATCAAACTGGCGCACATGGTTGACGATAAGATTCATGCCCGCTCCACAGGACCTTACTCACTCGTTACGCAACAGCCACTCGGCGGTAAAGCCCAGTTCGGCGGACAGCGCTTCGGGGAGATGGAAGTATGGGCGCTTGAAGCTTACGGTGCTGCATATACACTGCAAGAGATTTTGACTGTGAAGTCCGATGATGTGGTCGGCCGTGTGAAAACATACGAATCCATTGTCAAAGGCGAAAATGTTCCAGAACCGGGTGTTCCGGAATCGTTCAAGGTACTCATCAAGGAACTGCAGTCGCTTGGTATGGATGTCAAAATCCTCAGCGGCGACGAGCAGGAGATCGAGATGAAGGAATTGGATGATGAAGACGAGACGTCAGGCGACAAGCTGAGCCTCAATTTGGAAGGCGCGGAAGTCGGAATCGAGTAGTTGGTAGGCAAACACACTAAATTCATCTAAAAAGGACCGCGCCCTCTTTTGATCTGACGATCAAGGGAGGGCCTCCGGTACTAAATCAGGATATAGGTTAAGGAGGGTTGCTCCTTGTTGGACGTTAACAATTTTGAATTTATGAAAATCGGGCTTGCTTCTCCGGAAAAAATTCGTTCTTGGTCCCGCGGAGAAGTAAAAAAACCGGAAACCATTAACTATCGTACGTTGAAACCGGAAAAAGAAGGCCTTTTCTGCGAGCGCATTTTTGGACCGCAAAAAGACTGGGAATGTCACTGTGGTAAATACAAACGCGTCCGTTATAAGGGCGTTGTCTGCGACCGCTGCGGCGTGGAAGTTACCCGCGCTAAAGTCCGCCGCGAACGTATGGGCCATATCGAGCTGGCAGCTCCGGTATCTCATATCTGGTACTTCAAGGGTATTCCTAGCCGTATGGGTCTGGCTCTGGACATGTCCCCAAGATCGCTTGAAGAGATCATCTACTTCGCATCTTATGTTGTAACTGATCCGGGTGAAACGCCGCTGGAGAAGAAACAGCTGCTGTCCGAGAAAGAATACCGCAGCTACCGCGAGAAATACGGCTATGGGTTCCAGGCGGGTATGGGTGCTGAGGCAGTTAAAAAGCTGCTCCAGGATATCGACATCGAAAAGGAATTGGAATTCCTCAAGGAAGAGCTGCGTACGGCTCAAGGCCAACGCCGCAACCGGGCAATCAAACGTCTGGAAGTCATTGAAGCCTTCCGCAACTCCGGCAACAAGCCTGACTGGATGATCATGGATGTGCTTCCGGTAATTCCTCCGGAACTTCGCCCAATGGTTCAACTGGATGGCGGCCGTTTTGCTACGTCTGACCTTAATGACTTGTACCGTCGTGTAATTAACCGGAACAACCGTCTGAAGAGACTGCTTGATCTGGGTGCTCCTGATATTATCGTGCAGAATGAAAAACGGATGCTTCAGGAAGCTGTCGATGCACTGATCGACAACGGCCGCCGTGGCCGTCCTGTAACAGGTCCTGGTAACCGTCCGCTCAAATCGCTCAGCCATATGCTGAAGGGTAAACAAGGGCGCTTCCGTCAGAACTTGCTCGGTAAACGTGTTGACTACTCCGGACGTTCCGTTATCGTTGTGGGACCATATCTGAAGATGTACCAATGCGGACTTCCGAAGAAAATGGCTTTGGAGCTCTTCAAGCCGTTCGTAATGAAAGAACTGGTTAACAAAGGCCTTGCCCATAACATCAAGAGCGCAAAACGTAAAGTTGAGCGTGTAAGTCCTGAAGTATGGGATGTACTTGAAGAAGTAATCAGAGAGCATCCGGTTCTGCTGAACCGTGCCCCTACGCTGCACAGACTCGGTATTCAAGCCTTTGAACCGATCCTGGTAGAAGGTCACGCTATCCGTCTTCACCCGCTCGTATGTACGGCTTACAACGCCGACTTTGACGGTGACCAAATGGCGGTACACGTTCCTCTGTCGGCTGAAGCTCAAGCTGAAGCACGTCTCCTGATGCTGGCATCCGGTAACATCCTTAACCCTAAGGACGGCAAGCCGGTTGTTACTCCTTCCCAGGATATGGTCCTTGGTACTTTCTATCTGACCATGGACAACAAGGAAGAAAAGGGCACAGGTATGATTCTGCGTACCGTAAACGAAGCTGTTTCAGCTTACCAGCGCGGAACTGCAGGATTGCACGCACGTGTAGCTATTCCGGTTAAAGCATTGGGTAAGACCAGCTTTACGGAAGCGCAGCAAGGTGCAATGCTAATCACAACTGTCGGTAAAATTATCTTTAACGAAATTTATCCGAGCAGTTTCCCTTATATCAACGAAGCTACCAAAACGAATCTGCTGCAAGGTACACCTGAGAAATACTTTATCTACGAAAAGGGTGCGGATATCCGTGAGGCTATCATGAATGCTCCGGAAGCAAGCGCCGTAGGTAAGGAATATCTGGGTCTGATCATTGCACGCTGCTTCGAGACTTACCATACAACCAAGACATCCATGATCCTGGATAGAATCAAGCAGCTCGGCTTCACGTATTCCACACGGTCCGGTGTTACTGTTGCCGTATCCGACGTTATCGTGCCAGAAGAGAAGGCTACTATTCTGAAAGAGTCTGAAGCTAAGGTTGATGTGGTTGCTAACCAATATCGCCGTGGTCTGATTACCAATGACGAGCGCTATGACCGCGTTATTGAAATCTGGTCGAAGACGAAGGATGATCTTACCAATGTCCTGCTGAAATCGATGGACCGCTTCAACTCTATCATGCTCATGGTTGATTCCAAGGCGCGTGGTAATAAATCGCAGATCACCCAGCTGGGCGGTATGCGTGGACTGATGGCAACACCTTCAGGCCGGATTTTCGAATTGCCGATCAAAGCGAACTTCCGTGAAGGTCTGACGGTCCTCGAGTACTTTATCTCCACCCACGGAGCGCGTAAAGGTCTGGCCGATACAGCGCTGCGTACTGCGGATTCCGGTTACCTGACACGTCGTCTCGTAGACGTGGCGCAAGACGTGATCGTCCGCGAGGAAGATTGCGGTACCGATAAAGGCTTCACTGTCAGCCGAATTCAAGATGGTAAAGAAGTTATCGAAGATCTGTATGACCGTATTGAAGGCCGTTACTCCTTTGAAACTGTCCGTCATCCGGAAACGAAGGAAATCATCGTTCACCGCAACGATCTGATTGACTCCGACAAGGCTGAAGAGATTGTTAACGCAGGTGTAACTAAGCTGCAAATTCGCTCTGTACTGAGCTGCCGTGCCCGTCACGGGGTCTGCAAAAAATGCTACGGACGTAACCTGGCAACAGGTAAATTCGTGGAAATCGGTGAAGCTGTCGGCATTATCGCCGCACAATCCATCGGTGAGCCGGGAACCCAGCTTACCATGCGTACGTTCCATACCGGTGGTGTTGCCGGTGATGACATCACGCAAGGTTTGCCGCGTATCCAAGAGTTGTTTGAAGCCCGTAACCCTAAAGGTCAGGCGACAATCAGTGAAATTGACGGGGTAATCAAGGAAATCCGCGAAACCAAAGACCGCCGCGAAATCGAGGTTCAAGGTGAAGCTGAATCCAAGACCTACTCCATCACTTATGGTTCGCGTCTGCGTGTCAGTGAAGGCCAGGAGATTGAAGCTGGGGATGAACTGACAGACGGTTCGATCGACCCTAAAGAAATGCTGCGTATCAAAGGGATCCGTGGGGTACAGAACTACATTCTGCAAGAAGTACAGCGTGTATACCGTAACCAGGGCGTAGAAATCAATGATAAGCACATTGAAGTTATGATCAAGCAGATGCTGCGCAAGATCCGTATTATCGACGCAGGGGATACCAATCTCCTGCCAGGAGCTTTTGCGGACATTCATGAATATGAAGCAGCCAACAAAGAAGCTATTCTTTCTGGTAATGAACCTGCGGTGGCCAAACCGGTACTGCTCGGTATTACCAAGGCATCCCTGGAGACAGACTCCTTCCTGTCTGCGGCATCATTCCAAGAAACTACACGTGTCTTGACCGATGCAGCAATCAAAGGTAAAGTCGATAAGCTCCTGGGACTGAAAGAAAATGTTATCATTGGTAAGCTGATCCCTGCAGGTACGGGGATGAACCGCTACCGTAATGTAAAGCTGAGCGATCCGAATGCACAGAGCGAGCAAGAAGCTCTAGAGACGGTTCCTGCTGAATAATTAAATAATCATAGCAGGCAGATTCCGCATCACGGCTCTTAATAGTCCGTGATGCGGCTGACTGCTGTGAATATTAATAATTTCTTTTACAGATTATCTTGACATCAATTGCTGATAATGCTAATATGTCTAAGGTGCGTGAGTAGCCTTGTCATTCTTGTTCATTGGAGGTAATGATTTATTATGACTGATGATAGAGGACTGCAGGATGCTCAGGTCAAGATCGGTACCAAACAAACCGTTAAGGCGGTAGAGTTGGGCCAAGCCGCAGAAGTCTATGTGGCAGAGGACGGAGATCAACGGCTTACTTCCAGAATTGTTTTGCTTTGTGACAAACAAGGCGTGAAGGTCACTTATGTGGACACGATGCTGAATTTGGGCAAAGCTTGCGGTATAGAAGTTGGTGCTGCTATGGCAGCCGTCTTAAAACAATAGCGTGAGAAACGTTTTTGTACCGGGGGTACACTTCGGCAGCAAAGACTTTTCATTTGTCTTTTTATGAACCACCTGGGTCTGTGGACTTAATGTTCGTAAATTGATTATCATTTCAGGAAGGGGGTGGCACAACAATGCCAACTATTAATCAACTGGTTCGTAAAGGCCGTCAAGCCAAAATCGAGAAATCCAAGTCTCCTGCTCTTCAAAAAGGGTTCAACGCCCTGAAGCGTGAGGCAACAAATTTGAGCGCCCCGCAAAAACGCGGTGTGTGCACTCGTGTAGGCACAATGACTCCACGTAAACCAAACTCAGCGCTTCGTAAGTATGCCCGTGTTCGTTTGACGAACCGTCTTGAGGTGACTGCTTACATTCCGGGTATCGGACACAACCTTCAAGAGCACAGTGTAGTATTGCTGCGCGGAGGTAAAGTTAAGGACCTTGCAGGAGTTCGTTACCACATCGTGCGTGGCGCTCTGGATACTGCAGGCGTAGCTAACCGGATGCAAGCTCGTTCCAAGTATGGTGCGAAACGTCCTAAGGCTAAGAAATAAGATTACAATACCTGAATAATAAACATTTAAGAAAGGGGGATATCCATGCCACGCAAAGGTCCAGTTACTAAGAGAGATGTATTGCCAGATCCATTGTATAATAGCAAGTTGGTTACCCGTTTGATCAACCGTATTATGCTGGGTGGTAAAAGAGGTGTCGCTCAAAGCATTCTGTACAATTCGTTTAAATTGATCCAAGAACGTACGGGCAAAGATCCGATGGAAGTTTTCGAAGCTGCCATCAAGAATATCATGCCGGTATTGGAAGTTAAGGCTCGCCGTGTCGGCGGTGCTAACTACCAAGTGCCTATCGAGGTTAAACCTGAGAGACGTACTGCTCTGGGATTACGTTGGCTCGTGAACTACTCACGTAACCGCGGCGAGAAGACTATGGAAGAACGTTTGGCGGCTGAAATCATCGACGCTTCCAACAACACAGGCGCTTCTGTTAAGAAACGTGAAGACACGCACAAAATGGCTGAAGCGAACAAAGCGTTTGCTCACTACCGCTGGTAGGATTTTAAGCCGTTCAAATAACTTATATTTTGAAGGGAGACCCATTTCATGGCAAGAGAGTTCTCCTTAAAAAATACACGCAATATCGGGATCATGGCACATATTGATGCTGGTAAGACTACTACCACTGAGCGGATTCTATTCTACACAGGCCGTACGCACAAAATCGGTGAAGTTCACGAGGGTGCAGCTACAATGGACTGGATGGAACAAGAGCAAGAGCGCGGAATTACCATTACTTCCGCCGCTACAACCGCTGCTTGGAAGGGTCACCGCATCAATATCATTGATACCCCTGGACACGTTGACTTCACTGTTGAAGTTGAACGTTCCCTGCGTGTATTGGATGGAGCAGTTGGTGTTTTCAGTGCGAAAGAAGGCGTTGAGCCTCAGTCTGAAACTGTATGGAGACAGGCTGACCGGTATGGCGTTCCCCGCATCGCATATGTAAACAAAATGGATATCATCGGCGCGGACTTCCTTAACGTTGTAGAAAGCATGCGTGATCGCCTGCAAGCCAATGCAGTTGCAATTCAACTGCCAATTGGCGCCGAAAACGACTTCGTGGGTATTATTGACCTGGTTGAGCAAAAAGCTCACATCTTTAAAGATGATCTGGGTCAAAACATTGAAGTAACGGACATTCCGGCTGAATATCTGGAACAAGTTGAGACTCTGCGTCTTGAACTGATCGAGAAAGTTGCAGAACTTGACGAAGACCTGACTATGAAGTACCTGGAAGGTGAAGAAATTACAGTTGATGAGATCAAAGCTGCTCTGCGCAAAGGCGTAGTAGAAGTTAAGATCTTCCCTGTAATCGTTGGATCCTCCTACCGCAACAAAGGTGTTCAGCTTATGATGGACGCTGTCGTTGATTACTTGCCATCCCCACTGGATGTACCGGCTATTCAAGGTCATCTGGATGACGGTACTGAAGCGGTTCGTCACTCTTCGGACGAAGAACCATTCTCAGCATTGGCATTTAAAATCATGACTGACCCTTATGTTGGTAAACTTACGTTCTTCCGCGTGTATTCCGGTGTTCTGGAATCCGGTTCTTATGTAGTTAATGCTACTAAGAACAAACGTGAGCGTATCGGCCGTATTCTGCAGATGCACGCTAACAGCCGTCAAGAAATCTCCATCGTTTACGCTGGTGATATCGCAGCAGCTGTTGGTTTGAAAGATACAAGTACAGGCGATACACTTTGCGATGAGAAACATCCGGTAATCCTGGAGTCGATGAACTTCCCTGATCCGGTTATCGAAATCGCAGTTGAACCAAAAACCAAAGCCGACCAAGATAAATTGGGCGTTGCTCTCGGTAAGCTGACTGAAGAAGATCCAACTCTTCGTGCGCATACTGATGAAGAAACTGGCCAAACCATCCTGGCAGGTATGGGTGAGCTTCACCTTGATATTATCATCGACCGTATGCGCCGCGAATTCAAAGTAGAAACCAATGTGGGTAAACCACAGGTTGCTTACCGCGAAACATTCAAAGCACCAGCACGTGTTGAAGGTAAATTCGTTCGCCAATCCGGCGGTCGCGGTCAGTACGGTCACGTATGGGTTGAATTCGAACCTCTCGAGCCAGGTACTGGCAGCCAATTCGAAAGTAAAGTTGTCGGTGGTTCTGTACCTAGAGAATACATCGCTCCTGCACTTGCCGGTATTGAAGAGCAAATGAAAAACGGCGTAATTGCAGGCTTCCCGCTTGTAGACGTTAAGGCAACCATCGTTGATGGTTCTTATCATGATGTTGACTCCAACGAAATGGCGTTCAAAATTGCCGGCTCGATGGCACTCAAAGCAGCTAAAGACAAGTGTAAGCCTGTCCTGCTTGAGCCAATCATGAAAGTGGAAGTAACTGTTCCTGAGGAATATATGGGCGATGTTATGGGTATGCTGAACTCCCGTCGCGGTAGAATCGAAGGTATGGATTCCCGTGGTGGTGCGCAGATTATCCGTGCTAAGGTGCCTCTTTCCGAAATGTTCGGATACTCCACAACTCTCCGTTCCGGTACTCAAGGACGCGGTGTATTCTCAATGGAGCTTTCTCACTATGAAGAAGTACCTAAATCCATTGCAGAAGAAATCGTTTCTAAGAACAAAGGTGGAGAATAGTCACCGTTTTTAACTCGCCGTTCGGATATTAATCACTCAGTCATCTAAGAATTGCATGTAGACGGGCGGCTCAAATATAAGGAACCCCACAATAAGGAGGAACTGTTCAAATGGCAAAGGCAAAGTTTGAACGTAACAAACCACACGTTAACATCGGTACTATCGGTCACGTCGACCATGGTAAAACGACTCTGACTGCTGCAATCACAACTGTATTGTCCAAAAAATACGGTGGTGCCGCTGTAGCTTTCGACCAAATCGACAAAGCTCCTGAAGAACGCGAACGTGGTATCACTATTTCCACAGCTCACGTTGAATATGAAACTCCTAACCGTCACTACGCTCACGTAGACTGCCCTGGACACGCCGACTATGTTAAAAACATGATCACTGGCGCAGCGCAAATGGACGGAGCTATCCTGGTTGTATCCGCAGCTGACGGCCCTATGCCACAGACTCGCGAACACATCCTGCTGTCCCGTCAAGTAGGTGTTCCTTACATCGTCGTATTCCTGAACAAATGCGATATGGTTGAAGACGAAGAGTTGCTTGAACTGGTTGAAATGGAAGTTCGCGACTTGCTGAGCGAATACGACTTCCCAGGCGATGATACTCCAATCATCCGTGGATCTGCTCGTGAAGCTCTGCAAAACCCTGAAGGCGACTATGCACAAAAAATCGTTGAAATGTTTGAAACGATTGACACGTACATCCCGCTTCCAGAACGTCAAACTGACAAACCATTCTTGATGCCTGTCGAAGACGTATTCTCCATCACTGGCCGCGGTACTGTGGCAACTGGTCGCGTAGAACGCGGAACAGTTAAAGTCGGAGAAGAAATCGAAATCGTTGGTATTCACGAAGAAAAGAAAAAATCCGTTGTTACAGGCGTTGAAATGTTCCGTAAATTGCTCGATTCCGCACAAGCGGGCGACAACATCGGCGCATTGCTGCGTGGTGTAGACCGTAACATGATCGAGCGTGGCCAAGTATTGGCTAAGCCGAACTCCGTTAACCCACACACTGAGTTCACTGCTCAGATCTACGTTCTGACTAAAGAAGAAGGCGGACGTCACAAACCATTCTTCACTGGTTACCGTCCACAGTTCTACTTCCGTACAACTGACGTTACAGGTATCATCAACCTGCCAGAAGGTACTGAAATGGTTATGCCTGGTGATAACATCACTGTAACCGTACAACTGATCTCCCCAATCGCGATTGAAGAAGGTACTAAATTCTCCATTCGTGAAGGCGGACGTACAGTTGGTGCAGGTTCCGTAGCTTCTATCCAAAAATAATTCGGTTCTATCCGTTAGGATAGTATCGGATCATAAACAGGGGTTCTTCTTCGGAGGAGCTCCTGTTTTTTTGTATACAAAAACTCTATCCGCAGAGGATATCCTCTGTGGATAGAGTTTTAATAGATAGACCTTATTAGATTTCTTTGGCATAGGCTGGGCTGGGCAGCTTGGAGATTACGACATGAAGACTTGCAGGGGAATTGCTGCTGTTATGGTAGGCGAAGGAATCATCCTCAGCAATATGGATAACTTCCTCTTCGCTGAATTCCTGCGTTACATCATTTACTGTAATGGTGCCGCTCCCTTTTAGAGCATAGATATATACGTCTGCACCGGGGTGCTTATGCACGGGCAACTGCTGGCCAGGCATAAAATTGAGGACAAAGACAACGCTATCCCCTTTTTGAAACAGTATTTTTTTGGTGAACCGATCTTCTTGATAATGTATGGCCTCTGTTATCATTTTCTTTTCCATAACTATATACCTTCTTTCATTAAATATCCTCATACGGGATTAGAGTTTTACTTCATATTCGCAATGTTCATGGCCGGTAGCATTACATTTTACTTCTTTAACACTAACTCTGTGACCCATGATTTTAGTTAGTGCTCCCTCCAGAATTGCTCCTTCTAAATCGCAGATCATTTTCTCTTCCTCTAGTGTAGGCAAGCCTTTGCAAAAACAGTCATCCACAGCAATATTGATCCTGGACTCATCTGAAAAAATAATACGCGGAATTCCAATCTTCAGTTCTTCAAATAGCTGCAGTAACTCATCCACACTGTTTACCGGCAGGCTTTCACCTATTTTTCGGCCTACAGTCAATGTAGTTCCTTTACCGCCCATCGGTAGACCCTGGTTTAATCCAATGAGCCGTATGGTTCGGAATAACTCTAGTGGAACCATATTACCTAGTATTGCTCTGTCCATCTTTTGCATGTCTTCAAATGTATATTGCAGTATAGACACATCCTCTCCTGTAAATTCTCTTTAAGAGTATTTTGAAGGAAAATGAACCTAGAATCCTTGATACAGATCAAGTTTATTAAAATTATTGTGAGTGTTATCACTAGGCTGCTTCCAGATCCTTGATATGTTGTCATCAGGTCAATAGGAAGGAAAGTGTCATTATGAATATGAATTGTAACACATGCCATAACAATCCGTGTGTACGGCAGGTACCTGTATTTCAAGGCTTGTCTGATCATGATCTGCATATAGTTGAGTCTATTATAGAGTCGAATTATTATACAAAGGGGAATCTGGTATTTAGAGAGGGAGAGCAGTCCGAATCACTGTTTATAGTAAATAACGGCCTGATTAAACTGACGCAGAACAATAAGGAAGGGAAGCAGCATGTTCTTCGCTTTCTTTTCCCGGGGGATTACTTTGGGCAATTTGCCTTGCTACATAATAAGAGGCATTATGCAACTGCAGAGGTGGTGGAGAGCGGACTCGTGTGCCGGATGCATCGTAAAGATTTTCTACCCTTAATAGAAAAGAATACGGCCCTTGCCTTCAGCTTTCTGATGTCAATGAGCGAACAGTTACAACAGGCCGATGAACTTGCAGGGTCACTGCACATTTTAGAAGCGGAGAAGAGATTAGCAAGACTCCTGCTTCATATATCCTCCAAAAACCAGCAGGATTATGGAATCGAACCGGCATGGTCTAAGATTCATCTGCCAGCAGCCAAAAAGGACTTCGCAGCCATGATAGGAACAACACCTGAAACACTCAGCCGAAAGCTGAATAAGCTTGAAGCCATGAAGATTATAGAAGTTAAGAACAGGACCGTTGTTATATTAAATATCAAGGCACTCTATCAGATTGCAGAAATATAGAATGGAAAATCATATATGCCCTCTGTGATTTCGACAATTTACGACATTAAACTTCATATAAACCTTTCAATTCTACAAAATCCAACAAAAAACTACTTAAAATTCTTTACAATTTACACTTTCCTAGGTTAGAATGATTCTATATTATCATTGTTAATATTTAGGAGTTTAGGGAGAGTGGAAGTGTGGGGAAATGTCCTTTTTCTTTTATGCATGGTATTCAGTCACGTAACAATAATGGGGCAACTCCCGACAAGCGCTCCAAGGACAGCGAGAATCATACACCTGCCACCACGGCAACCCTTCATTCGCTCCACGGGCATGAAGAGTTGAACGAACAAATGCGGATGATCGACTTGACTGAAGAGGATCTGGATCTTTTACGGATGATGAAACCTATTGTCGAACGTGAGATTAACTACATCACTGATCAATTCTACAATACGGTCCTTGGTGTAAATAAACTGGAGAGCATCATTCTAGAGCACAGCAGCATTGAACGCCTCAAAGGAACCTTGAAACAACATATTATTGAAATCTTTGACGGCAAAGTGGATGAGCAATACATAGCCAAACGTTTGACAATAGCTAAAATTCACAAAAAAGTCGGCCTCGAACCCAAATGGTACTTATCGGCATTTCAGAATCTGCAGAATGTATTTATTACGGTAATATACAATGAAACGTATAAAGACAATGAGCGGTTAAAGGTAGTACAAACCGTAACCAAACTTCTGAATCTTGAACAGCAACTGGTGCTCGAAGCCTATGAGAAAGAGAACATCCGGGAGAAGGAAGAACAATACCTGGTTGTTAAAAATGAACTGAAACAGAAAATCGCTGAGTTTAGCGGAGAGCTGATAGATCTGAGCATGGACACTAACGCGGCTGTAGAGCAGCTGGTGGCGAGTAGTAATGAAGTGAACAATTCATTCCGCCGCACTGCCTCCACCGCTCTTGGGTCGCAGGAGATGGCTAAGGATGGACAGGGACAACTTGGCAGCCTTAGCGGTCAGATTAATCTTATATATGAGAGTACGAATGAAATGGAACGGTCGGTAAAAGAGTTAAGCAGTTCTTCTTTGCAAATCCAGAAGATTGTGGCTGCTGTACAGGATATAGCCGATCAGACCAAAATTCTTTCATTAAATGCTACAATAGAGGCCGCCCGTGCAGGTGAATATGGCAGAGGCTTCAGTGTCGTTGCCAGTGAGGTCAGCCGGCTTGCAGAAGACACCAAGAGCACTGTAGTACGTATCGGAGACTTAACCCAAAAATCGGCAGCGCTGACTAGCCAGGTAGTCAAGGAAATCCGTAAGGTGCAGGAACTGACGAAAAGCGGAAAAGAGCAGTCCGTAGAGACGAGCAGAATCTTCAGCGATATCGTGGACTCGATGCAGACTAGTACACAGGAAATAGTAACTGTTGAGGAAGAGATCAGAGTATTAATTCATACTATTGAAGGAATTGGTGCTACAACGGCACAAACTGCGGCTTCGGCTGAGTTTTTCAAGTCTGCAACGGATAATCTTTAAGCTAAAAATGGATAATTGTAATAGATGAGAACAACGTATAAAAAAAATATGCGTTGTTTTTCATTTTCGCTTGCAAAGTATCCGCCTATTATATATAATAATAAATGTTGTTCTGAGACGTTGCGATGATGTGAGAGGTTACTGACACACCCGGCCCCTTTGCCATGAGGTCGACGTCAGAAAATTTTCACGGAGTATGTCCGATAATAAATTGGGCGATAGAAGGAGGGACTAAAATGGCAAAGCAAAAAATTCGTATTCGCTTGAAAGCATACGACCACAGAATTCTTGATCAATCCGCAGAGAAAATCGTTGAAACAGCAAAACGTTCGGGTGCTGGTGTATCCGGGCCGATCCCGCTGCCAACTGAGAAGCAAATCATTACTATTCTCCGTGCGGTACACAAGTACAAGGATTCCCGTGAACAGTTTGAACAACGGACTCACAAACGTTTGATCGATATTGTGAATCCTACACCACAAACTGTGGATGCCTTGATGCGCTTGGATCTACCGTCCGGTGTAGATATCGAAATCAAATTGTAATTCTACCATTAAGCAACTAGGAAAAGAAAAGAGGTGTCAACATTGAAAGGTATCTTAGGAAAAAAACTCGGTATGACTCAAGTGTTTACTCCAGAAGGTAACGTGATCGCAGTATCGGTTATCGAAGCAGGCCCTTGTGTAGTACTGCAAAAGAAAGACCTGAATATCGACGGATATGAAGCAGTGCAGTTGGGCTTTTCTGATAAGAAAGAAAGTCGCTCCAACAAGCCTGAACAAGGTCACGCCAAAAAGGCAAATGCAACACCTAAGCGCTACGTTCGTGAAATTCGCGGTGTTGACCTCGGGGCACTCGAGGTTGGACAAGAGCTGAAGGCTGATATCTTCGCTGAAGGCGAATTTGTTGACGTAACTGGCACAAGCAAAGGTAAAGGTTTCCAAGGTAACATCAAACGTTGGGGACAAAGCCGCGGACCAATGGCTCACGGATCGCGTTATCACAGAAGACCGGGTTCCATGGGTTCCATTCAAGCTAACCGCGTTCCTAAGGGCAAACGCCTTCCAGGACACATGGGTCACACGACCGTAACGGTTCAGAAGCTTGAAATCATCAAAGTTGATGTTGAACGTAACGTATTGCTGGTTAAAGGCGCTATCCCAGGTCCTAAGAACAGCTTCGTGAAAGTTAAAGAAACCGTTAAAAAATAATTACCCAAGAAAGGAGGAACATGAAATGCCAAAAGTAACACTTTTTAATATCAGTGGTAACGAAGTTGGCGAAGTTGAACTGAGTGATTCAGTATTCGGTATTGAACCGAACGTGCATGTCCTGCACGAAGCTGCACTTATGCAAAGAGCTTCCCTTCGTCGTGGTACACACAAAGTAAAAGGACGTTCTGAAGTACGTGGCGGCGGACGTAAGCCTTGGAAACAAAAAGGTACAGGTCGTGCTCGTCAAGGCTCCATTCGTTCTCCACAATGGAAAGGCGGCGGCGTAGTCTTCGGACCAACACCACGCAGCTATTCCTGGAAACTGCCTAAGAAGGTTCGTCGTTTGGCCATCAAATCCGCGCTGTCCTCGAAAGTACTCGAGAACGACATCATCGTATTGGATAGCCTGACAATGAATGCTCCGAAAACGAAAGAATTCGCAGCTATTCTGAACAACCTGAAGGTTGGTACTAAAGCTTTGATCGTAGCTCCTAGCTATGACGACAATGTAGCACTTTCCGCTCGTAACATCCCTGGGGTGAAATTCGTAGCGGCTGACGGCATCAATGTTCTTGACGTACTGACGTACGACAAACTGATCATCACTAAAGAAGCAGTTCTGAAGGTAGAGGAGGTGTTCGCGTAATGAAAGATCCTCGTGATATTATCAAACGTCCGGTGATTACGGAACGCACATCCGAATACATGAGCGAATTGAAATACGCTTTTGAAGTGGATATCCGTGCTAACAAGACCGAAATCAAAAAAGCTGTCGAGGCTATTTTTAAAGTTAAAGTAGTTAGTGTGAACACAATGCGCGTACCTGGTAAACTGAAACGTTATGGCAAATACTCCGGATACACTCCAGAGTGGAAAAAAGCCATCGTGAAACTTAGCCCGGACAGCAAACCGCTCGAGTTCTTTGAAGCGGTAGAATAATACTCTTAAAGTAAGGAGGGAACTATAGTGCCAATCAAAAAGTACAAACCGACCTCTCCGGCAAGACGCGGTATGTCCGTGTCTACGTTTGAAGAAATTACAACAAACCAGCCTGAGAAATCGTTGCTTGCGCCGCTGAGCAAAAAAGCGGGCCGTAACAACCAAGGTAAAATTACGGTTCGTCACCACGGCGGCGGACACAAACGTAAATACCGTATTATTGACTTCAAGCGGACTAAAGACGGCATACCAGGTAGCGTTGCTACAATCGAGTATGACCCGAACCGCACATCCAATATTGCTTTGATCCACTATGCCGATGGAGAGAAACGTTACATCATCGCTCCTAAAGGACTTAAAGTTGGGGATAAAGTAGAGTCCGGCCCTGCAGCCGACATCAAAGTTGGTAACAGCCTTCCACTGGAGAACATCCCGGTAGGTACAGTTATCCACAACATCGAGTTGAAACCAGGTAAAGGCGGACAGTTGGTTCGTGCTGCTGGTACAGAAGCTCAATTGCTTGGTAAAGAAGAAAAATACGTATCCGTTCGTTTGAACTCCGGTGAAGTTCGCAGAATCTTGAGCGTTTGCCGTGCAACAATCGGTTCCGTAGGTAATGAAGATCACGAATTGATCAAAATCGGTAAAGCCGGACGCAGTCGCTGGCTTGGCCAACGTCCTGAAGTTCGCGGGGTAGTAATGAACCCTAACGACCACCCACACGGTGGTGGTGAAGGCCGCGCTCCAATCGGACGGAAATCGCCTATGTCTCCTTGGGGTAAACCAACCCTCGGCTACAAAACGCGTAAGAAAAACAAGGCATCTGATAAATATATCGTTCGCCGCCGCACAAAATAAGACGCTTCAGGCATGTTAACAAGCGCGAAGCGTCGATTCGCGGTTTGAAGAACCGGATGAAGGGAGGATTCACACATGGGTCGCAGTTTAAAGAAGGGGCCGTTCATCGATGGCTACCTGCTGAAAAAAGTTGAGGAATTGAACGCGGCAGAAAAGAAAGTCGTAGTTAAAACCTGGTCCCGTCGCTCAACAATTTTCCCTCAGTTTATCGGACATACGTTTGGTGTATATGACGGCCGCAAACACGTGCCAGTATACGTAACGGAAGATATGGTAGGTCACAAGTTGGGCGAGTTCGCGCCAACACGTACTTACAAAGGCCACGCGGGTGACGATAAGAAAACAAGAAGATAATTAAAAAGGTCTTCGTTCGAGAGGAGGGAAAATAAATGGAAGCAAAAGCACATGCTAGATCGGTGCGGATTTCTGCTCGTAAAGCGAAACTGGTTGTTGACTTGATTCGCGGCAAGCAAGTGGGGGAAGCTATTGCAATTCTTCGCCACACTCCAAAATCCGCTTCTCCGGTAGTTGAAAAACTGCTTAACTCGGCGATTGCCAATGCTGAGCACAACTACTCCATGGACGTGAACAGTTTGTTCGTTAGCGAAGTTTTCGTTAACCAGGGTCCTACTATGAAACGTTTCCGTCCGCGCGCCATGGGTCGTGCAAGCCGGATCAATAAACGTACCAGCCACATTACTTTGGTGGTATCTGAGAAATAAGGGAGGGATAACACGTGGGTCAAAAGGTAAATCCAATCGGACTCCGAATCGGTATTATTCGCGATTGGGAATCGAAATGGTATGCAGGTAAAGATTTCGGTACTCTTTTAATGGAAGACGTCAAAATCCGTGAATACCTTAAAGGCAAGTTGAAAGATTCCTCTGTTTCCCGCATCGAGATTGAAAGAGCGGCAAGCCGAGTGAATGTTACTATTCACACTGCTAAACCAGGTATGGTAATTGGTAAAGGCGGAGCAGAAGTAGAAGTACTTCGCAGCGCAGTTACAGCAATTGCCGGTGGCAAAAAAGTCCACATCAACATCAACGAAATTAAGCACCCTGAATTGGATGCAATTCTTGTTGCTGAAAGCATTGCACAACAATTGGAACGTCGTGTATCGTTCCGTCGTGCTCTGAAACAAGCGATTCAAAGAACTATGCGTTCCGGCGCAAAGGGAATCAAAACTCAAGTTGGCGGACGTCTTGGCGGCGCTGAGATTGCCCGTTCAGAAGGTTATAGCGAAGGAACAGTTCCACTTCATACGCTTCGTGCCGATATCGATTACGGAACGGCTGAAGCACATACTACTTATGGCCGTATCGGCGTAAAAGTATGGATCTACCGTGGAGAAGTTCTTCCCCCAGCTAAGAAACAAGCTGCTCAGGAAGGAGGCAACTAATCATGTTGGTACCAAAACGCGTTAAACACCGCAAGCAACAACGCGGTCACATGAAGGGTATGGCAAAAGGCGGTACTGAGCTGAACTTCGGCGAATTCGGCCTGCAGGCATTGGAACCATCTTGGATCACTAACCGTCAGATCGAAGCTGCCCGTATTGCAATGACACGTTACATCAAACGTGGTGGTCAGGTTTGGATCAAGATTTTCCCAGATAAGCCTATTACTCAAAAGCCTCTTGAGGTTCGTATGGGTAGTGGTAAAGGTAACGTTGAGAAATGGGTAGCCGTAGTTAAACCGGGCAAGATTATGTTCGAACTCGGAGGCGTGTCGGAAGAAATCGCTCGTGAAGCGATGCGTCTTGCCGCTCACAAGCTGCCTGTAAAGACTAAGTTTGTGAAACGTGAAGAATTGGGTGGTGAAGCAAATGAAAGCTAATGAACTTCGCAACTTAACCACTGCCGAGATTGAACAGAAGATCGCTGGATTCAAAGAAGAACTCTTCAATCTCCGTTTCCAATTGGCTACTGGCCAACTGGATAACCCGACTCGGATTCGTGATGTGCGTAAGGAAATAGCTCGTGCTAAAACCGTTATCCATCAAAGAGTACTTGGGATTAGTTAAGTGAGGGCGGATCAACAGATCCGTAATCAGGAAGGAGGCTAACTATGAGCGAAGAACGTAATGCACGTAAAGTGCTGATCGGTAAAGTAGTCAGCGATAAAATGGATAAAACCATCGTAATTGCTGTTGAAACCTATAAAAAGCACAACTTGTATCACAAACGCATCAAGTCCACGAAGAAATTCAAGGCACATGATGAGGAAAACGTTGCGAAAATCGGTGATGTTGTTAAAATCATGGAAACTCGTCCGTTGTCCAAGGACAAACGCTGGAGACTTGTTGAAGTGGTAGAAGCAGCGGTTATCATCTAAGATAATCAGGAAGTTTTTCCGGAAGGAGGAAATTAATAATGATTCAACCATTTACACGTTTGCATGTGGCTGACAACTCTGGTGCGAAGGAACTGATGTGTATCCGCGTACTGGGTGGTACTGGACGCCGTACAGCAGCAATCGGTGATCTGATCGTTTGTTCCGTTAAACAAGCAACACCAGGCGGCGTTGTCAAAAAGGGTGATGTTGTTAAAGCGGTGGTTGTTCGTACTAAACGTTCTGTTCGCCGTAAAGACGGTTCTTACATCTCTTTCGACGAAAACGCAGCTGTTGTTGTTAAAGACGACAGAAGCCCACGCGGAACACGTATCTTCGGACCAGTTGCTCGCGAACTTCGCGATAAAGACTACATGAAGATCGTTTCCTTGGCACCGGAAGTAATCTAATAAGTTACTTATGAAGTAACGTGAAGTTCTGAGAAGGCTAGTCATAGGAGGTGTAATAAATGCCTAGAGTGAAAAAAGTTCTGGAATCCCATAACAATAAACTGCACGTTAAAAAAGATGATGTGGTACTTGTGATCAGCGGGAAAGACAAAGGTAAAAAAGGCCGTGTCATCGCTGCTTATCCTCGTGAAAACCGCGTCCTGGTAGAAGGCGTGAACATGGTGAAGAAACACCAGAAGCCGAACCAGTTGAATCCGCAAGGCGGAATCATCGAGCAGGAAGCTTCGATCCATGTGTCCAATGTAATGCACATTGATCCGAAGAGCGGTAAAGTTACTCGTATCGGTTACAAAGTGCTCGATAACGGTAAAAAGGTTCGGGTAGCTAAGAGATCCGGAGAGATTATCGACTAATACAGTCCTAAAGAAAGGAGGTAAATCTTCATGGCAGCAAGAATGAAAGAACGTTATTTGAATGAAATTACACCTGCTCTGATGCAGAAGTTCAACTATACAACTGTTATGCAAGTGCCTAAGATCGAGAAAGTTGTCATCAACATGGGTGTGGGTGACGCTGTTCAAAACTCCAAAGTGCTTGACGCTGCAGTTAACGACTTGCAACTGATCGCTGGTCAAAAGCCAGTAATCACTAAAGCCAAAAAATCCATCGCCGGTTTCAAACTGCGCGAAAACATGCCGATTGGGGTTAAAGTAACACTGCGCGGCGAGCGTATGTATTACTTCCTGGACAAATTGTTCAACGTAACGCTTCCACGCGTACGTGACTTCCGTGGTGTTTCCACTAAAGCCTTTGACGGCCGTGGTAACTACACACTTGGTCTTAAAGAACAACTGATCTTCCCTGAAATCGAGTATGACAAAGTGGATAAGGTCCGCGGTATGGACATCGTTATCGTAACGACTGCAAAGACGGACGAGGAATCCCGCGAGCTGCTGAATCAGCTGGGAATGCCTTTCGCTAAGTAAGAATCATCCATTTCTCCGAAACTGTTTAGGAGGTGTCAGGCTAAAGTGGCAAAAACTTCGATGAAAGTTAAACAACAACGCGAGCCTAAGTTCAAAGTACGTGCATATACACGTTGCGAGCGTTGCGGTCGTCCACATTCGGTACTGCAAAAGTTCAAAATTTGCAGAATTTGTTTCCGTGAGTTAGCTTATAAAGGCCAGATCCCTGGCGTGAAAAAAGCAAGTTGGTAAGAAGTTTATAAACGGGAAGGAGGTTTACACACATGACTATGTCTGATCCTATTGCAGATATGCTTACTCGTATTCGTAACGCCAACACTGTGCGTCACGAGACAGTAGAAATGCCTGCTTCTACTATGAAAAAACAAATCGCGGACATCTTGAAACGTGAAGGTTTCATCCGTGATGCGGAATTCGTTGAAGATAGCAAACAAGGGATTATCCGTATCTTCTTGAAATACGGCCCTAACCAAGAGCGCGTTATCTCTGGTCTGAAAAGAATCAGTAAACCAGGCCTTCGCGTTTACACGAAGAGCAATGAAGTGCCTCGTGTACTCGGCGGCCTTGGAATCGCGATTATCTCCACATCTAAGGGAGTTATGACCGACAAAGAAGCTCGTCAATCAAAATCGGGCGGAGAAGTTGTCTGCTACATTTGGTAATAAACGTCACAAGATAAGGAGGTGCAACACATGTCTCGTATTGGTCGCAAACCAATCGCAGTACCTAGCGGTGTAGATGTCACTTTAGACAACGCCGTTATTACAGTAAAAGGTCCTAAAGGCACTTTGACTCGTGAGCTTCATAAAGACATGAAGGTTACAGTTGAAAATAACGAAATCACCGTTGTTCGCCCGTCGGACAACAAATTGCATCGTTCACTTCACGGCACAACCCGCTCCGTTGTCAACAACATGGTAAGCGGTGTGACTGAAGGTTTCTCGAAATCTCTGGAGCTGGTTGGGGTCGGATATCGTGCAAGCAAATCCGGAGATAAAATCGTTCTGAACGTTGGTTACTCCCACCCGGTTGAAATCACACCGGAAGCGGGCATCGAGTTCGAAGTTCCTGCGAACACGAAAATCATCGTTAGAGGTATCGATAAAGAACGCGTTGGCGCATATGCTGCCAAAATCCGTTCCGTACGTGAACCAGAACCGTACAAAGGTAAAGGTATCAAATATGAAGGCGAGCGTATCATCCGCAAAGAAGGTAAAGCCGGTAAGAAGAAATAATCGGCTTACTCTTCATTGTAAGATACCCCGTGCATCTTAAAGTGAAGCTGTTTACGGCAAACTGAAGGGAGTGAAAGGGAAGTCATGATTACAAAAGAGGATAAAAACAAGGCTCGTCTCAAAAGACACCTGCGGGTTCGTAAGAAGATCCAAGGTACTACTGAGCGTCCACGTTTGAACGTGTTCCGTTCTTCGAAACACATCTACGCTCAACTGATCGATGACGTGACAGGCGTTACTATCGTATCCGCCTCGACACTGGACAAAGAATTGAGCGCTACAATCGGCAATGGCGGCAGCGTTGAAGCTGCAAGCAAAGTGGGTCAATTGATCGCTGAGCGCGCTAAAGCAAAAGGTTATGCAGTGGTTGTATTTGACCGCGGTGGATACTTGTACCATGGACGGATTCAAGCTTTGGCTGATGCAGCTCGCGAAGCTGGTCTTGAATTCTAGAATATTTCTTAAAAGGAGGTTAACGACTTGCGTGTAGATCCGAACAGTTTAGAGCTGACAGAAAGAGTTGTACACATTAACCGTGTAGCAAAAGTTGTAAAAGGCGGACGCCGTTTCAGCTTTAGCGCACTTGTTGTTGTGGGCGATGGCAACGGCTACGTCGGTGCTGGTATCGGTAAAGCCGGCGAAGTTCCGGATGCCATCCGTAAAGGCATTGAAGACGCCAAGAAAAACCTGATTCACATTCCGATCGTAGGAACTTCGATTCCCCACTTGGTTACTGGACATTTCGGCGCAGGACGCGTTCTGCTGAAACCAGCATCCGAAGGTACTGGCGTTATCGCTGGCGGACCAGTTCGTGCGGTATTGGAATTGGCAGGCGTTGGCGACATCTTGACAAAATCTTTGGGTTCTTCGAATTCCATGAACATGGTCAATGCAACTTTGGAGGGTCTTTCCCGTCTGAAGCGCATTGAAGAGGTCGCGAAGCTTCGCGGCAAATCTGTCGAAGAATTGCGCGGTTAAGGAGGGGAACGTCAATGGCTAAATTGCAAATTACCCTCGTACGCAGCGTAATCGGACGTCCAGAAACACAACGTGTTACTGTTAAGACGCTCGGCCTGCGTAAAACCAACTCGTCCGTGGTTCACAATGACACTCCTGCAATTCGCGGAATGATCAACAAAGTGAGCCACTTGCTTTCCGTTACTGAAATCGAAGGCTAAACGCCTTGCATAAATTAACAAACATAAGGAGGTGCAAACGATGAAGTTACATGAACTTGCTCCAGCTCCTGGATCCCGTAAAGAACGCAACCGCGTTGGTCGCGGACCAAGTAGCGGGAACGGTAAAACTTCCGGACGCGGTCACAAAGGTCAGAACTCCCGTTCCGGCGGTGGTGTTCGTCCGGGCTTCGAGGGTGGACAAAACCCACTCTATCGTCGTCTGCCTAAACGTGGTTTCATCAATCCTACCCGTAAAGAGTATGCGATTGTGAACCTGGAAGATCTGAACAGCTTTGCTGAAGGAACTGAAGTGACTCCACAGTTGCTGATTGAAACTGGTGTTGTCAAGAATTCCAAGAGCGGCATCAAGATCCTCGGTAATGGCGAACTAGCCGTTAAATTGACTGTACAAGCAAATAAGTTCTCTCAATCTGCGGTAGAGAAAATCGAGGCTGCCGGCGGTAAAACCGAGGTGATCTAATGTTCAAGACGCTTAAGAATATATGGCATGTTGAAGATTTGCGCAAAAAGATCCTGTTTACCCTGTTCGTTCTGATCATTTACCGCATCGGTTCGTTTGTACCGGTTCCCGGTGTGAACAAAGAAGTACTGGAATCAACAAATCAAAGCGGCGACGCTTTGATGGGTCTTTTGAACACCTTCTCGGGCGGAGCGCTCAAAAACTTCTCGATTTTTGCGATTAGTATTTACCCGTACATTACAGCTTCCATCATTGTGCAATTGCTCTCGATGGATGTTATCCCTAAGTTTGCCGAATGGGCTAAACAAGGGGAGCACGGGAAAAAGCAACTGGCGCAAATCACCCGGTACGGTACGGTTGTACTCGGTCTGATTCAAGCGTTTGCCACTTCAATCGGGTTTAACCGGATTTATGGCACTGAGATGATTCCAAATGCAACCTTTGCGGATTACCTGCTTATTGCGATCATACTGACTGCAGGTACATCGTTCTTGATGTGGCTCGGTGAGCAGATCACTGAAAAGGGAATAGGAAACGGGATTTCGATCCTGATTTTTGCGGGAATCGTCGCCGCCATACCGGGATATATCACGACTACGGCGCAGTCAAGCTTTATTCAGCCGGATCAGGTGTTCCTGAATATTCTTAAAGTCGTTATTGTACTGATTGTGATTGTGGCTATTATTACAGGGGTTATCTTTGTACAACAAGGTATCCGTAAAATCCCTGTACAATATGCCAAACGCGTAGTCGGTAACAAAATGTACGGTGGACAGAATACGCACATTCCGCTTAAAATCAATGCGGCAGGTGTAATTCCGGTTATCTTCGCCGTATCACTGCTTCAATTTCCAATTGTAATCTCCAGCTTCTGGGCCAGTCATGAATGGGCTAAATGGGTCACTGCTAATCTTTACTATGATAAGCCGCTCGGCATGCTACTTTACGTAGTGATGATCATCGGATTTACGTTCTTCTATACGTTCGTTCAGATGAATCCGCAGCAAATGGCTGACAATATGAAGAAGAACGGCGGCTACATCCCAGGTATTCGTCCAGGTAAAGCTACAGAAAAGTATCTGACTCGGGTAATGTCCCGTCTGACTATGTCCGGCGCGATTTTCCTGGCTCTGATCTCTGTACTGCCGGTATTCTTTGGAAACTTGTCCGGACTACCCCGTTCCGTGAAGATTGGCGGTACTTCACTGCTGATCGTCATCGGTGTAGCCCTGGATACGATGAAGCAGATCGAGAGCCAATTGATCAAACGCCATTACAAAGGCTTCATCAATAAATAGGCGATAGGTTCCGGCGAAGCTTAAGGTCTGCTTACTTCCCGGCACCTATTGTGCTGTTTCTTGCTTGGTGGCGAACTTTTGGGGGGAGAAGAGAAATCGTGAACATTTTATTCATGGGCCCTCCTGGGGCAGGCAAGGGAACGCAAGCTGCTGTAATCGTAAAAGAACTTGGCATTCCGCATATTTCAACAGGTGATGCCTTCCGCTTGGCAATCAAGCAGGAGACTCCGGTTGGGCTGAAAGCTAAATCTTATATAGATCAAGGTTTGCTTGTACCTGATGATGTGACCATTGGAATCGTTGAAGAACGGCTCCAGCAGTCCGATTGCGAAAAAGGTTTCTTATTGGATGGTTTTCCAAGAACCCTTTCGCAAGCGGAAGCGCTGGAAGAGCTTTTAAGCCGGGCTGGCAGTTCCCTTGATCATGTGATCAACTTGAATGTGGACCGTGGACTGCTGATGGCGCGCCTTACCGGACGCCGGATCTGCAAAGTTTGCGGTGCATCCTACCATTTAATTTTCAACCCGCCGAAGCAAGAAGGCATTTGCGACATTGATGGCGGCGAATTGTATCAACGTCCGGATGACAACGAAGAGAGTGTAGGCAAACGTCTGGATGAGTATGATAATAAGACAGCGCCATTGCTTGCATTTTATGAGAATAAAGGTCTTTTGCGTCAGGTAAACGGAGAGAACGAAATAGGCGTCGTTACTTCCGAAATCGTATCTTTGCTGCGGGGTTAATGTAATGATCATTTGTAAATCCGAACAGGAACTTGCCTTCATGAGGGAAGCTGGTCGAATTGTTGCCGAGAGTCACCGTCTGATCGCCCAGGCCATTGAGCCGGGGATCACTACCGGTGAGCTCGACAGAATCGCCGATCAATACATTCGCAGTCAAGGTGCTGTGCCGTCTTTCAAAGGTTACAACGGTTTTCCTGCCAGCATTTGCGCTTCAGTCAACGAACAATTGGTGCATGGATTTCCGGGGAAACGCAAACTGATCGAAGGCGACATTGTTACGCTGGATATTGGTGCCGAGTACCGCGGGTATCACGGTGATTCCGCTTGGACCTACGGAGTGGGCAGCATTTCCGAAGATGCTCAGCGTTTGCTGGACGTCACGGAAGGCTCCTTGTACGCAGGACTGGCGTTAGTCAAACCGGATGTGCGCTTGTTTACAATCTCCCATGCGATCCAAACATATATCGAGGACGCCGGATTCTCCGTCGTACGCGAGTATGTAGGTCATGGCATCGGGGCAGAACTGCATGAAGAACCGCAAATTCCGAACTATGGCATAGCGGACCGCGGACCACGTCTGAAACCGGGTATGGTACTCGCGATTGAGCCGATGGTGAACGCAGGGGACAGATATGTCAGAACTCTGGAAGATAACTGGACGGTCGTTACGGTAGACGGTTCACTCTGTGCTCATTTTGAGCATACAGTAGCAGTTACACCGGACGGCATGGAAATTTTCACAAAACTGAATGCGTAGGTGATCTTCACGTGAATACTGGGAGCAGCCCGCAGGTTGGTCAAATCGTGAGAATTCTCAAAGGCAAAGATGCCGGAGAGGCTGCCGTTGTTATCGCAGTTGTTGATAGCAGATTTGTATATATTGCTGATGGAGACAAACGAAAGTTTGATGGGCCGAAAAAGAAGAATATCGGACATTTGGAGCTCATACCTTTCATAAGCAGTGAGGTTGTAAATAGTTTGGAAGAAACCGGCCGGGTAACCAATGGAAAGCTGCGGTTCGCAGTGATGAAATATGGAAGTCCCGCTGGAATAAGTGCTGATGAGAAAGGAGACTAACTGTGGCTAAGGAAGATGTCATTGAAGTGGAAGGAACGGTCATTGAGCCGTTGCCTAATGCAACGTTTAAGGTTGAGCTTGAGAACGGTCATCAAATACTTGCCCATGTGTCCGGGAAATTGCGGATGCACTTTATCCGTATCCTAACCGGAGACAAAGTGGTCGTGCAGTTATCGCCTTACGATTTATCTAAGGGCCGTATAACTTACCGTAAATAGATGGGAACTACAACGAAAGTTTTGCTTCGCAAAACTTTGAGGAGGTAATTAACATGAAGGTAAGACCTTCTGTGAAGCCCATTTGCGAAAAATGCAAAGTCATCCGCCGCAAAGGGACTGTTATGGTAATTTGCGAAAATCCGAAACACAAACAAAAACAAGGTTAAGAAGGGGGTGTAGCGTAAAATGGCTCGTATAGCTGGAGTGGATTTGCCACGTGACAAACGCGTTGAGATCGCCTTGACTTATATTTTCGGAATCGGTAAAACGACTTCCCAGAAAATTCTTAATGAAACAGGCATTGACGTTAACACACGTGTCCGTGATTTGACGGAAGATGAAGTCAGCAAACTGCGTGAAATGATCGACAAATCGGTCAAGGTTGAAGGTGACCTGCGTCGTGAAATTTCCTTGAATATTAAGCGTCTTACTGAGATCGGCTGTTACCGCGGTGTTCGCCACCGTCGTGGATTGCCTGTTCGCGGTCAACGTACTAAAACAAATGCTCGTACCCGTAAAGGCCCGCGTCGTACGGTAGCAAACAAAAAGAAATAAGAAGAGGTGATAAGAGACAATGGCTAAACCGAAAAAAGTCGTACGTACTAAACGTCGCGACCGGAAAAATATCGAGTCTGGCGTGGCACACATCCGTTCCACGTTCAACAACACTATCGTTACGATCACGGATCCTCACGGAAATGCAATTTCCTGGGCAAGCTCCGGTGGTCAAGGATTCAAAGGTTCCCGTAAATCGACTCCATTTGCAGCGCAAATGGCAGCCGAAACAGCTGCTAAAGCAGCTATGGAACACGGCATGAAGTCCGTTGAAGTTATGGTTAAAGGACCGGGCGCGGGCCGCGAAGCAGCCATCCGTTCCCTTCAGGCCGCAGGCCTTGAAGTAAACCTCATTAAAGACGTAACTCCGGTTCCTCACAATGGATGCCGTCCGCCGAAGCGTCGCCGCGTATAGTGAAATCAGAATTGTGATTGTGGTATAATTCTGACGCATCTGCTAATAATAGGTGTTTAGGCATACTACATGATGCACCTGATGGGGTGACAGTTTCATATAGGAGCGACGTTTGAAGGAGGGGTACACTCGTGATAGAAATCGAAAAGCCGAAGATTGAGACCGTAGAAGCCAATGATGAAGGAACCTATGGGAAATTCGTAGTTGAACCGCTGGAACGTGGATATGGCACGACTCTGGGGAACTCGCTTCGCCGGATCTTGCTTTCCTCCCTTCCGGGAGCCGCAGTGACTTCGGTCCAAATTGACGGCGTTCTGCATGAGTTCTCGACCGTTCCTGGCGTAATGGAAGATGTGACGGAAATCATTCTGAACCTTAAAGCTCTTTCCCTGAAGATTCATTCAGATGAAGAGAAAGTGTTCGAGATTGATGCTGAGGGTGAAGGCATCGTTACCGCAGGTGATATCCGTGCGGACAGCGATGTTGAAATCCTCAATCCGGATCTTCATATTGCAACGCTGGGACCTGGCGCGAGACTTCACATGCGTATTTTTGCAGGCCGTGGTCGCGGCTATGTCCAAGCAGACCGGAACAAACGCGACGATCAGCCAATCGGTGTTATTCCAGTTGACTCTATCTACACTCCTATCTCCCGCGTAAACTACGGCATCGATAATACTCGTGTCGGTCAAGTGACGAACTATGACAAGTTGACGCTGGAAGTTTGGACAGATGGAAGTATCAGACCGGAAGAGGCTGTAAGCCTCGGAGCCAAAATTTTGAACGAGCACCTCGTATTGTTCGTAGGACTTACGGACGAAGCGAAAGACGCCGAAATTATGGTCGAAAAAGAAGAAGACAAAAAAGAAAAAGTGCTTGAGATGACAATCGAAGAACTTGATCTTTCTGTCCGTTCCTACAACTGCCTCAAACGTGCTGGTATTAATACCGTACAAGAGCTGACTACGAAAACTGAAGAAGATATGATGAAGGTTCGTAACCTGGGCCGCAAATCTTTGGAAGAAGTTCAAGAGAAGCTTGAGGAACTTGGTTTGGGTCTCCGTACAGAAGAATAGTTATCAGATTGCTTGAGTACTTGAGTGAAGGAGGGAAAACAAATGGCATACCAAAAATTGGGCCGTGATTCCAGTGCGCGTAAAGCGTTGTTCCGCGACATGGTAACGGATCTGTTCCTATACGAACGCATCCAGACAACGGAAGCCAAAGCGAAGGAAGTTCGTTCCATCGCTGAGAAACTGATCACTAAAGCGAAAAAGGGCGATCTTCATGCTCGTCGTCAAGTAGCTGCTTTTGTTCGTCGTGAGACTGTAGACGGTGAGCAAGATGCAATCCAAAAATTGTTCTCTGATATTGCTCCTCGTTACACAGAGCGTCCAGGCGGATACACTCGTATCCTGAAGCTGGGACCTCGCCGTGGCGATGCTGCGCCTATGGTTTATCTTGAACTGGTAGACCGCGCGTAAGTATACAAGTCATGATTTCCGATTTGACTCTTTAAGTTCATGATCTCCGGAGATTGAGCAGTAAGTATTATTGTTATTGTACCGCAGGGGCGTTTAGACCCTGCTGTACCAATAACCGCGGGAATCACCTTGTAAAGAGTAGAAGGAGCTCCCGCCGGGGCTCTTTTTTTTTGAAGACGATGGATGGTTAGTGTAGCTGAGCAACAGGGTGAAAGGAAGAACGGAATGCGCAATCTATTGATGAAAGTCAATTATGACGGAACCCATTATGATGGCTTTCAGACCCAGCCTCAGGGCAATACGATTCAGGACCGGCTGGAACAGGCAATTCTTCATTTGACCGGCGAGACGCTTAAAATAACAGCCTCTGGGCGGACAGATGCAGGAGTTCATGCTTATGGCCAGCCGTTTAACTTCATTACTTCATCGCAGATTCCGCTGGAACGCTGGTGTCTGGCGCTCAACGCCAGATTGCCGCAGGATATCGTGGTCACTGAGGCTAAAGAGGTTCCGCTTTCGTTCCACTCCCGTAGAGGGGCTAAGCGCAAAACCTACCGATACACGATTAACGGCAACCGATTCCCGGATCCGTTCCAGCGGCGACTGCAGTACCATCACCCGGTGAAGCTCGACATCACGGCCATGCAGCAGGGACTTGCACATCTTCTGGGCACCCATGACTTTACATCGTTTGCCTCTCGGAAGTCTACGAAGACCTCGCATGTGCGGACGATTTTTGAAGCTTCTATGGAGATTGACCGTAGCATGTGCCGCCCGGGTTCGTCTGACCAGGGGGTTATTCATACTTATATTACCGGCAGCGGATTTTTGCAGCATATGGTTCGCATCATTATGGGAACGCTGATTCAAGTGGGTGAGCGCAAGGTTCAAGCGGATAAGGTTGCGGAGATTCTGGCAGCATGCGACCGTGCAGCTGCCGGACCAACGGCTGTAGCCAAAGGACTCGCGCTGTGGAGTGTGGAATATGACCAGGACAGTTTGTGATGATCTGGAAACTATATATTTCGCGAAAAAATATAGACTTTCTATTTAAAAATCACTTGCACTTGTCATGTTTATGCTGTAATATAAAAGTTGTGTTTTCTTGATGGCTATCCCACAGCCCCGATCAGGAAAATGCCAACAAACAAGCTTTTCTTAACTCACATAATCGTAATTCCAATGAGAAATTAGATATACGAAACAGATGATTTTCGTACGAGAACAAGGAGGAAACATTCATGCGTACCACCTATATGGCGAAGCCGAACGAAGTTGAACGCAATTGGCACATCATTGATGCCGAAGGCAAAACACTTGGTCGTTTGGCAAGCGAAGCCGCTGCTTTGATCCGTGGCAAACACAAACCGCAATTCACCCCACACGTTGATACAGGGGATTTCGTAATTGTTATCAACGCTGAGAAGATTCACCTGACAGGCAAGAAAATGCAAAACAAGAAATACTACCGTCACTCGATGCACCCAGGTGGCTTGAAAGTCACTGTTGCAGAAGACCTGATCAAAACTAAGCCTGAGCGCATGATTGAATTCGCAGTTCACGGTATGATTCCTAAGACTCGTCAAGGGGATCACATGAAGTTGAGATTGAAAGTTTATGCAGGCGCTGAGCATCCACATGCAGCACAAAAACCTGAAGTTTACGAACTTCGCGGATAAGAATAGAGGAGGACAGTTTCATGGCACAAGTACAATACTATGGGACAGGTCGTCGTAAACATTCGGTAGCACGTGTTCGCCTTGTACCGGGTGAAGGACGCATTGTCATTAACAAACGTGAGATGGATGAATACTTCGGTGTAGAAACATTGAAGATGATCGTAAAACAACCTTTGAACCTGACTGAAACACTGGGCAACTACGATGTAATCGTTCTTGCACATGGTGGTGGCATTTCCGGTCAAGCTGGTGCAATCCGTCACGGTATCGCCCGTGCACTGCTGAAAGTTGACCCTGAATACCGCGGCGCTCTGAAAAAAGCCGGCTTCCTGACTCGTGACCCACGTATGAAGGAACGTAAGAAATACGGCCTCAAAGCTGCTCGTCGTGCTCCACAGTTCTCGAAACGTTAATATTCCTTGTTTCAAGGAAATCAAGCCTCTGGCCCTTCGGGTCAGGGGCTTTTATTATTTCCTGCATCGTATCCTCTTAATTAAACCTCCGTGTTAATCTCTGATCGGATTCAATAATCTGTTCAACGTCCCGCATATGCACAACAAATGTATTTTTAGAAAATCCATTTCTGAAGACCAGCCGGTGAATTTGCAAAGTTAGTTGCCCGTCGAAACAAATGATATCCCCGCTAATAGTGGGTTCAACAGCAAGTTCCTTTAATGCCTCCCATTCAATCTCTTGGAACCGTTCATCTCTGGGGATAAGCAGTTCATATTGTGTAGTCAAAGTTTCATAATCCAGACTTACGATTAACTGGTCAGGGCCTTCAAAGGTGCTGTGAGGGTCATAATAGGCGAATATTTTTGTCGTATCGGAAAATTCGATTTGCTGCTGGTTGCCCGTAAACGAGGATTTGTGATTAAATAATCCACTCGTCAACTCGCCTTCGTATTCGCGACGTAATATTTGGTCAAATCTTGTCTTTGCCAACTCTCTCGGAACACCGAAGGTGCCGGATAAATGCTGGATTGTCTGAGTGTAATCCTCCGGCAGCTGCTGAAGGTTAATCATAAAGTATGGCATAGAGGCGTAAAGGACAAATTTCTCGGCATCTATCTCCTGGGCTTTAATGAAAAAGTCCGGCATAATGAGCTGATTGCCAACATGCCTGAGAACATGGCAAAGCTCATGCAAAAAATCAAGACGCTGCTTCATTGGAGGAAGACGGCTGTCCAGCAGAATGCAGCGCATGCCTGAATCTGACTCATAAGCGCGGCTGCCAATGGGCGAATATTGGACGTATATGTTCAGGGCCTGGGCAAGAACTTGGATTGTAATCTGCTCGGGAGATGCAATGTGATGCTCTATGTAAAGCTGCTCCACAAACTGTTCAAGCTGTGTTTTTTTGTAATGGTTAAACATTAGGAACCCCCTAACAGGAATGTATGTTCGTATATATGGGTGCGTGAAATCAGCTCGCTAGCTGAAACCACGATAATGCGAATCATCAGTATTTTATTGCTTGTCCTCTGTTTTTTTCTTCTCTGCATCTTTAATAAAGTTCCAAAAGGTAAGCATTTCCCGCTTCCGTTCTTCAGGAGCACCAAGGTAATCTTTAAAGAACAGACTGTGCTCCGGGTTGTTGATAAAGGCCTCGAATTCGGCAAAATCCTGATGAAAGGAAGTTGCCTCCTCCGGTCTGAAGGCCAAGCGATCCATTTCTTCTGTCGTTATCCCTAACGCACGGCAAACTTTAATCACATTATCTACAGATGCTCCGCCCACACCACGCATTAACATCGATCTGAGTGTAGTATAGGGAATTCCTGCCTTTTCCGCAAATGCCTTTGTGTTCAGGCCGGTTTCCTCAATCAACTTTTTTAAGACTTCAGCCCTACGCACATATAGCCCTCCTCTGAGCACAGCAAATATACGCTATTTCGCATTATCTCTTCATTATAAAGAAGCTATACAAGAATGTAAATGTTCAACATCGTATTTTTTATTTATTTTACATTTGACAAAGTACGCAATTAAATATAGTATGGCATTTAAATACGCAATTGAGTATAAGTGAGCGAGGGGAACGAATGAACATGTTAGAGAGTCCGCATATAAATGATCTTCAAGAATTGCTCTGGGAATACCGCGAATCCCTGAAGTGTGCAGAAAATGCCTATTATAACGCTGATTCTGATGATAAAAAAATAATTTCCGGGATGATTAGCGACTGTAAATATGTGATTGATTGGCTCCATACAGGCAGACGTCCAGGGAATAGACGCGGTATTGAACGCAGGGCCGGTTACGAGAGAGAAATTCCTGTGGAACCAAACCGAATGCAAAGATTCAGCAACCATACACATGTCTGCCCGGAAGCAAGACTCTCAGATGATCAACGGGCACTGCTTGAATTTGCATTGGAGCCATTAAGCAGAAGAGAACGGGAATGTTACATGCTAGCCCACGGCGAAGGTTTTTCTCACGCCACGGTAGCAGAGATGCTTGGGATCTCCGCAGGAAGTGTGAGTGAGTACATTCAGCGGGCACAGAGAAAAATTACTCCGCTCGTGGCTGAGGTTATATTTGTACTCTGAAAAATAACTTTGACCGTTTGTCTAGTGAAAGCCCCGTATGTATAGAAAGACCAAATAACTTACGGATAACCGCGAAGCAGGAAAGGGGGTGACAGCCGTTATGTACGCTGCAGCATATATGTATCGGAAGGGGGAACGCAGTGACTATTTATCTGCTGATTAAAGCTATTCAAGCCTTCCTGGAAAATGAGCTGGCCGACGATGGGGCAACGGTTCCGGCGGTGCATTTGGGTCATCTCCCCAAGGAGCCGGAAGAGCCGGCCTATCCGTTCATTATTATCCGCCCTGCAGAGGGTGAGGGTGATAAGGACAGCATTAAGGCTCAGATCAAACTTCTTTTTGGCACACAAGCAGAAGAGGGCTCAGGCTTAATTGATTTGCTGAATCTCATGGAGCGGGTGCGTATCCTGCTGATGCGGGAACGAATCATTGCTAAGCAATTTGCCATCGATGTCAGCTGGAAATGGAAACTTAGTGAAGAACAGCCTTTAACTGAATGGACCGGGGAGGTTACAACCACATGGGTGTTGCCCCAAATTAGACGGGAGGTAGAATTATGAGTCAAATCAAAAATACAACCAAAACGGTGGAGGAGCAGGTGGAGCCGGAAATGACGGATGATTTAAATGGAAATGTGCTGAACGATGTGACCGAGGTGGACGAGCCCGCAGTTGAAAAGGCCAGTATTTACTTAGGGCCAAATTTGCCGGGAGGACGCCTGCTGCAGTCAACGGTTTTCCGTACAGGGATTCCTACCTATTTGCAGCCCATATTTACAGAGAAACCGGATGTAGCTGAGCTTACTGTACCAGTTGAAGGAATGGCGGAAGTGCAGGAACGTATCGTTCAGGCCGGAACAGCAGAGTATGCAGCTTATCAACGGCTTTTAGGAAAGGGGAACTAATTCATGGCCTATAAACATGGAATTAACATTATTGAACAACCGACATCTGTCCTGGCACCTGCAGAGGCAGCAAGCGGCATACCATTTGCGGTAGGTACGGCACCGGTCCATCTGGCATCCTCGGCAGCTCCGGTAAACACACCTGTATTGGCATATACGTATGCAGAAGCAGTAGCCCTACTTGGTTACAGCGAGGATTGGACGAAATATTCGCTCTGCGAACTGATTTACTCTCATTTTGTATTGTATCAAAAGGCACCGCTGATCCTGGTCAATGTCCTTGATCCTGCTGTGCACAAAGCTACAGTCATACCGGCGGCAGTCAATGTCGCTAACCGTGTTGCGAAGCTGGCCGCTGAAGGTGTACTGTTGCCAACGCTCAAAGTCAAATCATCTGACGGAACATCAATTTACGTGGAGGGTACGGACTACACCGCAGCATTTGATGATGACGGCCATGTGGTCATTACAACAAAAGCAGGCGGAGCCATTGCGGCAAATGTTGCACAACTCTCCATTGGTTATGACAAGATCAGCCCTGAGGCTGTCGACTCGGATGATATTATTGGCGGTTTGACTACCGGGGGCGACTACACCGGGTTTGAATTGATTAATCAGGTCTACCCGCGGTTTGGTATACTTCCGGATCTGCTGCTTGCACCAGGTTGGTCTCATCTCCCTTCAGTCGCTGCTGTAATGAGAGCTAAGGCTGGCAATATTAACGGCAATTTTAAGGCGATGGCACTTACGGATATTGATCCTGGTCAAACCTACAGCGCTGCAGGCGCTTGGAAGTCAGATAACAACTATAATGGGACTCTTCAAATTGCTTCTTATCCGATGCTGACCTTGGGGGAGAAGCAGTATCATTTTTCCACGCAGCTGTCCGGGCTGATTGCCTCAACAGACGCTAATAACGGCAATGTTCCTTTTGTATCTCCATCCAACAAGGCGCTTCAGGCTGACGGTACGGCACTATCTGACGGTACGAGCTTGTATCTGGGTATCGATCAAGCGAGTTACATGAACAGTCTCGGCATCATGACAGCCGTAAATCTGGGGACAAGCGGCTGGAAAGCATGGGGGAACAATACAGGCGCATTCCCTGGAGCAACTGATCCCAAAGACAGCTTCATTCCGGTCCGCCGCATGTTTAACTGGATCGGCAACAGTCTGATCCTGACTTACATGCAGAAGGTGGATGAACCGATGAACAAGCGGCTGATTGCTGCGGTTACGGACTCCGTAAATATTTGGTTGAATGGCCTTACCGCTTCCGGTGCGCTGTTGGGTGGACGTGTGGAATTCAATGCTTCCGAAAATCAGGCCGCAGACCTGATGGCGGGCAAAATTACGTTCCATCTATACATCACACCGCCGGGACCGGCACAGGAAATTTCATTCCAGCTTGAATACGACACATCATATTTGGCTGCATTAGTGGCCTAAGGAGGAAAAACATGCCTAAAAGATCAGAACGGGTTATTGATTATTCGGTGTTCTTGAACGGAAACAAATATCTGGGTACAGCTACCGCTACTCTGCCGGAGATTACTTATCTGGTAGAAACCATTAAAGGCGGAGGTATCGCGGGTGAAATAGAGGCACCTTCCCCGGGACAAACGGGTGCGATGAGTCTGGCTCTGACCTGGCGCACGATAGAGGAGGCTGCGGCTGAGCTGCTGGCTCCGGTAAGTCATGCACTGGATTTGCGTGCATCCATTCAGACGTTTGATACCTCGACAGGTGAGTATAAGGAGTCCGCACTTAAAGTTACAGTACGTGCCAGACCACTAGGGCTGACACTGGGAAATCTGGAGCCGGCAGCAACCATGGAAACAACAAATAATTTCTCGGTCAGTTATTTGAAGGTTGTTCTCGATCAGGTTTCAGTACTTGAAATCGATAAGTATAACTATATTCATAAGGTACATGGCACGGATTATCTGAAAGAAACAAGAGCTCATTTAGCAATGAATTAGGGGGAGTACTGAACGATGGACATTGAACAAAAAAATGAAACTCAGGAGGTCACGGCGGAAGTTTATACTTTCGCCCGGCCTGTTACTTTTGAAGGTGAAACTGTAGAATCTCTGAACATTGATTTTGACAAACTGACCGGGGCAGATATTCTTGTCTGTGACCGCCAGTATCAGGCCGAAACGGCCCGGCAAGGGGTCAATGAACTCGTTAAGGAGACTAACAAGGCATATCAGGCCTATATTGTTGCTAAAGCGGCAGGTGTGCATGTGGGATTGATCCGTGCACTTTCAGCCAAGGACTTCACCAAGCTAACCTTGAGGGCGCAAAGTTTTTTGCTGCTGTAGGCTGTGGAGGCGGCGGGGACATCAAGGACCTCGCCGCCCTTTTGGCTATGTTCACCTACACTCCCATTCCGTATTTCCTCTCGCTGCCGCTGGGAGAAATGGGCGATTGGGTGGAACGGGTATCCCGGTTGAAGGGAAGGGGGAAATAACACATGGCAGGATCAATCAGTACAAGAAACAGCTATGATATCGTCTTTCAATTAAATGCGATCGTAACACCCGCATTCCGCCGGTCGGTTGGACAAGCCGAAGACAGCGTAGAAGAGATCGCTAGAATAATTCGTGATCTGTCGCGTCTTCCGGGATTTGAAAGCCTGCGCCGGGATGCGGAGGCTGCCGATGATACCGTGGACGATCTAAGCAAGAGCACCAGCGGACTCGAAGGTTTATTGGGAAACATAAAGGAAAAAACAGAACTATTTTCCGGGATCAAAGAGGGTATTGAGCCGCTTACGAAAATTATGAACGCGATGAACGAATCTGCCGATGCGATGGCTCAGCTTCAGGCATCAACTGGAATGACAACAGACCAGATGAAAAATATGGAGGAGATCTCTAACAACCTCTACCGGCAAAATTATGGTAAGGGGTTTGAGGATTTAGGCGACTCCCTCGCGCTGGTAAAGCAGATTCTGCAGCAAAGCGGAGATGAACTGGAGAAGACGACGCAGAATGCCATCACCTACAGGGATGTTTTTAAAGGGGGGCTTCCCGACTCTTTAAAAGCAGTCAATGCAATGATGCAGCAGTTTGGCATTACTTCTGAGCAGTCTTACAATTTGATGGCCCAAGGGGCACAAAAGGGGCTGAATAGCTCCGGCCAACTTCTGGATACCGCCAGCGAATACAGTGTCTATTTTGACAAAATGGGCTATTCAGCCAACGAGATGTTTGGCGTGTTCAGCGCCGGCATAGAGCATGGGGCTGCGTCCCTAAGCGGTGTGGCTGATGCCGTGAAGGAGTTCAGTACAGCGGTAACGGGTGATTCAGACTCTGCCAAAGAAGCCATTTATAAATTGTTTGCACCGGAGCAGCTGGAGAAGTTCAGTGCAGCACTTGTAAAGAGCGGTACTAAATCTGCTGAATATGCCACCCTGTTAAAGGCAGCCGGAAAGAAGGTAGCAGATACCCTTACTAAAGATTTAACTGCAGGCGGGGATTCCGCGGAACAAGCCATGAAGGAGCTGCAAAAGACGCTTGGCAGCGGTAAGGCAATCTTTAAGGGTCTCGCAGATGGCTCACTTACCGGCAAACAAGCGATGGAGCAAGTGATTCAGAAGCTTAAGGAAATTAAGGACCCTGTGGAACAGGCGCAAATCGCCAGCGAGCTGTTCGGCAGCCAGTTTGCGGATATCGGAAGTGAGGCAATTCTTGCGCTCGGAAGTACGCGGAGTCAGTTCGACATGACCAGACAGACCATGGAAGAAGTGGCCGCGGTAAAATACAGTACGCTGACCCAACAGTTCCAGGCAGTCGGCAGGGAAATGATGACCGGGCTGATTGTTCCGCTTGGTGAGAATTTGATGCCGCTGCTTCAGGGTCTGGTTCACTGGATGAGCAGCAATAAAGAGCTGATGATGGTGCTCAGTCTTGCAGCTCCTGCTGCGGCGCTCACAACCAACACGCTTAAAATCGTTCAGGGATTTAAGAAAATAGGAGGTGCCGCCGGCGGAGCAAGCGGAGCGGCTGGCGGTTTTGCCGGTGCGCTGGGCCTGCTCACGAATCCGGTGGGTATTGCGGTAGGTGCGCTGGGCTTGATTACAGCGGGGGTAATTACCTATAAAAAACATCAGGAAGAAGCAAGGCTCGATCTTTTGAATATGGGTGATGCTCTTGGAGCGGCCTATAACAATTATGAGGAGATTGATCAGGCAAGTAAAAGAAATCAAGACCTCATTACCGAGTATGACCGGCTGACCAAAAAAATTAATGATGCCAAGACCCCGGCTGACGAATTAACGGAAGCCAGAAGAAAACTGCAGCTGGTCGAGCAAGAACTGATCGACATGAATCCGGATATATTATCTGCAGAGGGCTCGAAAAACAGCAAATTCCGGGAACAGCTGGATCTAGTTGAAGATATTTATGCTTCCAGGAAAGATATGAGCAAGCGGGAGATTGAGCATGATGCACTCGCTGCCCAAGGAAAGATGCCGCAGCTTGAGGAACAGTATTCAGAGCTGACCGAAAATCTAAGTAAGCAAAATGCTGCTTATGAAAAAGCAAAGGTATCTTATCGTGACTATTGGGATTATATGAACCAACTCGATAAAATCAATAGCAGTGACGCCAGTGAAGAGGAGAAAGGGCAGCAGCGGAATGCTTTAGCTGCAGAGATTGAGAAGTCGACAGGTAAAAATTACAGCGCCAACTGGGCTAGCTTCCAATTCGACTATGCAGATATCTCAGAATCATTTGATAAATACAATGCGAAGATCGAGAAAACCCAAAGTGAAATGAATGAAGCACAGCAGAGCTTTGCCTCATACTATGATTTGCAAAAGCGGTTGGTAGAGATAGATCTCGGCGGCTCATTGGAAGAGAAAGCCAAAAAGTACAATGAATTATCTAGTGCGGAAAAAGAGCAATTTAATCAGGCGATGAGCAATATGGCTATCCTTAACCAGGAAGTAGACATGCTGCCTGATGCAAAAAAGATTAATTTGCAGCTGATATGGGAACAAACCGGGCAAGTCCCTGATTTTAGTCTTACGGACGAAGACTGGAAAGTGCTTCATAAGACGATGAAGGAAGATGGTTCACCCGATTTGAAGACAGCAGCCGGCCAAAAGCTAAACCGGTTAGCTCAGCATGATCCCGGCTTTGAAGGATATGCCGACGGGGGGATCGCCACACGCCCTTCTATCTTTGGTGAGGCCGGTCCGGAAATCGCCATTCCGCTCAATACCAAACCGCGCTCCCGCTCGCTTTTGGAGAAGGCTAACGATCTAATGGGGTACTCGAGCTCCAATAACGTAAATGAAGGGAACATCCAAGTGACCTGGGCTCCCCAAGTCACTATTCAGGGTGGAACTCCTTCTATCGCGGCTGAGGTGGCCAAAGCAATGCAGGATCAGCAGCCGGCATTTGAACAGCGTTTTCAGCGGATGATTCAGCAGCAAAGGCGGGTGAGCTTCCAGTGATCTATAAGTCAGTACAAGGCGACACTTGGGATAGTATTGCGTTTAAGCTGTATGGTGACGAATATTTGATGACACTGCTGATCAATGCCAATCCGGAGCTTGCGCAGACCGTGGTCTTTTCCGGCAATGTCCCGGTCAACGTTCCGGATAAGCCTGTAGATGCCTCAGATACGCTTCCGCCGTGGAGAAGGGAGGGATAAGAGTGGAGTTGCGGCAAAATGCCCGAAGAGCGATGCTGGTGCTTCAATATAACGGGAAGGATGTCACAAAGGATATTGCAGAATCGCTGACCGATTTTCAATACAATGATGCCGCTTCAGGACAGCTTGACGATATCTCTATCTCCCTGGAGGATGCAGGGCGTAATTGGCAGGGACCCTGGGCTCCAGCTGAAGGGGATTTAATACACGCCACGATCCGGACTATGAATTGGGATGGACCCAACGAGATTAAAAAGCTGCCGCTGGGGACGTTTGAAGTGGACAGCATTGAGTTTAACGGGCCGCCGGATACGGTAGCTATCAAAGCTGTATCGCTGCCGATCACGTCTGAAATCCGTATGCAGCGCAGCTCGCGAAACTGGGAGAAGACCAATTTAAAGACAGTCGCTGCGCAAATTGCCAAGCGTGCAAAGCTGGAGCTGATTTACGAAGCTCAAGATAATCCGTCTTATGATCATTTGGAGCAGACACAGCAATCGGATTTGAGCTTTTTATTAGAGACAGCAACCCGGGAAGGGATCGCTATCAAAGTATCCGGCGGCAAGCTGGTGCTGTTTGACGAATTTGTTTTTGAGAAAAGGGCATCTGTTGCCACTATAACCAGGGGTGCAAATAATGTGACGGGCTTTGGATTCTCTGTGAATACGGCGTACTCCGCATACAGGGCATGTACCGTAACTTATACACCGCCAAAAGCCAAAGAACCAGTGCAGGCAACATTTGTTCCTGAGGGTGCGCCAAAAACCGGACCGGTGCTGAAAATAACCGAGCAGGTAGACGATGAGGCTGCCGCTCTACGGCTGGCCCGTAAAAGACTGCGGGAGTCCAATAAAGAAGGCGGCAGAGGATCGTTGTCCCTCATGGGCGACATAAGGATGGCAGCCGGATTAACGATTAATATTAAAGGCTGGAAGCGGTTTGACGGGAAATATATTATCGAATCTGCCAGGCATGTGATCGGCAGCGGCGGCTATACAACAGAGCTTGAAATCAGAAAGGTATTGGGGTGGTAGACATAATTTTAATTGGACAAGTCTCCACAGCAGATCCGGCCTCCTGCAGCGTGCGGGTGACCTTTGCTGAACGGGACAATCTGGTGTCTGCTCCGCTGCCGGTACTTATGCCGGGCGGGTGGGGACGCGGAAATGCTGTTCCGGAACCGGGAGAGACCGTTCTCTGCGTATTTTTGGATAGGAGCTATTCCGCCGGATTTTGTTTGGGAACCTACTATGGTTCAAAGGAAACAGCACCTGGCAATATTAATCAGCACGGCGTGTGGTTTGAAGACGGTAGCTATGTATTTTATGACCGCAGTGCACGCCTGCTCACTATTAAAGCTTCCGGCGGGGTAAAAATTGAAGGGGATTTAACAGTCACCGGTTCGGTTACCAGTTCAGGAGGTGTGTTGTGAGCGAGGCTGAAACGACGAATTATACGATTGGAGCTTTTGGGCCTGTAATATTTAAGGTTAGCGAAGACAAGGTCCTGACCTTTCAGGACCTGACACGAAGCAGCGCAGGCCGCTGGGCACAGCATGACATTCTGGGGAAAAAACCTAAAAAAGAGTGGCTGGGACCGGGGGTTGATTCGGTATCCTTTACCATGCGTTTTGTTTCGAGTCTTGAGCTCAATCCCCGGACGGAACTTGACCGGCTGACGGAATTGGAGCGTGCAGGCAAAGCACTCCCTCTGGTTATCGGGAACAAGGGTCTGGGAACCGGGCTGTGGGTAATCACGAGCCTGTCACAAGCCTGGGAGCAGATCGACAACAAAGGGTATGTCTATGCCGCCACGGTTGACATCACATTGGAGGAGTATGTGAAATGATATATATTTTGGACATGACGCAGCCTTCAATCATAAATTTTGCACCAGCTACGATTGTCGAAGAGGTGGCGCAGAACATCCGCACGATTCTGACCACAACCCTTGGCAGCACGCCGCTAGCCCGCAGCATCGGGTTGGATTTTGGAAATATAGATGCACCGTACCCATTTATAAAAACCCGTATGATCAGTGAAATCATGTCTGCGGTGGCGGAACAGGAACCACGGGCCCAAATTACAGAGATCACATTTAAAGAGGGACTGCCTGAGGCTTTGGCCGGGCGCTTGCTGGCAGTAGTAAAGTATAGCTTAAAGGAGGAGGTGGTATGACTTGGCGCAATCTGTAGAATTCCCGGATATTCAGTTCACTGTTGAAGAGGCTTCCGAAATCCAGCAAAACATAGTTTCTGTGTATGAGGGCCTAACCGGCCGAACGCTTCAGCCAGCCGATCCGGTGCGGCTGTTTTTGTCTTCGCTTGCTGCTATTATTGTCCAGCAGCGGGTGCTTATTAATCAGACGGCCAAAAGTAATCTGCTCCGCTACGCTTCCGGCGTACAGCTGGACCTTATGGGTGAATTTCAGGGCTCGGAGCGTTTAGCGGCTTCTGCCGCGATAACTACATTGCAATTTACGTTGTCGATTCCCTTGTCGTCCCCTACCGCGGTTCCGGAAGGTACAAGGATCGGAGTGCAGGGCGGCGACGGGTCTGTTTTTTTTGCAACAGAGGAATATCTGGAGATACCGGCGGGGGTGACCACCGGTACGGTAGCGGCAGTGTGCTCGGCACCTGGTACAACCGGGAACGGTTTCTTACCTGGGCAGCTCAATGTTCTAATGGACCAGCTGCCGTTCGTACAGTCCGTGACCAATCTGACGGTTAGTACTGGCGGAGCGGAGAAGGAGTCGGACGAAGCGTTTAGGGAACGTATCCGGACCGCTCCGGATTCCTACAGCACGGCCGGCCCGCAGGGAGCATATGAATTTTGGGCAAAATCCACCTCGGCGGCAATTTTAGATGTGCATGCCTTTTCACCTGACGATGGCAAGGTGACGGTTGTCCCTTTGCTGGTCGGCGGGCAGATCCCGGGCCAGGATGTTCTTGATGCCGTAGCCGAGACCTTGGAAGACCGGGGTATTAGGCCATTAACGGACAAAGTGACGGTGATGGTTCCAACTTCGGTACCCTACAACACAACTATAACCTATTACATCAGCCGCAGCAGGGTCTCGGAGGTGCCGGCTATACAAGCAGCGGTAACTTCTGCAGTAGCTGCTTATCAGCTCTGGCAAAAGTCCAAGCTTGGCCGGGATATCAATCCTTCGGAATTAATAGCCCGTGTCATGGCTGCCGGAGCATTGCGGGTTGTCCCAATAGTACCTGCATATACGGCCTTAACCGCAACACAAGTTGCCCAAGAGGGTACGACAACTATCACTTTTGGGGGGCTGGCAGATGATTAATATTCAAAAGGCAAGCCTGCTTGATCTGCTACCTTCATCGCTTCGGAACGATCCGGCTATGTCAACGGCAGCCACAGCACTCGACAAGCAGCTGCAGGAAACGACGGATATGATAAGGGAATTAAATATCTTCGGACGCTCGGGCGAATGGACGAATGGAGAGACTGACGAGCTGGCTGTTCAATACCGGCCGCCCTATTATGATCCCGGCTTGCCGCTGGAGCAAAAAAGGCTCCTGGTTAAAACGTCAATTCCATTTCACCGGCATAAAGGGACAGCAGGCGCTGTTGAGGATCTCATCGCTATCTTGTTCGGTGAGGGAGCTGTTGAAGAATGGTGGGAATACGGAGGAGATCCTTACCACTTCCGTGTCGTCACTAACAATGCAGATGTTACTGCAGCGCGGGCACAGGAATTTATAGACGCGGTAGATGCAGTTAAACGTATCTCTGCCGTGCTGGATAGCGTCACTATTTCACAATCTGAAGGACTGCCGCTGTATATCGGCGTTTTTTTGCATTTTGGAGAACAAATTACTATTTAGGGAGGGACTATCGTGGCAGTATTTGGCGGTATGACACTAACCAACAAAGGCCTTGCACTCCAAGGTAAGGCACAGGCGGGCACACAGCTTAATTATACGAGGATTGCTGTCGGTGACGGCTCACTGAGCGGACAGTCTATACCGGCGCTTAATGGACTGATTTCACCTAAGAAAACCTTGCCTATCAAGAGACTGCGGACGCAATCGCCGAACAAAGTAATCGTGGGTGCAGTCTTATCCAATGCGGAGGTCACTACAGGATTTTATTTCCGTGAGGTGGGAGTTTTCGCACAGGATCCGGATGCTGGAGAGATTTTATATGCGTATGCCAATTCGGGAGTTACAGCAGATTATATCGCCCCCGGCGGTGGCACGGATATCATCGAGAAGGTTTTTGATTGCATTGTAGTCGTGGGTGCGGCGACCAATATTACGGCAACCATTGATAATTCACTTGTCTTTGCCCGGGAATCAGATGTTAACGCTAAATTTGACCTGTTTACGGGACATAAGCATACAGGTGCAGCCGGGGATGCTCCTAAGATTACTTCAGCGGGCTTGGCTGACTCTTCAGTAGGGACAGCGCAGCTGGGGGCAAAGGCAGTTACGCAAGCGAAGATTGGGGATAAAGCTGTCGGGACAGTGCAGCTTGCTGATGGGGCAGCTACGGATACGGTAACAGGTAACCGTACTTTATCCGATGCAACTGCCCCGACTACGGAGACCGGTTCAATCACTTCGCTTTTCTCCGGCCTGGCTAATATGATCAAACAGACTACAGGCGGAGCAACCTGGCGGACACTCCCGGGTATGACGATTGCAGCCATTAAAGCTCTCCTAGACGCAGCGACTAATGCAGCCACAGCTTCAACTCTTATAAAGCGTGATGCTTCCGGACGTGCTCAGGTAGCTGCCCCATCTGCTGCAGCTGATATTGCGCGCAAGGATACAGTCGATGCAGCCATTTCCACGGCAGCGACAGATGCCAGTTCAAAAGCTTCGGCAGCTCAGGCAGCTGCAATAGCCGCAGCAGCCACAGATGCAACGACAAAAGCAAATGCAGCTCAGGCAGCAGCCATAAGCGCGGCGGCTAGTGATGCCTCAACCAAAGCTAATGCTGTTGAAACTAATTTGACTGCCCATATCGGCTCCGGTGGAACTGCACACGCAGATGTGACTACGACTACTGACGGTTTTATGATTGCTGCTGACAAAGTAAAACTTAACGGCATAGCTGCAGGGGCCAATGCTTACGTACATCCCAATCATACCGGAGACGTTACCAGTTCGGGAGACGGTGTCACCGCCATTGCCCCAGGTGTCATAGTCGATGCCGATGTAAATAGTGCCGCAGCCATCAGCTGGTCTAAGATTAATAAAACAGGATCTTCGCTTGCAGATTTAGGAACAAAATCGGCAGCCGACTTAACCAGCGGCACCTTGCCGGCAGCACGCCTACCTGCAGTGAGTGGTGATATCACAATGGCCGCTGGCACGGGTACAGCGGCGATAACAGCGGGGGCAATCGTTGACGCGGATATCAATTCTGCAGCAGCTATCTCCTGGGCAAAAGTTAACTCTACTGCAGCCATCGCAGACGTTGATGTTGCAGCTGCAGCAGCCATTGGCTGGAATAAAGTCAGCAAGACAGGGGCTTCCTTGGCTGACCTGCCCACACGATCCGCCGGAGATCTTTCCAGCGGCACGCTGCCTGCGGCGCGTCTCCCGGCAATCTCGGGGGATATTACAATGGCTGCGGGAACCGGAACAGCGGCGATCACTGCCGGAGCTATCGTCAATGCTGATGTCAATGCTACTGCGGCAATTGATGCTTCCAAGATCGGGACAGGTGTTGTGTCCAATACGGAGTTTGGTTATCTGGATGGGGTGACAAGTGGGATTCAGGGGCAGCTAGACGCTGCGCTTTCGAAGACCGGGGGAACAATGACAGGGGATATCATCATGTCCACAGCTAGTGTGGCAAATTCATGGTCAAAAGTTTTGAAATACCAATATCGCGATTCCGCTAATGTTCCAAGAGATAGAACCTTAGCGGTAAATACTGTTGGAAAACTGATGTTTAGTGTGCCTGGCGTACAAGACAATCCTGTAGTACTTGAAACAAACGGTGACATTACCTATTATGTCCGTACAGATGGTAATGATAATAATACGGGTCTGACAAATACGGTGGCAGGGGCATTTAAGACGATAACGAAAGCTGTTAGCTTGATTCCCAAAGCTGTCAATCATACGGTTGTTGTGAATGTTGCCGTCGGAACCTATACAGAAGTTGTGGAATTTAGGGGCTTTTATGGGACTGGACAAATCAAACTCGTAGGGGATGTCTCACCATCGACATCAAGAAACATACATTCACTAGTTATGTACGGAAATACCTGTTACGTAGACGCCACCGGCTTTAACTGTTTGACTCCAGGTAACACAACAGCCGTTACCGTTACCTGTTGTATTGGGGCACAGGTCAATGCGTTTAATAGCACGGTAGCTTCCTCGGGTAATGGCATAGACATTAATCTAAGCAATATCCGAGCGACTGGGTGCAATTTCTCCAACAAATTCGCTGGTGTTAGCGCCGTTAATGCCAGCGTTGCGTATATAGAGAATTTCTCAGGGTCTGGGAATACCTGGGGAAATAGAGGCACTCTCGGTTCTTGTGTCACGGCGGCAGGGACACGCTTAACTGGAACTGCCGGAGATTCAAGCGATAACGGACTCTTGACCTATGGCGGTGTCCTTAACCCATGGGGAGATAACACGACATTCAGCAGAAGTGCAGTGCGGACTATAATTACTAGCGGGCATACTCTTGCGGCGAATACGTTTACCAAGCTACAGTTCAATACAATTGTTAATGATATGTTGGGTGAATATAGCACTTCAACCTTTAGATTCACCGCTAAAAAGGCAGGGTGGTATTTAATATCTGGTGCGGTTGCAAATGCGGCTTCACCAGCGGGTACTCATATAACTTTAGCAGCATATTTAAATGGGAACAGGCAATTAGATTTGGGATCATATGCTAATTCAGGCACAGCAGGCGCATTATACGTACAGGGTGCTACTCATGCGTTCTTAGCGGCTGGAGACTACGTTGAGCTATACGCTTATGCGGATGGGATTAGCATGACAACAAGCACGGGAAGCCCATTGTCGAATTTCGGAGTTACACAAATAGCGTAAGGAGGGAAAACGAATGAATATAGCACTAGCAATCATGTACCTATACCCGGACGCTAACCCAATGAGAGATTTCACCGTACAGGACAACGGACCGGAACCTGTTTTGTTCCCCGGAGCCGAAGAGAAAGGCCTTGTCCGGTATGAGATCAAACAGCCAGAAGACGGCGAAGAACCTACCGAGAACCTCCATTACCGCTTCGGCATAGACTACAACCTATTGACAAAGGACGAGGACTATTATCTGGTAGAGCGTGGCCCATTTATCGCCTATTGGGGGCTGGAAGAGCCGCAGCCGACAGATGCCGAGCTTGTGGCTGCCTGGGAAGCCTACCATGAAGCCGAAGCAAACAAGCCGCCGAAGCGGACGGAGATCGAACAGGTCCGGGAGGAGCTGGTACAAACACAAATAGCTTTAACGGACACATATGAGCAATTGCTGTCCTCTCAGAACGAGGCGACCAGTGCGCAACTGGCGCTCGTAGACCTGTACGAGTTGGTACTGCCACTGATCGGAGGTGATGTATAATGCCGCAGATATATGCAAGCTTGATCAACAAGGGACTTAAGACAATCGAGCAGGTGCCGACTGTGATCCGCAATGAGGTCCAGGCGCTACTTGATGACAATGCGTAACAGGCTGGCCCGCTGCTGGTATCCGCTGGTATTCTCCTTATGAGGGGAGGTGATACCATGTCTGCTATCTATGCGCGGTGATTATTAAGGGGCTGATTGCTTTCGCGCAGGTCCCGACCAAACTGCAACCGGAAGTGAAGTCCTATCTGGCCGCGAGTGACTTAAATGAAGACGGAGATCCATTGCCTGTGGAATAGATTTAACGCTGGCGCCCATAGAGGCGTTTTTATTTTGTCCTCGGATCTCCGGGAGATATTTTTACAACCATAGATACAGAGAGGGGGCAATTACCATGTCAGACGGGGGAGGACAAGGCAGAGGAGGGGGTAGTGATGTGATGCCTATGCAAAGGCTGCAAGTTGTTGAAGAACAGTTGCAGGGCTTGGCGGCAGAGTTTACGCGGTTAGCGGATGAGAATGCCACTGCGCACACTAAATTGAAGCTGTTAGAAGAGAACGATCACCGCCACGAAGAAAATATCAAACAAATTAAGGAATCGACTATCGAAATGAAACTGCAGTTCAACGCCATTATGGGCAAATTTGATCAGTTAGAGAACCGAATATTTATGCTGCTGCAGCAATCAGGGAAAGACACTCAGGCAGAGCGGAAGTTTTGGATGGACCTTTTGAAGTATGTGCTGGGCGGAACGATCTTTGTGATAATCGGATACATTTTTATAGGAGGGGGATAGGATGGCTAGTAAAGGGATTGATTGTGCCACACCTCTAACTGCAGAGGCGGCACGAGTGCTGGCAGCATCAGGCCATAAATTTGCAGCACGTTATTTAGTGCCGGAACGGCTGACCTGGAAGAGATTGACGCGGACAGAGGCGGAGAGGATAACAGACGCAGGCATGCACATTGTTTCGGTGTTTGAAACCACGCCTAACCGTCCGGCAGGCGGAACTGCCGCGGGAACTGTAGATGGCAAAGAGGCATATCAGGAGGCGCTGAAGATTGCCCAACCGGGCGGCAGCGCTATTTATTTTGCTGTTGATTATGATTCAGGCAGCGGGGATTACGACAAAATCGAATCCTATCTTAAAGCTGCAGCCGCGGAGATTCCGGGGTACGCTATCGGTGTTTACGGCTCTTATGCTGTAATTGAAGCTATGGCTAAGCGCGGAGCTGGACGCCATTTTTGGCAGACCTATGCCTGGAGCGGCGGAAAAAAATCGGTTAAAGCAGACCTTTATCAATACAAAAACAATACCCGGGTAGACGGAACTGCGGTTGCACTCGACCTCAACGAGTCTTACGGGAATGAGGGGTGGTGGAACACTGCAATTCCAGCACTGAAACCATCCGAGGAGGAGATGGTCATAGAACGTGATATTCACAAGGTTAGCACGTGGGCGGCAGAGGCTTGGGAGGAAATGCAGATAAATGGCTATTTCGACGGTACCCGGCCTGGCTCCGGAATTACACGCGAGGAGGCAGCTATAGCGGTCAGCAGGCTACGTCGGAATCTGTTGAAACTTATTGCTGACAATGAGACGAATATCAAATCATTTGAGCAAAGGCTGCAAACGATTGAGAAGGAGGATGAATAATGGACAATTTAAACGATGTCCTGGCGTTTGCTTCGGTGCTGGCAGTGTTTGTACTAGCTGTCGTGCAGTTATTGAAATCTAATATTAGGATGGCTAAAAAACTAATTCCTTTTATGGGACTGGCTACAGGTCTATTGATTGGTCTTGCAGCCTATCCGTTTACTGACCTTGCTCTGACGTTGCGGCTATGGGCGGGGGGACTGGCGGGATTGTCAGCTACCGGATTATTTGAATTGGCATTTTCAAATCGGTCAGGGACCACGAAAGAATAATTTACTTCCTATGAAATACCATATACAGTCCCGTGATTCATACAGATACCATATCAAGCAAATTAAGCCTCTGGCCATTTAGCTTCGAGGCTTTTTTGCGCATCATTCTCCACATTCAAAACTTTCAACCAAAATGGAAAAAACCATTGACTTCGGCCCCGGATGCCTTATACTATTCCATATAAGAATAGTTGGAATTGACGGGATTGGATGTTTTAATACCAGGATGGAGGAATAGGATTATGAATCTGCTTGAGAAAGAAGATTTGATCAAAGTTAAGGCTGAGGAACTGGAGAATGCTTCTCCGGAAGACATTATCCGCTGGGCAGTAGAGACCTTCCCTAATATAACTTTTGCTTGCAGCTTCGGTGCCGAAGATGTAGTGCTTGTTGATATGCTTCAGAAAGTTAGTCCGTCAACGGATGTGTTTTACCTGGATACAGATTATCACTTCAAAGAGACTTATGAGACAAGAGATATTATGGCTGATAAATACGGAATGGAATTTGTCCGTGTCTCGCCGCAGATCTCCGTAGAGGAACAAGCGCTGCAATATGGAGAGGCCCTTTGGAATGTGGATCCGAACCAGTGCTGTGCAATCCGCAAGGTAGAGCCGCTCACCCGTATTCTTTCCCAGTATGATGCATGGATTACCGGCATCCGCCGCGATCAGGCACCAACCCGTGCCAACGCCAAAAAGGTAGAGTACGACTATAAATTTGGCCTTGTAAAATTTAATCCGATTGCGAACTGGACATCTGAGGATGTGTGGAACTATATCCGTGAGAACAATGTAGTGTATAACCCGCTGCATGACCGTAACTTCCCGAGCATCGGCTGTGAACAATGCACCCGTGCTGTAATGCCAGGTGAAGATCCGCGTGCCGGCAGATGGGCCAATTCAGAAAAAACGGAATGCGGCCTTCACAAATAATCACCTGCAAATCAGCTACTCATATAAAGTGTAAAGACACAGGAGGAGAGAAATTAGATGACGTCAATACTTCCACACGGAGGAACACTGATTCAGCGTATTGTGGAGGGAGCGCAGCGGGAACAATTGCTGCTGCAAGCTTCAGGCAACAAATCAATTCCAATTAATACTTGGACAATATCCGATCTGGATCTCATTGGTGTCGGGGCATTTTCTCCACTTACCGGCTTTCTGAATGAAGAAGACTATCATTCGGTAGTCACCAGTATGCGCCTATCCAATGGTACAGTATGGAGTATTCCGATTACCTTGGCTGTCCAAGATGAAGTAGCTTCCGGTCTTGCTGTTGGCGACACTGTCTCGCTGGTTGGTGAAGAAGACGGTGTCATCTATGGTTTGCTGGATATCGAGAGCATCTACAGCGTGAACCAGCAGGTTGAGGCACAAAATGTGTTCAAAACTACGGATCCCGAGCATCCCGGTGTCAGCAAGCTCCTGGCTCGCCCAACGACTTATGTGGGAGGCCCGATTACAGTTCTTAACCGTCCGCAGCCGGCGAAGTTCGGAGAGTTCTATTTCGATCCAGCAGAGACGCGCAAGATCTTCGCTGAAAAGGGCTGGAGAACCGTTGTAGGCTTCCAGACGCGTAATCCTGTTCATCGTGCTCATGAGTACATTCAGAAGTGTGCTATGGAGGTTGTAGACGCACTGTTCTTGAACCCTTTGGTCGGTGAGACCAAATCTGATGATGTTCCGGCCAATGTGCGGATGAAGAGCTATTTGGCACTCCTGGAGAACTATTATCCGGGAGACCGGACCTTCCTGGGCGTTTTTCCGGCAGCGATGCGTTATGCTGGTCCTAGAGAAGCGATTTTCCATGCAATGGTGCGTAAGAATTACGGCTGCACCCATTTTATAGTTGGACGTGACCATGCCGGTGTAGGTGATTACTACGGTACGTATGAAGCCCAGGAGATTTTCAGCAACTTCACTGCTGAGGAACTTGGGATTACTCCATTATTTTTCGAGCACAGCTTCTTCTGCATCAAATGCGGAAATATGGCCTCAAGTAAGACATGCCCGCATCCGGCTGATCAGCATTTGACTCTGTCGGGTACGAAGGTACGTGCGCTGCTGCGTGACGGTAAGTGCCCGCCTCCTGAATTTACCCGCCCTGAGGTTGCGGAGATTCTGATTGAAGGCATGTCACAGGAAGTCACTTCCCGATAATCAATAATTATAGAGCCAGTACTATTTGGCCCCCTTGTCCCATATAGATGAGTAGAATCTATCGGGACGAGGGGGTCTTTGCTATGTCTGGCCGAAAGGAAGATAAGGTCTCGGTCTGGATCGCGTGGAGCAGTATTAGAAAAAGTATTCTGGGAGCCGTGCTTCTGGCTGTGATGATCGGCATAATAGCTTATGATATGCCTACCGCCAAGACGCTGAACTATTGGAGCCTGCCGCTTTCCGGTAAAATTATCGCCATTGATGCCGGACATGGAGGACCCGACGGGGGAGCGGTCAGCCGGGAGGGCTTGATCGAGAAGGATATCAATCTCTCGGTTTCCCTTTATCTGCGTGACTATTTGCAGCAGGCGGGAGCAATTGTGGTCATGACACGGGAGGGAGATTATGACCTGGCCCAGGAGGGGACTAAAGGGTATTCCAAGCGTAAGACAGAGGACCTGAAGCAGCGGGTCAGAAGTATTGAAGAGGAAGGGGCAGACCTCTTTATCAGTGTGCATATGAACAGTGTGCCTTCGAACCGCTGGAGCGGAGCGCAGACCTTTTACTTTCCGAACAACGAAGGCAATAAGGCATTAGCCGGATTCGTTCAGGACGAGCTGCGGAGCACTCTTGAGAATACAGACCGTGTGGCGAAAACGGTGAATACGGTGTATCTGCTCAAAATGCTGAAAATGCCGGCTGCACTGGTTGAGGTAGGGTTCCTGTCCCATCCGCAGGAGTCAGTCCTGCTTGGCGACGATGTGTATCAGCGGAAAGTGGCAACGGGCATTTACCGGGGGATTTTGCGGTACGTCTCGGAGCAGCCCTGACGGGGACTACTCATCTGTAGGAGGGTAATGCTATAATAGACAAAAAAACCGGAGCCTTACCCGTCCGGAACGAAACAGAGGTGCTATCCATGCTGACCAAGGAACAAATTCAGGAACTTTTGCAGCCGCTCACAGACCCGGAATCCGGTAAAAGCCTTATTGATTTGCAGTTGATCCGCGACATAATGGTCAAAGAGGATAGGGTATCGTTATCCGTCATCTGTCTTGAGGAAGATGAGAAAAGCCGGATGGAACTGGAGCAGAGGGTGCGTGACCTGCTTACAGCAAGCGAGGTCTCTAATGTCCATATCCGGCTGCGCAATGCAACCGATTATGAGCGTTCTATTTTGCGCGGAGAGAGCTCTGAGGACGAACTGGACACAGAACAGGGGGAAGGGCTCAAAGGACATGCAGCGGGTCTTGAGGGCCATGAATTGATCAATGAGAAGTCCGGTGTAAACTTCATTGCTGTAGCCAGTGGTAAAGGCGGTGTAGGGAAATCGACAGTAACGGTTAACCTCGCAGTGGCACTGGCACGTAAGGGCAAGAGAGTTGGGCTGATCGATGCCGATATTTATGGCTTTAGTATTCCGGATATGATGGGAATCGAGGAAGGGCCGATAGTTGAAGAAGGTACGATAATTCCTGTAGAACGTTTCGGAGTCAAAGTCATGTCTATGGGCTTTTTCATCCGTGAGAATAGTCCGGTAATCTGGAGAGGGCCGATGCTCGGCAAAATGCTCCGCCAGTTCTTTAGCGATGTGGGCTGGGGTAAGCTTGATTACATGCTGCTGGATCTTCCTCCTGGAACGGGCGATGTAGCGCTGGATGTACACCAGATGCTTCCGCACAGCAAAGAGATAATTGTAACCACCCCGCATGCCACGGCGGCCTTTGTTGCCGCGAGAGCGGGCTCTATGGCGCTGCAGACTGACCATGAGGTGCTTGGTGTTATCGAGAATATGGCTTATTATGAATGCTCCTCCTGTGGCAAAAAGGATTATATTTTCGGCCGCGGGGGCGGAGCAAGGCTGGCGGAGACGCTGCATACGGAGCTGCTTGCCCAGGTACCGCTTGGCGCACCGGACAATCATATCTCTGAGCCCGATTTTTCGCCGTCTGTATACAAAGCAGAAACACCGACCGCACAGCTGTTTGCAGAGGTTGCCGATAAGCTGATTGCCAAGTATGAACAATAAACTAAGCAAAACGCATAAAAAGAGGCATACCCCAACACATAAGGGGATGCCTCTTTTGTTTAAGACCCGGAATCGCCTTCGCCATCCTGCTTAGAGCTGTCACTGCCGCCTCCAGATTCTCCTTCTTTATCTCCGCCCTTTTTCTGAACCTTAGGCTGAAGCTCATCCTGTACAACTGTTTTTAACAGACTTAGCACTTCCATGCGGAATAATGGGTTTTGCATGGCTTCCTGCATAATGGTCATAGATTGCTTACGGTAATCTGAGGTCTTAGTAAGGTCTAGAAACATTTTCATCATTTCAGGTGATTTCATGATTTCTTCAATGGATTTTTGATATGTGGGATCCTTAATCAGCTGAAGATGAAGCTCTTTGCTTTGGCTGTTAATGGCCTTGGCGAATTCACCGGCGAAAGTCGGATCGGTCATGATTTTTTCGATTTCTTTTTGATATTCCGGAGCAGTAATTGTATCTTTAACTGCTATCCGGATCTGTTCCGTGGTTTGGAGCGGCATCATTTTCATGCTCATTCCGCTGACGCTGCCTCCTTCGGAGCCGGAGCTCGAGCTCAGCGCTTCTTCGACCGCCTTTTTTCCTTCATCGCTTTTTAATATATCGACAACCATCGTCTTCATTTCCTTATATCCCATCTGGCTGGAAGAACTGCTCTGTTCCCCTCCGCAGGCTGTTAAGGCGAAAACTAAGCTTAATGCCAAGCTCCCTGACAACAAACTCCTCCACTTCATTGGCGCTGCCCTCCTTTATAGGAATCCTGACTGTAGTATGCCGCACGGTCACACAGGTTATGTTACAGCGCAATGGTTTTTTGACGGCAACCTTGGTAAAATAAATCACACAGGGGAGGTGGAGTGGCTGAGTATAAGAAAATGGTATCATTTATTCTGGACCACACTTTTAATTGGTGCTGCCACGGCTGTTCTGGCCGGATTGCTGCTGCAAGCTGTAAATGGCGGAATTGAATTTAAAAGCACAGCAGATCTGCTCATTTACCCGCTGATTCTTCTTGGTTACGGGATGCTTGTTAGCGTTTACGCGCAGCTGGGTTTTTTCGCCTATCTGATCCTTAATTACATGGGCATCGGCGTATTTCCCCGTAAAGCTTGGCAGTACATACAATTAGTATTGGCTGTTCTGGCATTGCTTGAACTTGTCTTTCTGCGTACCTTTGTCGGTGGAGACAGGAATGGTGTATCTGATCTGATCCTGGGAATTGGAATTCTGCTCACAGCCCTCATAGTGACCTACTTCAAAGTGCGGAGCACGAACACAACCGCCGCAGTTCCGACTTTTTTCTTTATGACAGCCATCACCATTGTAGAGACGGTAGGTGTACTTCAGATAGGTGTTGACAGTGCGACTGTATTTATTGTTGTTCCGCTGATTGCCTGCAATGCATTCCAGATTTTAAGATTGCACCGCATTCTAAAGCCGAAGCCGCCGTTATAATCGAATTCAGCGAAAAACCCCGGCACTCCAAGGAGCCGGGGTTTTTGTTCAAATATAAGTTTTTTCTTGTTCATTCCAGCAGCGATTAAAATCAAAACAAGAAGGTTAATCTTAAGGAACAGCTTACATAACATGCACCTGAGATTTCACAGTCGGCCTTGTCTGGAATCCGGCCAGCAAAACTTTGAGGAGGGGCATATATGAACATTAAGCGCTATATGATAAAAGACACAAGTGATAAAATCCTGAGCAGGCTTGATCCGGATGAAAGCGGCGACTTTAATTCCAAAGAGGAAGCAGAGGCAAAGATGGAGAAGCTCAAGAAGCGCCTTGCCGAGCTGCAGGATATTCTGTTCGCACAGAAGAAGCACTCCCTGCTTGTGATACTTCAAGGGATGGATTCAAGCGGGAAAGACGGAACAGTAAAGCATATTTTCTCTGGTATTAATCCGCAGGGCTTTATCGTTACGAGCTTCAAAAAGCCCTCGCTGGAGGAGGAGGCTCACGATTTCCTGTGGAGAGTGCATATGAAGACTCCGCCGAAAGGCTACATCGCTGCCTTCAACCGCTCTCATTATGAGGATGTGCTGGTGCCGCGTGTGCACGGAAGTCTGAAAAAGGATGACATGAAACGGCGGTTCCGCTACATCCGCCAGTTCGAAGAAATGCTGGTGGAAGAGGGAACGACGATAATCAAGCTCTTTTTGCATATTTCTAAGGAGAAGCAGCTAGAGAAGATTCAGGAGCGGCTCCAGGATCCGACCAAACATTGGAAATTCGATGTCAGTGATCTGCAGGAGCGGCAATACTGGAATGATTATCAAAAGGCTTATGAAGATGTTTTTCGTGAGACAGGCACAGAAGAAGCTCCGTGGTATTGGATACCGGCCAATCACCGTTGGTACCGCAATTATCTGGCTTTGGCTATCGTGGTGAAGACACTGGAAAGCCTTGACCTGAGTTATCCGAAGCTGGATACCCCCACACCAGAGATTTCAGAGCTCATATCCCCGCGCCACTGATAAAGGTTCTGCCAGACAACTTGCGGTACTGAGCGGTTTACGAAATTATAGTCCTGCGGCGTCTTCCAGCCCTTCATTCAGTGATGCGGAATCCCGGACTTCTGTACCGTCGGCACTGCTCTGGCTGATCAATTCAGACACCGTCACGAATTCATAGCCTTGACTGCGGAGATTGTCGATAATAAGCGGAAGCGCCTCATGTGTCTGTTTGCAGGAATCGCTGGCATGGAGCAGAACAATATCTCCAGGATGGGCTTTGCTGGTTACGCGCTTTACGATATTATCTACACCGATGTTTTTCCAGTCAAGGGAGTCGGTATCCCACTGGATGACCTTGTAGCCCAGATCGCTGGCCACCTGAAGCACTCTTTTATCAAAATCGCCATTCGGCATACGGATCAAATTCGGTTCTTTACCCGTTAACTCGGTTAAGACGGTATGAGCTGTTGAGATTTGAGTACGGATCTCCTCGTTGCTCAAAGTGCTGTAGTTAACATGCTTATGGCCGTGGCTGCCGATTTCAAATCCTGCCTCTTTAATACTCGTAACAATTTCCGGGTGCGTTTTGCTCCAGGGCGAGGAGAGGAAGAAGGTAGCCTTATCTACTTTTTTGTCCTCCAGCACCTTTAGAATCGGTTCAGGCCTCTTTTCACCCCAGCTAATGTCAAAGGTTAAGGCGATCAGCTTCTTCTCCGTTGGTACACTGTAAATCGCAGACGGGGCCGTCGAATCCGAAAAAACGGTAATATTGCCCCTCTCGACATACACAACACCAGCGGCAAGAAGCGCAGCGGCAAAGATATAAATGAACCGTTTTATCTTTTTGCCGCTGAATACATAAAAAGAATTCATACTTGCAGCGCTCCTCTCCCATGCGAAATGGCTTGTTTGTTCTAAATGTATGCTCGTACCTACCGCTTATGACCTCATCCGTCTCACAAATCGCATTAATAACTTATAGGAGGAACCTATGTTTTCATTTTCAACATTTGTCAAAGATTTAGGCACAATCCGCAAAACCTTGCTGGTTGCGCTGATTCTATTCCTAGCAGGAGGAGTGCTCGGCTGGATAGGTACCGGAAGTCTGCAGAAGCTGCTCGCCCAGCAGTTAGAGGGATTAAGTGAGATCAGCGGGAATCTCAGAGATTCAGAGCACCCGCAGTGGAGTTTTTTCATATTTATCTTTGCGAACAACAGCATCAAAAGTGTAGTGGTTATCTTTCTGGGTGCACTGTTCGGACTCATACCGGCTGTATTCTTACTGATTAACGGAGGCGTTATCGGCTACTTGATTCATTTGTCAGCTATGCAGGGACAGGATCTATTTCAGCTGATAGTAAAGGGACTGCTTCCTCACGGAATTATCGAGATACCGGCAATAATCATCGCTTGTGCTTTTGGCCTTCATTTTGGCGGTAAAGTGATACTCAGCTTATTCAGCCCATCCCGCGGAAAAGAACAGGGAAACCTTAGCTGGTCCGGGTTTATGCGGCAGACATTTACAGCGTCGGTGTGGATTATAATCCTTTTGTTCATTGCTGCAATTATTGAAAGTACAATTACGTTGTCTCTTTTATCATAAAAATTCAGGGAAATGAGCATAACATTAAAGCCATTCGAATTTGGGGGATCCTGACAACACGACACGCAGGCATAGGCGGCGAGGCCATAAGGGAATTTTGGAGATTATGGTTATAGCTCTTGTGCTCCGGTTAATTTAGTGTAACAGGCATATTCACAGCTTTTCCCACCAAATGGACTAACTTCTATCACACAAACAGCAGCGTTTTAGGTTTTGATCTTAAAATACCACGAAGGAGGCCAAGCATATGTTGGGAATGTTGTTCAATGAGAAGGAGTGCAAGGAGCTGGACTATGTTTTAAGAAAAGAGCTTGACGAGATGCTCCTTGATTTAAGTGATCAGCGTTTGGACCAGAATATCAGGCATGCCATTGCCAACCGATATAAAACCGTATTCCGCATGTACGCGCGTTTTGCTCCGCAGAAAGAGTTGTCGAAGTATGCGTGGGGCGGCCGTTCATCCCAGTTCAAACATTGAAATAATAAGCTGCTGCTCACAAGTTTGTGTGCTTGGCTATTAATTTAATCAAATAGGTTGACTAAAAGGGAGCGTCCGTGATACATTATATCTCGCGCTCCTTTTCGATGTTTGAATAGTAGCTGCACGGCAAGAAAAAATGAAAAATAACTTTTTTCAAAAAAACACTTGCCAAAACGATAAACACTGTGATATATTATAAAGGTCGCTGCTGAAACGCGGCGAAGTGTTAAAAAGAGAGACGTTGATCTTTGAAAACTGAACAACGAGTGAGTGGGAGATCACGAAAGTGAGATCCAAAATTAGAGAATGCAAATTCTCGTCAGATGTTTCAAAATGAGCAATCGCTCTTTCTAAATACCAATTTGGAGAGTTTGATCCTGGCTCAGGACGAACGCTGGCGGCGTGCCTAATACATGCAAGTCGAGCGGAGCTTATCCTTCGGGGTAAGCTTAGCGGCGGACGGGTGAGTAACACGTAGGCAACCTACCCCTCAGACTGGGATAACTACCGGAAACGGTAGCTAATACCGGATAATTCCTTTTCTCTCATGAGGAAAGGATGAAAGGCGGAGCAATCTGCTACTAAGGGATGGGCCTGCGGCGCATTAGCTAGTTGGTGAGGTAACGGCTCACCAAGGCGACGATGCGTAGCCGACCTGAGAGGGTGAACGGCCACACTGGGACTGAGACACGGCCCAGACTCCTACGGGAGGCAGCAGTAGGGAATCTTCCGCAATGGGCGAAAGCCTGACGGAGCAACGCCGCGTGAGTGATGAAGGTTTTCGGATCGTAAAGCTCTGTTGCCAGGGAAGAACGTCCGGTAGAGTAACTGCTACCGGAGTGACGGTACCTGAGAAGAAAGCCCCGGCTAACTACGTGCCAGCAGCCGCGGTAATACGTAGGGGGCAAGCGTTGTCCGGAATTATTGGGCGTAAAGCGCGCGCAGGCGGCTATTTAAGTCTGGTGTTTAAACCTTGGGCTCAACCTGGGGTCGCACTGGAAACTGGATGGCTTGAGTACAGAAGAGGAAAGTGGAATTCCACGTGTAGCGGTGAAATGCGTAGATATGTGGAGGAACACCAGTGGCGAAGGCGACTTTCTGGGCTGTAACTGACGCTGAGGCGCGAAAGCGTGGGGAGCAAACAGGATTAGATACCCTGGTAGTCCACGCCGTAAACGATGAGTGCTAGGTGTTAGGGGTTTCGATACCCTTGGTGCCGAAGTTAACACAGTAAGCACTCCGCCTGGGGAGTACGGTCGCAAGACTGAAACTCAAAGGAATTGACGGGGACCCGCACAAGCAGTGGAGTATGTGGTTTAATTCGAAGCAACGCGAAGAACCTTACCAGGTCTTGACATCCCTCTGAATCCTCTAGAGATAGAGGCGGCCTTCGGGACAGAGGAGACAGGTGGTGCATGGTTGTCGTCAGCTCGTGTCGTGAGATGTTGGGTTAAGTCCCGCAACGAGCGCAACCCTTGACTTTAGTTGCCAGCAGGTAGTGCTGGGCACTCTAGAGTGACTGCCGGTGACAAACCGGAGGAAGGTGGGGATGACGTCAAATCATCATGCCCCTTATGACCTGGGCTACACACGTACTACAATGGCCGGTACAACGGGAAGCGAAGCCGCGAGGTGGAGCCAATCCCAGCAAAGCCGGTCTCAGTTCGGATTGCAGGCTGCAACTCGCCTGCATGAAGTCGGAATTGCTAGTAATCGCGGATCAGCATGCCGCGGTGAATACGTTCCCGGGTCTTGTACACACCGCCCGTCACACCACGAGAGTTTACAACACCCGAAGTCGGTGGGGTAACCCGCAAGGGAGCCAGCCGCCGAAGGTGGGGTAGATGATTGGGGTGAAGTCGTAACAAGGTAGCCGTATCGGAAGGTGCGGCTGGATCACCTCCTTTCTATGGAGAATCGTCACCTGCAACGGTGACATTCAAATCGGAAGTATAACTTCCAAAAAGCTTCAAACACTCACTCGTGTTCAGTTTTGAAAGAGCAAGTCTCTTTCGTATGCGTTTGGTGGCGATAGCGGAGGGGTTCCACACGTACCCATCCCGAACACGACCGTTAAGTCCTCCAGCGCCGATGGTACTTGGACCGAAGGGTCCTGGGAGAGTAGGACGCTGCCAAGCGGACAACCATTCCATTGGTTGGTTCAAATGTTATATATGTTATATGGGCTTTTAGCTCAGTTGGTTAGAGCGCACCTCTGATAAGGGTGAGGTCGGTGGTTCGAGTCCACCAAGGCCCACCATATAACAATTATAACTTCATACCTTTTATGGGGCCATAGCTCAGCTGGGAGAGCGCCTGCCTTGCAAGCAGGAGGTCAGCGGTTCGATCCCGCTTGGCTCCACCAATAACTTCATTACATGCATTATCTTGATCCTTGAAAACTGGATACCGAAACGAATTTGCGTTTTAGAATATTCCTTTAAGCTGAACTTGTGTAAACGAGTTTCAATTATAGCGATGCTGGCGGTTTCCTTCGGGAGAACGCATTGGTTAAGCTAATAAGAGCACACGGAGGATGCCTAGGCGCCAGGAGCCGACGAAGGACGTGGCGAACAACGAAACTGCCTCGGGGAGCTGTAAGCAAGCTTTGATCCGGGGGTGTCCGAATGGGGAAACCCAGCTGTGGTAATTCGCAGTTACTCACACCTGAATACATAGGGTGTGTAGAGGCAGACCAGGGGAACTGAAACATCTAAGTACCCTGAGGAAGAGAAAACAATAGTGATTCCGTCAGTAGCGGCGAGCGAACGCGGAACAGCCTAAACCAAGGGGCTTGCCCCTTGGGGTTGTGGGACGTCTCACATGGAGTTACAAAGGAATATGGTAGGTGAAGAGGTCTGGAAAGGCCCGCGATAGAGGTAAAAGCCCTGTAACCTAAACTGTATTCTCTCCGAGACGGATCCCGAGTAGTGCGGGGCACGTGAAACCCCGTATGAATCCAGCAGGACCATCTGCTAAGGCTAAATACTACCTGGCGACCGATAGTGAAACAGTACCGTGAGGGAAAGGTGAAAAGCACCCCGGAAGGGGAGTGAAATAGAACCTGAAACCGTGTGCTTACAAAAAGTCAGAGCCCGTTTTAGGGGTGATGGCGTGCCTTTTGTAGAATGAACCGGCGAGTTACGTTTAACATGCAAGGTTAAGGTGAGAAGCCGGAGCCGCAGCGAAAGCGAGTCTGAATAGGGCGATTTAGTATGTGGACGTAGACCCGAAACCGTGTGATCTACCCCTGTCCAGGGTGAAGGTGCGGTAACACGCACTGGAGGCCCGAACCCACGTATGTTGAAAAATACGGGGATGAGGTGGGGGTAGCGGAGAAATTCCAATCGAACTCGGAGATAGCTGGTTCTCCCCGAAATAGCTTTAGGGCTAGCCTCGGTGAATGGAGTGGTGGAGGTAGAGCACTGATTGGGTGCGGGGCCCGCAAGGGTTACCAAGCTCAGTCAAACTCCGAATGCCATTAACTTCTTGCCGGGAGTCAGACAGTGAGTGCTAAGATCCATTGTCAAAAGGGAAACAGCCCAGACCATCAGCTAAGGTCCCCAAGTGTGTGTTAAGTGGGAAAGGATGTGGAGTTGCACAGACAACCAGGATGTTGGCTTAGAAGCAGCCACCATTGAAAGAGTGCGTAATAGCTCACTGGTCGAGTGACTCTGCGCCGAAAATGTAACGGGGCTAAACACACCACCGAAGCTATGGCTAGATACGTATGTATCTGGGGTAGGGGAGCGTTGTATGTGGGTTGAAGGTGTACCGTAAGGAGCGCTGGACAGCATACAAGTGAGAATGCCGGTATGAGTAACGAAAAGATCAGTGAGAATCTGATCCGCCGAAAGCCCAAGGTTTCCTGAGGAAGGCTCGTCCGCTCAGGGTAAGTCGGGACCTAAGGCGAGGCCGAAAGGCGTAGTCGAAGGACAACAGTTTGAAATTACTGTACCACCGTAATCCGCTATGAGCGATGGGGTGACGCAGGAGGGTAGTGACGCGGACTGATGGATGTCCGTCTAAGCAGTGAGGCTGGTGTGTAGGCAAATCCGCACATCGTAAGGCTGGGCTGTGATGGGGAGCGAAAATTATAGTAGCGAAGGTCATGATCTCACACTGCCAAGAAAAGCCTCTAGCCAGGAGAAGGTGCCCGTACCGCAAACCGACACAGGTAGGCGAGAAGAGAATTCTAAGGCGCGCGGAAGAACTCTCGTTAAGGAACTCGGCAAAATGACCCCGTAACTTCGGGAGAAGGGGTGCCTCGGTAGGGTGAATAGCCCGAGGGGGCCGCAGTGAAAAGGCCCAAGCGACTGTTTAGCAAAAACACAGGTCTGTGCGAAGCCGCAAGGCGAAGTATACGGGCTGACGCCTGCCCGGTGCTGGAAGGTTAAGGGGAGTGGTTAGGGGTAACCCGAAGCTATGAACCGAAGCCCCAGTAAACGGCGGCCGTAACTATAACGGTCCTAAGGTAGCGAAATTCCTTGTCAGGTAAATTCTGACCCGCACGAATGGCGTAACGACTTGGGCGCTGTCTCAACGAGAGATCCGGTGAAATTTTAATACCTGTGAAGATGCAGGTTACCCGCGACAAGACGGAAAGACCCCATGGAGCTTTACTGCAGCTTGATATTGAATTTGGGTACGATCTGTACAGGATAGGTGGGAGCCGTAGAGGCAGGAGCGCAAGCTTCTGCGGAGGCGCCGTTGGGATACCACCCTGATCGTATCTAGGTTCTAACCTGGTACCCTAAGCGGGTACGGGGACCGTGTCAGGCGGGCAGTTTGACTGGGGCGGTCGCCTCCTAAAGAGTAACGGAGGCGTTCAAAGGTTCCCTCAGAATGGTTGGAAATCATTCGAAGAGTGCAAAGGCATAAGGGAGCTTGACTGCGAGACCTACAAGTCGAGCAGGGACGAAAGTCGGACTTAGTGATCCGGTGGTACCGCATGGAAGGGCCATCGCTCAACGGATAAAAGCTACCCTGGGGATAACAGGCTTATCTCCCCCAAGAGTCCACATCGACGGGGAGGTTTGGCACCTCGATGTCGGCTCATCGCATCCTGGGGCTGAAGTAGGTCCCAAGGGTTGGGCTGTTCGCCCATTAAAGCGGTACGCGAGCTGGGTTCAGAACGTCGTGAGACAGTTCGGTCCCTATCTGTCGTGGGCGCAGGAAATTTGAGAGGAGCTGTCCTTAGTACGAGAGGACCGGGATGGACGTACCGCTGGTGCACCAGTTGTTTCGCCAGAAGCATGGCTGGGTAGCTACGTACGGACGGGATAAGCGCTGAAAGCATCTAAGCGTGAAGCCCCCCTCAAGATGAGATTTCCCAATTAGTAAGACCCCTTGAAGACGACGAGGTAGATAGGTTGGAGGTGGAAGTGCAGTAATGCATGGAGCTGACCAATACTAATCGGTCGAGGGCTTATCCAAAAATTTCGAAGAACGCAGATTCGTTTCGGATTCAGTTTTCAGGAATCAAGTTCTGATTCATGAGACCCTAGCGGTTGATTGATAAAGAATTGATATTCAGCATTTGGCGATGCTGAGACCTGAATACGCATTTACGCTGTAAATGCCCGTTTGGTGGCGATAGCGGAAGGGTTCCACGCGTACCCATCCCGAACACGACCGTTAAGCCTTCCAGCGCCGATGGTACTTGGACCGAAGGGTCCTGGGAGAGTAGGACGCCGCCAAGCGGACAATATTCCCTGATAGCTCAGTTGGTAGAGCACTCGACTGTTAATCGAGTTGTCACAGGTTCGAGTCCTGTTCGGGGAGCCATGCTCTCATAGCTCAGCAGGTAGAGTGCTTCCATGGTAAGGAAGAGGTCACCGGTTCGAATCCGGTTGAGAGCTCCACAGATTTACAAGGCCCGTTGGTCAAGGGGTTAAGACACCTCCCTTTCACGGAGGTAACATGGGTTCGAATCCCATACGGGTCACCAATTATTATTTATCTTCACCCTTTGAGGGCATACATATGGAGGCTTAGCTCAGCTGGGAGAGCATCTGCCTTACAAGCAGAGGGTCGGGGGTTCGAACCCCTCAGCCTCCACCATAATCGTCCTCATATTTGAAGAGATTATGGGCAATCTATAAGTATCCATCATAGGGGATTCGCCAAGTGGTAAGGCAACGGACTCTGACTCCGTCATCATAGGTTCGAATCCTATATCCCCTGCCAAATGCGAGCCATTAGCTCAGTTGGTAGAGCACCTGACTTTTAATCAGGGTGTCGAAGGTTCGAGTCCTTCATGGCTCACTTTGATTAAAACATGTATTATGCGCGTGTGGCGGAATGGCAGACGCACCAGACTTAGGATCTGGCGTCGTAAGACGTGGGGGTTCAAGTCCCTTCACGCGCACCACTTATTTGCGGACGTGGCTCAGCGGTAGAGCATCGCCTTGCCAAGGCGAGGGTCGCGGGTTCGATTCCCGTCGTCCGCTCCATAATTTTGCGCCCTTAGCTCAGCTGGATAGAGCGTTTGACTACGAATCAAAAGGTCGGGAGTTCGAATCTCTCAGGGCGCGCCATTTTATATTTTTCTATGAATCATCAATATATTAACGGGATGTAGCTCAGCTTGGTAGAGCACCTGGTTTGGGACCAGGGGGTCGCATGTTCAAATCGTGTCATCCCGATTTTCACCTTTGCGGGTGTAGTTCAATGGTAGAACTTCAGCCTTCCAAGCTGATAGCGTGGGTTCGATTCCCATCACCCGCTCCATAATTATATATATTTTCGGGATGTAGCTCAGCTTGGTAGAGCACCTGGTTTGGGACCAGGGGGTCGCATGTTCAAATCGTGTCATCCCGATACTTCAGTCTAGGCTGACAAAACTCTTACTCCGGTAGGAGTTTTTTGTTATAAATTTAAGACCTCGGTTGCCCCCTCACAGGATATCATAAACCCCGATTTCTATTCTTCTTCAATCCGTGTATAATGCAATCAATACCTACACGCTGTGTAAACCTTGCACATAAATACGGATTAACTCAGCCATTCTAATTTAGTATAGGAACATAAATATTTTATGACTGTATAATGAATGAATTTGGTGTATAATCGTAATTACTGCAACGCTTTACAGCGTAATAAGTTGGAGATTTCCTAGTGGTTTTACTGTATGATATGAGGAAAGCTTCAAATAGACAATGTTAAGGACATTGATCCGGAAGAGGATGGGGGGAGCAGCATGACCGAACTTACGACAGCTGTCAGCAAAAGCAATTCCAACAATCTGCTGCGGCGTGACGTACGGTTCCTGGGGAATATCTTGGGCGAAGTCTTGGTACATCAAGGCGGCAACGAATTGCTGGAGATCGTGGAGAAAATCCGCGAAACCAGTAAATCACTGCGCTCATTGTTTTTGCCTGAACTGCACAATGAATTTAAAGAGCTGATTAATTCACTGGATCCTGAAAATCGTCACCAAGTGATACGGGCGTTCGCCATTTATTTCCAACTGGTGAATATCGCGGAGCAGAACCACCGGATTCGCCGTAAGCGTGACTATGAACGCTCAGCAGGGGACACGGTACAGCCGGGTTCTATCGAAAGTGCGATTCAGGAGCTACGCGAACGGGATTTCTCTCAAGAGGATGTTCATGAGATCATGAACGGCCTGTCTTTGGAGCTGGTCATGACGGCTCACCCTACCGAAGCAATGCGGCGGGCTATTCTTGATATTCACAAACGGATATCCGACGATGTAATGGGTTTAGACAATCCAACGTTAACGTTCCGTGAACGGGAACAGCTCCGCGAGAAGCTGCTGAATGAAGTTATTACCCTTTGGCAGACGGATGAACTGCGCGACCGCAAACCTACTGTGCTCGATGAAGTACGCAATGGGATGTACTATTTCCATGAGACGATCTTCCAAGTGCTGCCGGATGTGTATCAAGAGCTTGAGCGATGTTTGAGCAAATATTATCCGGGCCAGAACTGGCACGTGCCGACTTATCTGCGTTTTGGATCATGGATCGGCGGGGACCGCGACGGAAATCCTTCGGTAACTGCCGCTGTTACTCTTCAGACACTGCGTTTACAGCGTAAACTTGCGATCAGGGAATATCAGCGTATTATGCGTGAACTAATGCAGTATCTGAGCTTTAGTACAAGCATTGTCAGTGTAACTACCGAACTGGTGGATTCCATCGAAAAAGACCGGAACATCATTAACCTCAACCGGGTCGATGCCTGGCGCAATGATAATGAGCCTTACCGGATCAAGCTAAGCTATATGATCTCGAAAACACAAAATGTGCTTGATGATGAGAAAAAAGGCACTCCTGAGCGCTACTCATCACCGCAGCAGTTCATAGATGATTTGAACGTAATTGACCGCAGCCTGCGTCACCACTATGCTGATTATGTTGCGGACACTTATATTAAGAAGCTAATCCGTCAGGTTGAGCTGTTCGGCTTCCACACTGCGGCTCTGGATGTCCGCCAGCATAGTCAGGAGCATGAAAATGCGATGGCAGAAATTCTGGCTAAAATGAACATCACGCAGGATTATGCCAATATGCCGGAAACAGAAAAGGTAACGCTGCTGGAATCGCTGCTTAATGATCCGCGTCCACTGACTTCCCCGTACCAGTCATATAGTGAGAGTACGGAGGAATGCCTCGCGGTGTACCGTACGATTTTTATGGCACAGGAAGAATACGGCAAACAGTGTATTACCAGTTATCTGATCAGTATGGCAGAAGCGGCCAGCGACATTCTGGAGGTTATGGTATTCTCCAAAGAGGTTGGCTTGTTCCGCAAAGATAATGATGGAACGGTCGTCTGCACTTTGCAGGCAGTGCCGCTCTTTGAGACGATTGATGACCTGCATGATGCACCTGAGATTATGAAGACACTGCTCAACATGCCGATTTATCGTGAAGCGGTTAGAGCGATGAACGATCTCCAGGAAATCATGCTCGGTTATTCCGACAGCAATAAAGACGGCGGTGTGGTGACTGCGAACTGGGAGCTGCGTGTGGCCCTCAAGCAAATTACCGCTACGGCGGATGAATTCGGCATTAAGCTGAAGTTCTTCCATGGACGCGGCGGTGCACTCGGACGCGGCGGCATGCCGCTGAACCGCAGTATTCTTGCCCAGCCTGCTTCAACCATTGGCGGAGGGATTAAGATTACCGAGCAGGGGGAAGTAATTTCTTCCCGGTATTCGATGAAGGGTATTGCTTACCGGAGTCTAGAGCAAGCTACCTCAGCACTGGTGACTGCAGCTATTCATGCTAGAATGCCTCAAGCTGATCTGTATGAAGCCAAATGGGATGAAATTGTGGCCCGCATCTCCGAAGTTTCATTAAACAAATACCAGGATCTGATCTTCCGTGATCCGGATTTCCTGACTTTCTTCAAAGAATCGACACCTCTGCCTGAGGTTGGAGAACTTAATATTGGTTCACGCCCTTCCAAACGGAAGAACAGTGACCGTTTCGAGGACCTGCGTGCAATTCCATGGGTGTTTGCGTGGACGCAGAGCCGTTACCTGCTTCCTGCCTGGTATGCTGCCGGAACCGGACTGCAGAGCTTCTACGAGGGGAAAGAAGAGAACCTGAAAATCATGCAGACTATGTATGAGAACTTCTCCTTCTTTACCACTCTGATTGATACGCTGCAAATGGCTATTGCCAAGGCGGATCTGGTTATTGCCAAGGAATACGCCACCATGGGCAAAAATGACGAAGCCCGCCAACGGATCTTCGGTCAGATTGAAGCAGAGTTCAAGCTGACTTCAGAACTGATTCTTAAGATCACCGGCCAGCAGGATATTCTGGATAACGTTCCGGTTATTCAGGAATCCATCCGTCTGCGCAACCCATACGTAGATCCGCTCAGCTACCTTCAGGTGCAGCTGTTATCCGAGCTCAGAGCCCTGCGTGAAGTTGAGGGCGACGACGCTGAACTGCTGCGTGAGGTGCTGCTTACGATCAACGGCATTGCCGCCGGTCTCCGGAATACGGGCTGATGCCCGGAATTTTTACAGTCTACAGGAATAGGCTCTGAATCATTTGCAGCCTGAAGATAAAGAACTCTTTATACCCAACATAAGTGCCGGTTTGAATCTGAAATCAGATTCAAACCGGCACTTATTCTATTGTAATGACATTGTCCGCAGGAGGTACATTAGAAAACAAATGCGGTTTAACCGCTTCAACCGGTAACATCCCTCTCTGGCATCTTCTAACGAGTCGGGTGGGGGGTTATTGTAATAGCCCTGCCGAAGAAGCTGCAGGGCTTGCTGAGCTTATCTATTGAAGCCGCCGTGCTCAAGCGGCTTTCGAGTCTTCTACCCCTCCATAGTTACCGGGAGGGAATTTGGGCGAGCAGCACTGCATAGGGTACAGGTGGGGAGAAGGTGTGGAGAAGAATTTTGGAACTGTAGGAGCGGTAGCGTTCGCCTTTATTGTCAGATTTCTACCGTGCACAACGGTTATAATCAGGAAATCTGACAATAACAGCGACCGGAAGTCCAAACATTCTTAGGAATACCGGCGTATCAGCTTACTCGATGTTAAGTTGCTTTAGCCCAAATTCCCTAGAAGGTAACAAGACAATCCTTGATTTTTACTGAAACTTGAATTACGATTTAAATGCTTGTACCGTGGACATTCAAGAGATGGAATACCAAGGGCGGCAAGTCTGGGGGAGTTAACAGGTGGAGAATTTGGAAGGCAGATTGACAAAGCTCGCCTTGAAAGGCGACCAAAGGGCATTTGCCGAGCTTGTGGAACTATATAAAGACAAGATATATCATCTGGCTTACCGGATGCTGAACAACCGGCACGAAGCGGAGGATATTGTTCAGGAAACTTTTTTGCGTGTATACCGAAATTTAGACCGTTATGATGATAAACAGAAATTTTCAACCTGGATTTATAGGATCGGAACGAATCTCTGTATAGACAGACTACGTAAGCGGAAACCGACTTATTCGCTCGATGCTGAAATGAACGATCAGGAAGGCATTGACGGCTATTCGATGATTCCGAGTGACAATGTGACCCCTGAGACCGAACTGCTGCTCTCAGAGACGCAGGGACTGATCTATGAGGCTATTGACAGTCTGCCCGTGAAATACAGGTCTGTAATGATTTTGCGCTATTTGCAGGATTTGTCGCTACAGGAGATCAGCGATGTGCTGGATATGCCGGTAACGACAATTAAGACCCGTGTACATCGCGGACGTGAATTTTTACGTAAAAAATTAGGCCCTAAATTGTAAAAATTGATGTTTTTTTTGAAACGTCTTTCCGGGAGCACCGTATGTAAGTTAAGCAAGTCTTATGCGCCCTGCCCCTTTGCCTTGAAATAATTAAATAGCACTCATGAAAGGATTGGCTCCTATGGAATGCAAACTGGCCGTCTCTATGATGCATGATTACTTGGATGACGACTTGCCCGAACTGCAGCAGAGGGAATTGAAGGAGCATCTTCTATCCTGTCCGGATTGCCGTGCAAAGTTCAAAGAACTGGAACAAACCGATATGCTGATGTTCTCCCTGATGCACCAGAACCCTGTGGCTTCAGAGGATCTTGTAGGCCGGATTATGAACTCATTACCGAAACCCAAGAAGGAGAAAGCCTTTATCACCTGGATCAAAAGACATCCTGCCCTTACGGCGGCGTCCTTATTTATTCTTGTGATGCTGATGAGCTCCGTTACTTTTTGGAATCAGGATGGGCAGCTTGTTGTCAGAGGTGCTGACCTCGATCAGGTTGTAATCAAAGGGGATACGGTGATCGTACCCTCCGGCAAAACAATATCCGGCGATCTCACAGTGGAGAATGGCCAAACCCAGGTATACGGTGAAGTTGACGGTAATGTAACGGTAATTGACGGGTCTCTCTATAAGGCATCAACTGCTCATATTTCCGGGCAAGTCAAAAGCATAGACCAAGCGGTAAGTTGGCTCTGGTATAAAGTGACGAACATGTTCTCTGAAGTTGCCTACCGTTAATACCATGGCCCTTTATGCAGAAATATTATTTGCGCCTCTTTTTCCGGAAAGATGGCGCTTTTTTGTTGCCTGAAAATTCCATTATCAGAAATCTCCAGGCAGCTAAACTTGCAACCTGAGCGTGAACGTTATAACCTAGATATGATACAGATCTTACAGACAATTTACATAAACCCAGCTAATATGAAATGACGGGGGTTTTAGGCAATGAGTTATTTTACCGACCTAACGTGGAAAGAATCCATTAAAGATATAATTGATATTCTGATCGTCAGCTATATTATCTACAAAGTCCTGAACATGGTCCGCGGTACGCGGGCTGTTCAGCTGCTTAAGGGGATACTGGTGCTGGTCATCATTTGGGCGCTGAGCACCCTCCTGGATCTGTATACCCTGAAATGGCTCATGAACCAGATCTTCACCTTCGGGATCTTTGCAATCTTTATCATCTTTCAGCCGGAACTGCGCAGGGGGCTGGAGCAGCTTGGGCGGGGTAAGTTTTTTGGACGGGCTTCAGAGAATGATGAGGAGATCAGCAGATTAATCGGCGAAGTCATTAAAGCCGTGAATTATTTAGCACAGCGAAAAATTGGGGCATTAATTGTTTTTGAAAGAGCCACGGGCCTTAATGAATATACCGAATCAGGCATTCCTATGCGTTCTGTCGTCAGTTCGGAGCTGCTGATCAACATCTTTATTCCTAATACGCCGCTGCATGATGGTGCTCTGATTATGCAGGAGGGGCAAATTGCTGCCGCTGCCTGTTATCTACCCTTGTCGGAGAATCCATTCATCAGCAAAGAGCTGGGGACACGCCACCGCGCGGCCATCGGGATCAGTGAAGTGGCGGACTCCGTATCTGTTGTGGTATCAGAAGAGACCGGACAGATTTCTCTGGCGATTAATGGGCAAATTGTGCGGGATATTAAGGAAGAATCGCTCATCTCCAAACTCCATCAGGAACTGAGCGCATCTTCCCCGCTGAAGGAGAAGAGCTCTGCTTTCTGGAAACGGAGAGGGGGCAAAAACAATGGATAAGTGGATGAAGAATAACAACTTCAACAAAATTCTTGCTCTTGTCTTCGGCGTTATTCTATGGACAATTGTGCATGTGGATACTGCGCCAACGAATCAGACCACAGTCAGCACCCAGTCCAAAATCATTGAGAATGTCAAAATAGAACAGGTTGGCATTGATAACGAGAAGTATGTATACACCTTTGATGCGGATAGTGTAAGGATGGAGGTCCGGGGGAAAAACTCTGATCTTAATTTCAAACTATCGGATGCTTACAACGTTATGGTCGATTTAAGTGATGTCGGACCCGGGGATACTACGCTTCCGCTGAATTACGACCTTCCCAGCGGAGTATCGCTGGTCGAAATGATACCGCATGAGGTAAATGTGCATGTGGAGCTGCGGAATACCAAGTCTTTTCCGGTTACTCTGGTTACTAATGGTAAGCCTGCAGAAGGCTACCAGCTAGGTACAGCGGTTATTGATCCTGTCGAGGTAGAAGTAACGCTTCCGGCCAGTGAACTGGGTAATGTATCAAAGGTTCAGGGTACCCTTGAACTCGATGGGGATAGTGCAAACATTACAGAGAAAAAAGTGAAGCTGGCGGCTTACGATAGCAGCGGTAATGAAATAAAGAACGCGGTTATTGAGCCTTCCACCGTGTCTGTAGAGCTGCCGGTTACACTCCCGTTTAAAAGCTTGCCCCTTGATGTGAGCTTTACCGGCCAGTTGCCAGGTTCGCTCGTACTGTCGCGGGTAACTCCTGAGGTAGATACAGTTACGGCATACGGGAGTGAGGAGGCACTGGCCGGATTATCCTCTTATGAGGCATCGCTGGATTTGAGCTCCATTAAATCGGCCGGTACAGAGCAGGTAAAGCTGGACCTTAAACCGCCGGAGGGAACCGCAAAAATCGAACCCGCGGCGGTAAGTGTCACTGTCTCTGTTGCCCAAATTGCCGAGCGGACAATGGAGAATATTCCGATTAAGCTGGAGGGTGTGGGCAGCGGCCTGACAGCAGTCGTAACGGATCCCGCTGCCAAAGCTGTTACGCTGACTCTGTCCGGGGCACCGACACTGCTGGATCAGCTTGATCAGGACAATATTAGCGTTGTTGCAGATGTTGGAGGACTGGCCGCTGGTGTTCATCAGGTATCTCTGCAAATCTCAATGCCGCGGTTCATATCACTGGTCAATTCTTCACAGCCGCATATAGTTACTATAGATCTGCAAGCGCCAGCCACGCCGGAGACAACAGATAATCCCAGTACAGGGAGTGCCCCCACCCCGGAGCCGAGCTCTGAGCCTGTCTCCGGGGAGGAGGCAGATACTGAGCCTTCCAATAGCGGAGGTGCAGCTACTGCAACCCCAGCCCCTACAGCAGGCGCTTCGGAGAACAGCAGTACTCCTGCCGGCAGCGGGAATACCAATAATGCAGCGAGCACCGGCGGAACGTAACTTTTTATATGGGAACACGTCTATTTTACAGTAGTATAGTTACACAGAATCAGGATTCTTTCATACAATAATTCATTAAGCTAATGTAGCGTATTTAAAGGAGAAAAAAGATGGGTAAGTATTTTGGAACTGATGGTGTGCGCGGAGTCGCAAACCAGGAATTGACAGCAGAAATGGCCTATAGTATTGGCCGCTGCGGTGGTTATGTATTGGCGGGGAATGTAGAGAAGCCAAAAGTGGTTATCGGTATGGATACACGTATTTCCGGTCCGCTGCTGGAATCAGCACTTGTAGCCGGATTATTGTCTATTGGTGCCCATGTTATCCGCATAGGTGTTGTAAGCACACCTGCTGTAGCATATATTACTAGATTGCTGAAAGCTGATGCGGGTGTAATGATTTCCGCTTCACACAATCCGGTGGAGGACAACGGTATCAAGTTTTTCGGCGGAGACGGATTTAAGCTGACGGATGAAACGGAACTGCGGATTGAAGAACTGATGGACGCAGAGAAGGATGAACTTCCCCGTCCTGTAGGCTCGGGTCTCGGTATGCTTACCGTGGACAACGACGCCAAGTACCTGTATCTTGAATACCTTAAGACAACGATTTCCAATCGTTTTGAAGGCATTAAGGTTGTACTGGACTGCGCGCACGGAGCGGCTTATGAGCTGGCCCCGCGGTTGTTCAAAGAGCTGGGTGCTGAAGTCATCTCTATTGGAGCAGAGCCGGACGGCCTCAACATTAATGACGGCTACGGTTCGACCCATCCAGAGAAGCTCCGTGAAGAAGTGCTGCGTCATGGCGCGGACTTGGGACTTGCTTTTGACGGGGATGCTGACCGTTTGATCGCTATTGATGAAACGGGCGAAGAGGTCGACGGTGACTTTATCCTCTGCATCTGCGGAGATGCTATGAACCGTGCAGGCAAGCTGAAAGATGCAACGATTGTCTCTACGGTCATGAGCAACATCGGCTTCTATAAAGCAACGGAGAAGCTGTCACTTAATACTGCCAAAACGGCTGTCGGTGACCGCTATGTAATGGAAGAAATGCGCCGTGGCGGCTATAACCTGGGCGGAGAGCAATCCGGTCATGTTATTTTCCTTGATTACAACACAACTGGTGATGGTATTCTGACTGCGATCCAGCTGGTTGATACGATGAAGGCTTCAGGGAAGAAGCTGAGCGCGCTGAAGTCAATGATGACTAAATATCCGCAGGTGCTCGTGAATGTGCGCGTACAGGATAAAACCAACTACCCGAACAACCCGGCCATTGAGGCGGCGATTCAAGAGGTAGAAGGTAAACTGGGCGACAATGGCCGCGTGCTGGTACGTCCTTCGGGAACAGAGCCGCTGATTCGTGTCATGGCGGAAGGTCCGGATAAGTCTGAGCTGGATCAGTATGTCGGACGAATTGTTGATGTTGTTCAGCGTGAATTGGTTTAATATACGTATAATATGATTGGCCAGCAGAGCCGGTGGACGGAGATAAGCTCTTCAACTGCCGGCTGTATGGCTATTATGTGAGTTTTTTCTGCAAATTCCAAAGGTTTCAAGCATTATTGCATTGCCAAAAGTGATGTAAGGTGCATATAATGATTAAGTGTCATTCCAGAAGGAAAGCGGGGATAGTAAGGTTACAGCAATAACAAGCGCCAGAGCTTGATCTTGCGCGGGGGAGAAGGGACGGCCGGAGCTGCCAGCTTTAAGGCAACGGCTTGAACGGATCACGGCAGATGTAAGCTGACGAGGTGGAGGTGTTCGAAATGTTCGGCGGGGACCTCCCGGTGATGCACCAGAGCCGTAAATGGAAGCGGAAAATGAGAGGGCGACCTTTCACACAACGCTTTTGTGGGTGCAGGAAGAATTGAATTAACTCATGGGTATGCGCTAAACGGAAGAAACAGATGTTTCTGCTGCGGCAGAGGAGAAGACTGTGCATGTCATGAACCACCTATGCAGGTGACAGGTTTATTTTGTTGAGTGTCTCAAGACAACAGAATATTTGCTTATTCTCTAAACATGCCGCACGGCACGTTTCTTTCCTTATGCCGCCCACATTACGATAAATTGGACGGAGGAAATTATAATGTGTGGTATTGTAGGATATATTGGTAATCAGAATTCGCAGGGGATCTTGGTAGAAGGTTTGAAGAAGCTGGAGTATCGCGGGTATGATTCGGCAGGTATTGCCGTATTTACGAAGGATGGCTTGCAGGTTGTTAAGGCACAGGGCCGTATGGCTAACCTGGAGTCAAGACTTGAAGCTACTCCGCTGACAGGAAGTGCCGGAATCGGGCACACCCGTTGGGCGACTCACGGCAAACCATCTGATGAGAACTCCCATCCGCACACTGACAACAGTCATAAGTTCTCAGTTGTGCACAACGGGATTGTCGAAAACTACCTGGACCTCAAAGAAGAGCTGATTGCCGGCGGATGCCACTTCACTTCCGAAACGGATACAGAGGTTATTTCCCACCTGATCGCCCGTGAATATGATGGAGATATCGTTAAAGCTGTACAAAAAGCGATCTCTTACATGCGCGGAGCGTTCGCACTGGGTGTTCTGACTGAATATGAGCCGGATAAACTGGTAGCTGTGCGTCAAGCCAGCCCGCTGATTATCGGTCTTGGCGAAGGCGAAAACTTTATCGGGTCGGATATTCCTGCTCTGCTGGAATACACCCGCAACGTATATATTTTGAACGACGGCGAAATGGCTGTGTTGACACGGGATGCTGTCGAACTGATGACGATTGAAGGCAACTTTATTTCTCGGGAAATGATTACTGTCGATTGGGATGCTGTTACCGCAGAAAAAGGCGGCTACGAGCATTTCATGCTGAAAGAAATCCACGAGCAGCCTAAGGCTTACCGCGATACTATGCGCGGACGCATCAATGCTGAAGGCACTAAAGTGATTCTGCCAGAACTCAATCTGACTGAAGAACAAATCAAGAATATCCGCAACATCCAGATCGTTGCCTGCGGTACTGCATACAACGCTGGTCTTGTAGGACGCAACCTGATCGAGTCCCTGGTTCGTATTCCGGTAGAGAACGATATCGCTTCGGAATACCGTTACCGTGCTCCGATCGTAACACCGGAAACACTGGTTATCGTAGTCAGCCAATCCGGTGAGACTGCAGATACACTGGCTGCACTGCGTGAAGGTCAAGCGAATGGTGCACATGTACTTGCAATCACCAATGTGGTAGGCAGCTCCATCGCCCGTGAAGCTAACGATGTGCTGGTTACACTGGCTGGACCGGAAATTGCTGTAGCATCCACCAAAGCCTATACTTCACAGATTATCGCGTTTACACTGCTTGGTCTGTACATGGCTGAAGTACGCGGAACGCAAACCGAAGAGCAAGTCGCTGAGATTCTTGCAGCCATGAACAAACTGCCTGAGCAGGTAGAAGAAGTTCTGGCACAGAAGGAAGCCATCAAGACTTATGCGGAGCAAATCTCCGGGCACAAGCACCTGTTCTTCATCGGCCGCGGCGTAGACTACGCAGTAGCTCAAGAAGGCTCGCTGAAGCTGAAGGAAATCTCCTACATTCACTCTGAAGCTTATGCAGCAGGTGAGCTGAAGCACGGAACACTGGCGCTGATCGAAGAAGGCGTACCGGTTATTGCCCTGGCAACCCAGGAATCCGTTCTGGAGAAAACCGTCAGCAACATCAAAGAAGTGAAAGCCCGCGGCGCAGACGTACTGGCGATCACTCACGAAGAGCATGTAACCGACCTGCTGAGATCCGTCGATCAGGCGTTCGTTATTCCTAAGACACTGCCACTCTTGACTTCCGCGTTATCGGTAGTCGTTACCCAATTGCTGGCTTACTACGCTTCGCTGGCCCTGGGCCACGATGTGGATAAACCACGTAACCTGGCGAAGAGTGTAACGGTGGAATAAGGGTTAAATGGGTTGTTGAGATTCTTGTTCAGAGACATTAAAGTTGGTAACTGATGCTTATTGAAAACTTCAAATGGAAATAGTTACGGTCGTCAAAATAAATTGATGGTAACGATATTTCTTCTAGCCAGGCGGCACAAGAAGAGAATGGTGTACAACGGTACATCACTCTTTTAGTGCCGCCTTTTTTTGTCCTATATAGACTGAAACGATTTTCTAGCGATCGATTTACTTCAGCAGCTTGATATTACTAAAAGTCATATTCTAGGCGACAAAGCATATGGCTCCGAAGCGATCCGGAATTGGATTACAGCTAAGCAGGCATCCTACACCATCCCGCCTAAAACGAATAGTCAAAATCCATGGAACGTTGCTATGATTTATGGGGACAATTCGTTCCAGAAGCAGATTAATCGGATGATGAAAAAATCATATGGGAAATGATTCACCGCAAAGAGAAATACGTGTTCTCCAGAACGCAAAAAGCGACGATGACAAAGTAAAATTCATAAACGATAATTTGGCGGAAGAAGTTAATCAAATAAAGAATAGCCTGGTAAAGACATTTGGCTGTATTGGGAGAAGGAAAGCCGTGGTTTATCGATATCAAACAGAGGCTTAACTTAAAATTAGGTCATATAAAAACGTTATCCTCCGGCGTTGTCCAACTCACTTATCTAAACACGTGAGAAGGCCGAAATGAAAGGCCATCCTGTGGACATAGCGCCCAAAGAGTGGCCTCTTGCCTGTTTATGGCGATCGATCGTTATTTATTGGCTTGAATATACAAGACTGCCTCAAAACCACTCTTAAACGGTATCCATCTGGAAAGTTGTCATGTTGCTGGATAACGGAAAGATTCATCATGCGGCCTAAGTACAGCTTTATTTGAACAACATAAGCGTCTTGCATTCGTCTTTCTGCACAAGTATTCACCGGAGCAAAATCTGGTCGAAGAGCTTTGGAGTTTCGCTATATAATCGAAAAGTATTGATTTAAAATCAGTTGGATGGGAAATGAACTTAGGATACAGTAGTGACTGGAAAGCTTTTTCAAGGAAAATCCGCACCTTAAGGCTAACTATCACTGACTTTTTAATATTAAATGAAGCAAAGGAAAAGGTCGTCCTGAATGGTCTAGTTCCGATCTTCCGATCTGCACAAAACCCATTTGTTTGTAGAATGTGTACGCATTTTCATTTTGCTCATTTACATCCAATTGTATATGAATGCCTTTGATTTTTACTGCATGATGTATTAGCCGACTCCCTACACCCGTTCTATGATATTGAGGATGTACGAATAACATCTCTATCTTTTTTCCATCAAGCCCAATGAATCCGGATGGCTCATTGTTTTCGTTTAGTGCCAACCAAATCTCAACTTGGTTCAGTGCTCCGTTTTGAAGCATTTCATAGTAAAACTTAATATCCTCTTCAGTTAAAAATGTATGTGTAAGACACACGGCTTGGTACCAAATATCCATCAACTTGTCATGATAGTCTTCTTGATAAGGGACAATTTGAATTATCATAACTCAGCCTCCGTATTCCTTATTCGATAAAGAAGAAATGCCCAAGATTATTGTCCTGTCAGCAGCATAATATAGCATTGCCGGCTAGCCGTAAAGGATACTTATAGTCCGTTGACCTTATTTTGCTTTTCCCGGTACTATTAGTTTGCTCCCAAGAATTGAAGTTTTCATATGCTTTGATCCCACTGAATGGAAAATATATTAATATTTGGAACATTCTAGTTGTTAGTTGAGTCAAAGATGTCGAAATACATGAATTGGAGGTAGTGTTATGAAAATGAAATCGAGGTTTGTAATGCTCGGACTTGCGGCGCTGTTGGCAGTAGGAAGTTCCGCGGGGATTGATTCGAAACCGGCTCAAGCAGCGTCAAAGACGTATCCAGCCCTGCTTAAGATCAACGATTATTACGTGCTCTACACGTCGCCGAAGGCACCGTACGTAGATAAGCAGTCGCGCATCATGATTCCGCTACGCTCGATCAGTGAATTAATCGGGGCAAAGGTGAGCTACGACACCAAGTCCAAAACGGCGACAATCGTGCTAAACGGGAAGACTATTCAATTTACGATTGGCTCCAAGACGGTTACGGTCGACGGCAGCCCCGTACAGATGGATACGGTGCCGGTATTGGACAAGAATTCGATCTTTATCCCGGTCAGCGTGCTGTCTAAATATCTGGGCATCAAGAGCAGCACGGATCCGCAGACAAAGATCTATTCGATGACAGGCGACAACCTGATGCAGACAGATATGATCAAATACACGCTAGAAGATACCGAGACCGGCGCGAAGATCGTGCCTCCCGGCAAGATTGTGAGCAACAAGGCCTTCGCTCCCGTCTCCTATACGTACGACGATAAAAAGGACAGCTTCACCGTCAAAGCCAAGAACATCACGGGCGCCGATGTGCCAAAGGGAGAGGCAGACGTGGCGGCCTACATGCTTACCGACGCAGGCGTTCAATTCCTGAATCCGAAGCGGGAACGGCCGGCCGTCAAAAAGGACGGTATCGTCACGGAGAGCATCCAGAACGGGGCGATCGGCGAAGAAGTGAATTACCTGCTCGTTAAAGGACGATTACTGGATCGCTGAGGCTCGTAAAAGAATCAACAGCATCAATGACAGTAGGCTGCTGGTGAGGTTGATACTCGCCAGCGGCTATTTAACGGAAGGAGTAATTTACAGGCAAAGATGGATTGGCCGCTGACTGGGAACGATGATCCGGCTTATTACTGTTTATTCTTTGCCTATGCAGCAAACGCCTTTATACATGCAGCAGCAATTCATGATCAGGAGGGAAACCATGCACGGCTGTCATCAATTGTCGATCGAAGTAAAAACTTACGGCGAGAGTCAAGTCATTACGCCTGTACTACTGCACGACGGGGATGAATGTATCCTTGTCGATTGTGGGTATCCCGATTCCATTCCCCAACTCAAACAAGCGATGGCGCAGATTGGATACCCACTGGAACGCATTACGAGAATCATAGCGACACATCATGACATTGACCACATTGGGTCACTTGGGGCTTTAAAGCGGTTGTTACCTGACGCCGTCATTATCGCGCATGAAATTGAAGTCCCGTATCTTGAGGGGACGCTGAAATCTCAACGACAAGAGCAAGCAGAGTCAACGCTGCCTGTCTTGCCTCGGGAAGCGGTGCCTGCTGCAGAACAATTCATTGCGTTGCTCGCATCCATTGAGAAAGTCGCAGTCGATCATAAAGTTCGTCATGGCGATGTTCTACCGTGGTGCGGCGACCCCGAGGTGATTCACACGCCGGGGCATATGTCGGGGCATATCTCGCTCTATCTGCCTGCTAGCAAGACGATGATTGCGGGTGATGCCGTTGTCATCGAGGATGGCGAACTTCATATTGCCAATCCGCAATATACCTTAGACCTGGAAGAAGCGATAGCTTCAGTACGAAGGCTCATGTCTTATGAGATCGATCATTTAATCTGTTACCATGGCGGATCCTTTCAAGGGAATGTACAGGATGCTTTGCGAGCTTTGGTAAAACGCTATTCGACTACGAAACGAACCCATAAAGAAGCAGAATGACTTGAAGGAGAAGAGTCTTATGTTGGCCCGTCAAATACCAATGATGCTATTCGTGGTTTGTATAATATAGGGATAGTGATTTCCTGTTCATTGTACTCACTGACGACCGTTTTGCGACTCTTTCCATTGCGACTATTTGGAGTGAGTTTCGTCTTTACTATAGCCTAAGTGAGTATCCATTTCGGCTTCCAGCATCTCCTGAATCGCCTCAGCGAATAGCTCTATTAGTGCATTTTGCGCATCCTGTGCGCTTACCAATTGTTTTCCTTAATAGATTCCCGTAACTGCTGTTTTGCCCAAAGTCTCATGTGTTCTCCCCAACCTTTCTCTTACTTTCATTTTAATGGATTTGAGAGTTTACACATTATATTTACAGACTCTGGTGATATGTAGAGCCGTATCATCGGTAGTGGTACGGCGTAATTCAGATAAAGAAATGACCGGGTGAGCAGCTGCTCACCCGGTCATTTTTCGTTCTCATACACGCTGACTCAATCGATGAAAGATACTCCTTTAGGCATTTTGTATATCATTTCCCTTGTTTCTTCCCGGTTCGTATCCATACGCAGATTGAATGGGATAATTACTGTGTTTTGTTGACATATGCAATAATCATAATTATAGTTGAAATAAAGAATGAATATTCATTCTATGCTTGAAGAGAGGTTGATAATTGTGTATAAAACTTCAAAAGAGACTCAGGACCGTAAGGATGCCAAACGCCAATATATATTGGACACATCAGCAAAAGTCTTTGCTAATAGGGGATATCATAATACGACAGTAAAAGACATTGTTGAAGAGGCAAGTATTTCTGTGGGAAGCTTCTACTTTTATTTTAAAGGTAAGGAGGAACTGTTTACCGAGCTTTACCTCAATATTGTAAAGGCTTTTCAAGATACTGCTCAGAAGGTTTTAGATATAGAAAACTATAATCTTGCAAAGAATTTTACACGTGTGATTTCAGCTAATCTTTGGATGTATCAAAGCAACCGGGAATTGGCAAGGATTATGTTGATTGAAGCTGTAGGCCTTAATCCTGAATTTGAGAAAAAAAGGTCTGATAGCGTAAGGGAGTCTTGTAGGACAATGGAAGGATGGTTTAAGAGGTTTAAAGTTCATAACCCCGTAAATATTCCGGACGAAAGAATAGCAGCACTTGCTTTTGAAAGTTCTTTTTACTATCTGATCCTTGATTGGTTAGAGGGTGACGAAGCAGTTAAACTTACAGATTCGTCCTATGGATTGTCAATATATAATCTGCAAGCATTGAAGGTGACCTTTGAAGATGAAGATATCAAAATGTATATCAAGGAAGTATTGGATGAATTAAACCGGGTTCAAAATCCCTAAGATGCACAGAAATGAGGAATTATTTTGAATAATCAGTTTGGAAAAGATTTAACCACGGGCAGCATACCGAAACACCTGATTCAATTTGCATTGCCTATACTCATCGGCAATCTGGTATCTACCGGCTACAGCGTCATCAATACCATATGGGTAGGGAAACTGCTTGGCAAAGACGCTGTAGCTGCAATTGCATTGAGCTTCCCGATTTTTCTTGCGATGGTTGCACTCTGCTCAGGTGCAACCCTTGCAACTTCCATATTGGTTTCCAAAGCATATGGAGCGAAAGACAATGATATGATTCAAAAAACCGTAAATAATTCTTGGGCAATTGCTACTGTGTTGATTCTGATTGTAACTTTAGGTGGGCTGCTGTTATCCGAAACTATGCTCAGAATTATCGGGACACCTGAAGATATCATGCAGCTTGCAACAGGATACTTGAAAATAAGTTTTTTGAGTTTTGCAGGCCTCTATATATCCTATTTAATTTCTTCAGTTTTAAGGGGAATCGGGGATACGGTTATCCCTTTAATATTTATTATTGTATCTACAGTTATAAATGCAGTGCTTGACCCTCTCCTTATTATGGGCATTGGATCAATACCAAGATTGGGACTTAATGGTGCAGCTCTTGCCTCATTCATTTCCTCTGGGGCAGCTACGATCATGGGATTCATCTATGTGAAGTATAAATATAAGAAGGAACCGATAAACCCTTCAAGTTTTTTATTTGAGAGAAAAACAATTATGGAAATATTGAAGATAGGATTACCTTCATTTATACAGCAAATGCTTGTTTCTATGGGGTATGCGTTTATGACTATTTTTGTAATCCGTTTTAGCGCAGCTTCTATTGCGGCTTTTGGGATTGCCAGCAGGATAGATTCGATTGTTGCAATGCCTGCGATAGCGATGATGATGGCAGCCTCCACGTTAACCGCTCAAAACATTGGAGCAGGAAAGTCAGAACGAATCAAGGATATATTTAAGTGGGGAATTATTATTAATATACCGGTGATTGCTGCAATTTCTGTCTTATGTGTCAGCTTTCCCGGAACGATCATGCGCATATTTGTAGATGAGGCTGATGTCATACAAACAGGGATAGGGTATTTAAGGATTGTAGGAGTAGGATATCTATTCATGATCATATTCTATGTGTCTAATGGAGTCATAACCGGAGCAGGTAATGCTATTTCTATAATGGTCATTTCGTTTATCTCACTTTGTGTAGTAAGGATTCCGCTTGCAGGCTTGCTATCGCATACTAGTATGGGGATACACGGTATTTGGTTCGCCATCGTTATTAGCTTTGCTGTAACCACGATAAATAGTCTTTGGTATTATTTTTCAGGAAGATGGAAAAAAGATGTATTTATAAGCAAAAAACGTAACCATATAGATTGAACTCATAAAATTGAGAACCGCCTAATCGGGTAAAAGATAGTAACGAACCGAAAAGGGCGGAACCTGAGTGACACATGAAAAAGAGATTGAAAAGCTGACAACGGCTATGAAAGTAACGGAAAGTACGCGCATGTATGAAAGATATTTAGCTGTCCGTTTGCATCTGAATCCCGACGATCCCAGTGCAGATTCAAATGCTGAACTCATTGAACGCTACGGCAGCGGCTTGAAGGTGCTTGGTCGTTTTCCCAGTCTAGCGGAAAAAATAAATACGGAGACTTTGATACATACAGTGCTAACTATGGTTCAATTGTCTTCAAAGGGACAGGCCAGGCCTATTTGGCTTAGCAGTACAACTGGCTTCCTAAAGGACAAAGTCATAGGCTTCGCCACTCTTTACTTCTTTACCCACTCTTGAAGCTGTGTCTTGCTCAGAAATCCTAAACGGGTTGCAACGGTGGAGTAGCTATCTGTCCCTCTCAAATGAACCTGTTCCGCCTCCGTTATAAAATCTTCTCCGTAACTTCGAAACTTCTGTCCTTTTTTAGCCATACGAAGAATCCCCTCCAAGTGATCATATTGTTCTAAGTTAGGTTTTTCCATTTATTGAACAACTTTAATGTGAATGGATTGAAGTTAGTTGTAAACAGTGTTATTCTAGCTCTTCAATGTATCTAATATTAGTCACAAATTTAGTTATAAAGAAAGGTAATCCTATGATAAAAGTTGATAACTTATCCTTCGCATTTCCGCAAAAAGAGCTATATAAAAACATTTCATTTACACTTGAAGAGGCACAACATTGCGCTTTTATTGGGACAAGTGGCAGTGGGAAAAGTACACTGATCGATATACTGATGGACCCGGAAAGATATTTGTACGAAGGCAGATTAGAGATAGACCCAACTTGCACAATTGGGTATGTAAGTCAGTTCTCACAACCAGACAAATCTCAAGAAACAACCGTCTTTGAATATATCGGCGAAAAGTTTATTAAGATTCAAAATGAAATAAACTCTATTCTCACTGAAATGGAGACAGCCACAGATATTGATCCGTTGCTTGAGAAGTATCAATTAGCTTTAGACGCATTTGATGCCCTGGGCGGGGATGATTACGAAAGCAGCATTAATAAGAAATTAAATCTGGCAAACCTCATGAAGCTAAAAGATGTTAAGGTATCTGACCTGAGTGGCGGGGAGTTCAAACTTATTCAGGTGATGAAGGAAATGCTTAATAGTCCGGACTTAATGATTATGGACGAACCCGATGTATTTTTGGACTTTGAAAACCTAAATGCGCTTAAACATCTAATTAATTCCCACAAAGGAATACTGCTGGTTGTTACGCACAACCGTTATTTATTGAATCATTGTTTCAACAAAATCATTCACCTTGAAAACATGGAGATCCAAGAGTTTGACGGGCGGTATATTGAATATAACTTCTCCTTACTCCAAACTAAAATTGAGCTGCAAGAGCTCGCAGTCGCTGAAGAGGAAGAAATTAAGAGAAACGACAATATCATCGATAATCTTAGAGCTATCGCAACTTATAATTCGGAAGCATCCAGAGGGAAAGCATTAAAAGCCAGAGTTAAATTTCAGGAAAGATTGGAAGCGCGCAGAATTAAAGCACCCTTCGTAGATATTAAGCAACCGGATATCAGTTTCGGTGTGGATCATGAAATTGAAGACACCGTTGTTATAAATGTTAATGATTATAGTATTGCTTTTGATGAGCTGCTTTTAGAAAATGTTAACTTTGAGATCAAATCTACGGATAAAGTAGCCCTTATCGGTCCAAACGGCACCGGGAAAACGACTTTACTCCGGGAGATCTTTAAAAATAATCATGATTCCATTGAAATCAATGCTGATGTTAAAGTGGCTTATTTGTCTCAGCTTCAAGGCGAAATGCTAAAAGATTCCAATACTATTCTTGAGGAATTGATTGATGCCGGGTTTACAACTTATGATGAGATTAGATCGTATCTTTCAAACTATGGCTTTGAAGGAGAAATCGTTAATCAAAAGATAGAATCTTTATCTGGCGGAGAAAAAAACATGCTTCAATTGGCTAAAGTTGCTGCCAGCAAAGCAAACGTATTGCTTCTTGATGAACCGACAAGCCATTTAGACACCTATACACAAATAGCACTGGAGAAAGCCATTGGGGACTATAAAGGCGCGATTCTCATGATTTCTCATGATTTCTATTCTGTGGTAAATGGTATGGACTATGTTCTAATCATTGACGATAAGACGATTAGAAAAATGAGTATGCGGAAATTTAGAAAGATGATTTATGCCAGTCATTTTGATAAGGACTATTTAGAAACGGAACAACAGAAAAAATCAGTCGAAACAAAAATAGAAGTGGCTTTAAAAAATACTGATTTTGAACTAGCTAAAGTATTGGTTGAAGAGCTAGAAGAGCTGATTAAGCTGCTTTAAATTCTAATCTCCGGATTGAAATGATTACAGGTGGTAAGAAAGCTTAAGATGTTGGTGGAAAAATATCAACAAAAATGACACTGAATGTATAGGATCTCAGTAAGCTGCTCATTCCAATGGGCGGCTTTTTTATGCTTTCAAGAGAGAGACAGAGATCCATGCATCAAAGAATGTGGAAAACGCTTACAACATATTGTAAAATACAGGTTGAGTTGTGATTACGAAACAAGGATGGGAATCCGGTGCGAATCAAATTCAACATCTTTCAGAAAATGCTGATCTTACTGCTAATTCTGCTGACACCGGTCGTGGCGCTGTATTATTATTCTACTTCCAAGAGCATCAACGTCATACAGGAGGAGCTTATTAAAGCGAGCCTCAACCGGATGGAGCTATTCGTGGCGCAAATGGATGCCAGTATCGAGAAGTTCGATTTGGCCTCCGCCCCTATGCTCGTTGACACAAATGTGCTGGAATATCTGTACAACCATGAGATGAGCGATTATTCCTTAATGAAAACAAGGCTGCTGATTCAGGAGAAGCTGTCGCTGGCCAGCGCTTCGGGTAACTGGCGTAATGACGTGACTGTCTATTTCCCGCAACGGGGCGACAGTATTTCTTCTTCCCCCTCCTATGAGTATGATCTTGAAGAGTTCGATAGCCGGTTCTCGCTGGGGTGGAGCTACAGCGAAGATTTGGAGATTGGCTCCGGCTTTACCCGGACCTATGTCACCACAGGATACAAACCGGCCCGTCCGGACGATCTGGATGTTGCTGTCCGCATCAACCTCTACAAGTGGAGCTTCGAGAATCTGCTCGACACCTACAAGTCTGACCACTCCGACAATCCGTTTTTTTACAAAGCCGGGCACGCTATCATCGCCAGCCGGTCCGCGAAAGGCCCTGAAATGGAGCAAATCGCCACAGATCTGGGCGACAGGGTGCACAGCCGGGATTCAGGCTTCCTGATCCATTCGTATGGCGGCAGGCCGTATCTGATTACCTATTATTATTCCAATCTCCTGGAATGGCATCTGATCGATTCCGTTCCGCTTGACCAGATCATTGGACCTATCAGACAGCAGAGGATATTGTTTGGAGCGTCTTCGGTCATTCTCCTCCTGACCGGTATCACCGCCGCGTCTGCCCTGTACTGGAACGTACACCGGCCTATCTTCCATCTTGTACGCGCCGTTCAGCGGATCAAGGGAGGCGATTACGCCTACCGTCTCCCGGCGAAATCGAACAATGAATTCACCTTCCTTATGCAGAACTTCAACGAGATGGCAACGCAGATCCAGGATCTCATCGAGAATGATCTGAGATCGCGTATTCTGGCGCGCGATGCCACGCTGAAGCAGCTGCAGGCGCAGATCCATCCTCATTTTCTATACAATTGCCTGGGATTCATCATTAATATGACCAAAATGGGTAAGAAACGGGCTGTCATGGATATGGCGTATCATCTGGCCGATTATTACCGGTATACGACACGAATGGACAATCAGGGAGTCAGCCTGGAGGAAGAATTGGCCTTTGTCCGCATCCACCTTGAGATTATCCGGCTTCGCAATGAGACGCTGACCTACAGCATCGGACTGCCGGAGGAACTGGCGGAGCTGAGAATTCCCCGGCTGCTGGTCCAGCCGCTTGTGGAGAATGCGGTCGTGCATGGACTTGAGAATGTCGATTACCCGGGCCGGGTAGAAGTTAGCGTCTGCGTCAAGGATGGCTGGTTAAGCCTGGAAGTGGAGGATAACGGCAAAGGGCTGAACCGGGAGCAGACCGACCGGCTGTACAGGGAGCTGGATATTCCCGCCGGCGAATATACCGGCTGCGGCCTATGGAACGTGTACCAGCGATTGCAAGGCAACTTCGGCCCGGATGCCGAAATTGTGCTTAGTCAATCCAGGCTAGGCGGCCTATGCGTGAAACTCCACTGGAGGCTGGGGACGCAAGAAGAAACGAAGGAGGAAGCGGTATGAAAAGCCTGCTTGTAGTGGATGACGAGAAGCATTATGCGGACAGTCTGGCGGATACGGTTCCATGGACTACACTCGGGATCTCCCGGGTGCTGAAGGCTTACAGCGCGGGCGAGGCGCTGGCCCTCATGGAATCACTGCCGGTAGATATTCTCATGACGGATATCCGTATGCCGCGTATGAACGGTCTCGAGCTGATCGAGCAGGCCAGGCAGCGCATTCCGGGGCTGAAATGCCTGCTGCTCACAGGGTATGCGGACTTCGATTATGCCCGCAAAGCTATTGAGCTGCAAGCGCTCGATTACCTGATGAAGCCGGTCAAGGACGAACAATTACTAGCGGCAATGGGCCGGATCGTTAAGCAGCTGGAGCAGGAGCGGTCGATCGAACAGGGCTTCCGTATCTACCGGGACAATTGCACAGAGCTGAAGGCAGGGCTATTGCTCAAGGTGTTAAGCGGCACGCTGAACGTCAAGGTGCTTGCGGAGAAGCTGAAGCTGTTCGACCTTCCGATTCCGATACCAGGCTCTGTCTTGCTGTGCCTCGTCCGCCTGGGTCCGCCCTTCGACAGTCAGGATCTGTATTCGCAGTCCCTGATCCGGTTCGCGGTGACGAACATGCTGGAAGAACTGCTGATGGACAGATATGACTGCTGGCCGGCTGCGGACGATGAAGAAAACCTGCTCGTTCTGGTGTACGACCTGTCGGGGGCCCCGCCGGATGCGGAATGGGTGCATGAGCGGTTAGACCGTTTAAGGCAAGAAGCACGAAACTTGCTTAAAGGCGAGATAACAGTAGGAGAATCCGGCTGTCTCTTCCCGGAAGGGATGCAAGCCAGTTATATGATAGCCAAATCGCACCTGGCTAATAGCGGCCGGTCGTCCATACAGGTACCGGGAAGGAACGAGGAGGAATTGCGTCTTATGCGCAAGCTCTACGAAGCGCCGCTTCTGACGCATCTTTTGGAAACGGAGCAATGGGAAGAGGCGGAAGCCAAGATCCGCGCGTTCGTCTCTCCCTTGCTGCATACAGGTTCACCCGATCTGATGCGCGACGTTTTTTTCTTTCTGTCGAATAGCTTCCAGTATATTGCGAATCGCAGCGGCAGGACGCTGGCCCAGATGCTCACTCCGGAGCAATCCGCCTTTGTTAAGGGGAGAGCCATGCTGCATGCGTCACAGCTGGAGAACTGGGCACTGAACGCACTGCGCACGCTTCATGAGAAGCTGGGAGAGGAGACCGAGGACCACAGCAAGGCTGTTGTCCGTAAGACGCAAGCTTACATCCGGAAGGAACTGGACAAGGACTTGTCACTTACTTTGCTGGCTAAACGGGTCTTCGTACATCCTAACCATCTCTCTAAGCTCTTTAAGCAATGTACGGACAGTACTGTATCCCAATATATTTACGAGCAGCGCATGCTCAAGGCCTGCGATTTGCTGAAGCATACGGAACATAAAATCTATCATATTGGAGAAAGTATCGGCTATCCCAATACCAACTGGTTTATCCGGAAATTCCGTGACTATTATCAGATGACGCCGCAGGAATTCAGGGACAGATACCGATTGGGAATGGAGTGATTAGGCCGGTGAAAAAGCAAAGAAAAAGAATCATTATGCTGGCGGTTCTGTCAGGAGCTCTGGTACTTGCCGGCTGTTTAAACAGCAGCGGCAAAACAACCGCAAACAGGACGGAGAGCGGGGAAACGAAGCCGATATGGGACTTTAAATATGATCCGCCGATTACGATTACCACAGCAATCGTGGACGAGAACCGGCCTAATGCTTTCAAGCCGGGAGAGAGTCTTACAGATAATGTGCACACCCGCTGGATGGAAGAACATCTGGGGATTGTCACGAAGTTTGACTGGATTGTCAGCAAGTTTGAGGATGCGGATACCAAAATCCGGCTGGCGCTGGCCGTGAACGGCAAGCTGCCGGACACCTTCAACGCAGAAGGAGACATCCTGAAGAATCTGCTCCAAGCGGACAGGCTGCTTCCGCTGGATGATGCGATTGAGAAATTTGCGCATCCGAAGCTGAAGGAGGCGCTGGAGAAGTATGCTTATACTATGACGGAGGTGACCAAAGACGGCAAGATTTACGGACTTCCCCGCTTTAGCGAGGGAAATGAGGGAACGGTCATGTGGATCCGAAAGGACTGGCTGGAGAAGCTGTCGCTTAACCCGCCGGCGACGATCAGCGAGCTCGAGCAAGTGCTGAAGGCATTTTCTGAGCAGGACCCTAACGGGAATGGCCAAGATGACGAAGTCGGCCTGGCGGTTCCACTGAAGGAAGGCCCATGGAGCTGGATGGGGCAGACGGATGTCATAGCCGGCGCCCTCTCCACACAGATGCTCAGCACAGCTGACATTAAGCTGTTCTGGAATGAAGACGGGCATGGCGGTCTGGTCTATGGAGCCGTTCACCCGGATGCCAAGAAGTACCTCGAAACGATGGCGTCCTGGATGGCCAAAGGCTACATAGACAGGAATGCTGGCATCCAGGACTCAGGCCAAGCGTCCGAGCTGGCGGTTAAAGGACTGGCAGGGGTGATGTTCGGCCCGTTCTGGATGGGGGCCTGGCCGCTCGGGGATACGGTGAAAGCCGATCGGGAAGCGGACTGGCAGGCCTATCCCCTTCCAGCAGGACCGGAGGGTTTAAAGGGCAAGGCGCAGAAGCCGATTTACGGCGTCTATACAGTGTTTAGTAAGGACTTTCAGCATATAGAGGCCTGGTTCGCCTATTATAACAAGCTGCTTGCCCAAAATTTCGGCCCGGACGATCCCTATTTGGATCCCCGTTTCGCCAAAGGATATCATGAAGGCTACGATTATGTGATTAAGGACGGCAAGGTCATCACGGTCAATTTTGCAACCGAAGGGGTGCCGAATGAGAAGTGGCCGCTTGCGGACGGGTCATCCATGGATATGCGCTGGATGCTGTATCCGCTGACCGGCGGTGCGCCGGTACTGCCTTATATGAATGCGGAAGCGATCAAAAAGTTGTCTGAAAACTCCGATGCCGAAATGAGTACGCCGATCGAACAGGGAATCAAGGGGCTGAATTCGGCTCAACTGGCGGCAGCCGGGGTTGCGATTGCCGAGCAGGGGCTGGAAATTCCCAACCGGTACCACGGCCCTCTAACGGACGGAATGGAGAAGCATGGAGTGTTCCTGCAGAAACTCGCAACGGAGAGTTACCTGAGCATCATCTATGGTGAGAAGCCGCTCTCCTACTTCGATGAATTTACAGCGCTATTCTACAAGAATGGCGGTGATGTGATCACTAAAGAAGTAAATGATTGGTACAGTGAAAACAAGCCATGATATTGTGGCTTGTTTTCTTCTATGTTCACTTATTTCTTCTATATATCAGCGTCAGCCGGGTGAATTAAAATGATTTTAGTGGTAAACGTTTTCACTAAAACTTTTCAGGAGGAGAAGCAATGAGGAAACAGTTAAGTTTATTCCTGGCATTAACTATGTTTGCGGCTATTCTTTTTTCGTATCCGGTTAAGACAAATGCAGCTACCGCCGAAGCGCCTGCAGGCTGGAGAGACTTGCTCGATTACCGCATATTCAGTACTGTATCGGACGGCTGGGCAGGAGACAGCGGGTTCGGACTCGAGACGGAGAACAGCAAGCTGCCCATCGATTCTACCGCTATGTATAACGGCCTGCCTTCATTACTGTTAAACACGAAGACGCCTACCAGTCCGTCTTGGTATAACGCCTTGATCACGGTTGCCGGCTGGAAAGCATATGACTTCACCTCTTATTATCCTAATGGATTCCTTGAGTTTAATATCAAGGGGAACGCAGGCGGAGAGACCTTTCTGCTTGGCTTCAAGGACAGAGTATTCGAAAGGGCGGCCGGCAATGAAATTACCACTACAGTAAATATTAACAGCTATACAACCATTACAAAGAATTGGACTCATGTGAAGATCCCGCTGAAGGATGTCATGCAGGTCCCGCAGGGAATTGATATTACATCCATTGATGCATTATCCATCAAGAATAATGGTTTTCAGCCTTTAAAGGTCTGGCTCAATGATATTAGGGTTACGTCTTCCGGCAAGGAGAAGGAGTATGCACCGATTAAGGTCAATCAGGTAGGGTATCCCGTAAATGGTGCAAAGCAGGCGCTGGTCACCGGGTTTGAGGATGTTCTCACGGTGGATGCGGGTACTCCATTCAGCGTGATTAACACGGCTAATAATTCCACGGCATTCTCCGGAACGCTGGTGCTCACCAAAAATTATGATGCCATCGACAGCGGGGAACGGATTTTTACCGCTGATTTCACCAATTTAACGGCTCCGGGAAAATATTATGTTGCCGTGCAGGGGCTTCAGAAATCGCCCACGTTCTCCATCGGCGAGGCGAGTGACATTTATGCACCTTTTTTAACTGATGTATCGCGATATTTCTATTACCAGAGAACCGGAATGAATATTACCAGCCCGTACACCCAGAATTATCAGAGAAGTGATTTCACTCCTGATACAGCAGTGCCTTTCATGTCCAATCCTTCCGTTAAAAAAGATGTTTCCAAGGGATGGTACGATGCGGGGGATAAAGGCAAGTACGTGAATGCCGGCGCCAAAGCCCTGTCGGATCTCTTCTGGGCCTATGAAATCATGCCGGAGAAATTTACGGACAGTCAATTTAATATTCCTGAGAGCGGAAACGGCATTCCCGATATCCTGGATGAAGCACGGTGGGAGCTGGAGTGGATGCTCAAAATGCAGGATACGGCAACCGGCGGTTTCTATGCGCGTGTAACTTTCCAGGACGACGATAATATGGTGGATAGACAAATTATTGATAAGGATACGGTTAGCTCGCGGACCGGTATCAAAACGACCGCTGATACAGCTACCGCAGCCGGCACATTAGCACATGCCTACCTGATCTATAAGACGATTGATCCGGCCTTTGCCCAGAGCTGTCTGAATGCGGCAATAGCGGCGTGGGGGTATCTGGAGGCTCATCCGGAGAATATCCGGACACCTAACACAGGAAGATGGCCTTATGATGTAACGGATGACGCTTCGAATCGTCTGTGGGCTGCAGGCTCCCTGTACCGGTCGACCGGTGATACCAAATACAACAGTTATTTCCTTGCCAATTACAAGGCTATGGAAATATATTTCACGGATCCCCTTGATTTTGCCAGCGGCTGGGCAAACACCTGGAATACAGGCTTCTTCAGCTATCTGAAAGCCGCTAACCCGGATTCCGGAGTCGTCAGCTGGTATACAGCCAAATTCCAGCAATGGTTCAATGATAAAGTGAGCAGAACTAACGAAAGCGCCTGGAAAAGCATCATCAAAGACGGCAACTATTATTGGGGAATCACTATGCAGGTGGCGGATACACCAATGGAAATGATTATTGGTACGAAACTGCTGGGAACCTTTGAGAGCAACCGAGCTGTCATTAATCAGATTACCTATAGCCAGTTAGACTGGATTCTCGGTCAGAACCCGGTCGGCGTATCTTTCGTATCGGGCTATGGGGATAACAGCGTGAAATATCCATTCAGTATTATGTACAGAACGGATGGCTTAAGCGGGGTGCCTAAGGGATATCTGGTGGGAGGACCGAACAAATTCTCCAATGATGTGACCGTAGGGAACCAGATATCGAGATTCGCGGGTAAAAACTATAACGATAACTTCCAGGAATGGACGACAAACGAGCATACCGTCTATTGGAATTCGGGGCTGGTATTCGTGGCCGCATTCGCAACCGGGAACAGCGTCAACTCGACTATCACCCCGGTGACTGCTGCCTTTGACAAGAAAACTGCGAATCAGGCCAACCTTCCGGTGACTCTGACCCTGAATGGCAACACGTTCACCGGTATTAAGAATGGTACGGCGTCTTTGATTGCAGGTACGGATTACACTGTATCAGGCAACACCATTACGCTACTCAAAAGCTATCTCGCGCAGCAGCTAACCGGAACAACGAACCTCACGTTCCTGTTTAGCGCCGGTTCCTCTGCCACGCTATCCATCGCAGTGAAGGATTCGTCAGTCACCAACGCGGTGATCACTCCGACGGTCGCTGTCTATGACAAGAATGCCGTGAATCCGGCCGGTATTCCGGTGACGCTGACGCTAAACGGCAACACGCTCACTGGTATTAAGAACGGTACGGCATCCCTGGTTGCCGGAACGGACTACACGGTTTCGGGCTCCACGGTAACCATTCAAAAGGCATACTTGGGCGCCCAGCCGGTGGGCACAACAACCCTGACATTCAATTTCAGCGCTGGAGCGAGTGCGGCCCTTACGATCTCAGTAATCAATACCGCCACCGGCGGAAACGGGTCGATCAAGGTGCAGCAGTATAATTCCAGCGTCGCAGCAACGGTCAATACACTGAATCCGAAGATCAAGCTGACTAACACCGGCACCTCCGCCATCAATCTGTCCGATGTGAAGCTGCGTTATTATTACACAATCGACGGGGAGAAGGAACAAAACTTCTGGTGCGACTGGTCAACTGTCGGCAGCAGCAATGTGACGGGTACTTTCGTCAAGCTGGCAACTCCGCTGAGCGGAGCTGACACTTATCTGCAGGTTGGCTTTACAAGCGGAGCCGGAAGCCTGGCGGCTGGAGCCAGCATTGAGATTCAGATCCGTGTGACCAAGACCGATTGGACGAATTACACACAGACAGGCGATTACTCCTTCAATCAGTCTGCTACGGCTTACGCCGATTGGAGTAAAACGACCGGCTATGTCGCAGGAGCACTCCAATGGGGAATCGAGCCCTAAAGAATGGTGAAACGGAGTGAAAGGAGTGAAACAATTCTCTTGAAAGTTATGCTGGTTCCACCGAAACAAAAGGCGGTATTTACCTATTCCATTGTGAGGAATCTTCGTACTTTTTGGATGTTTTATGTGATGATGCTGCCGGGAATTGTTCTGCTTCTGATCAATAACTACATCCCTATGTCCGGGATCATTATTGCCTTTAAAACAATCAACTACCAGGAAGGAATCCTGGGAAGCCCTTGGACAGGAATGAAGAATTTCGAATATCTGTTTGCTTCGAAAGATTCTTACATTATCATCCGCAACACGCTGCTCTATAACTCACTGTTTATTGTACTCAACATCGTGTTTCCGCTGGCGTTCGCCCTGATGCTTAACGAGATGAAGAACCGCTTTCTCTCGAAGCTGCACCAGACGATCATGTTCCTGCCGTACTTCCTGTCGATGATCGTCATCTCGTACCTGGTGTACGGGTTCATGAGCGACGAACGGGGATACTTCAACGGTACGCTGCTGCCGGCGCTGGGCCTCGAGCCTGTGCGCTGGTACTTCACGAAGGAAGTATGGCCGGTCATCTTGCCGATCATTAACACGTGGAAGAACATGGGCTATTACACGGTCGTGTATATGGCGGCAATCATCGGTATCGATGAAGAGTACTATGAAGCAGCGACGATTGACGGGGCGAACAAATGGCAGCAGATGAAGAAAATCACGATTCCCTTGATCATGCCGGTCATCACCATAATGACATTGCTGCAGATTGGCCGGATTTTCAATGCCGACTTTGGTCTCTTCTTCCAGGTGCCGCGTGAATCGGGGGCGCTATTCCCCGTCACGAACGTTATCGATACCTATGTTTACCGTACGTTCCTGACGGTTGGGGATATCGGTCTTTCATCAGCGGCTGGATTGTTCCAGTCGGTAGTCGGTTTTGTGCTGGTGTTTATATCGAATTGGGTCGTTCGCCGCTTTAACCGCGAGAACGCGCTGTTCTAAGAGAGGATCGCCTATGGCAAATATAATGAGCAAATCTGTATCCGGTTCCCATTCAAAGAATCAGCTGTCGGGAAGGGCATCGGCCCTCATCAACATCTTCTTCGTGATCTATTCGGCGCTCTGTATCCTGCCGTTACTGCTGATTGTATCGGTCTCGTTCTCCGATGAGCAGTCCGTCATGACACACGGCTACCGGTTCCTGCCGGAGAACTTCAATCTGGCGGCTTACCGGTTTCTGATTAAAGATATCGACCAGATCGTTCATTCCTACGGGATCTCGATAACTGTCACGGTGATCGGCACAATACTGAGCGTTATCGTGATCGCACTGTATGCGTACCCGATTTCGCGGAGTCACTTCCCGCAGGCCAAGTTTTTTACATTCTTTGTCTTTCTCACGATGCTGATTTCCGGCGGTCTGGTCCCTTGGTATCTGGTATACGTGCAGATGCTGGACCTCAGAAATACGCTGTGGTCACTGATCATGCCGCTCATCATGTCGGCGTTCTGGGTGCTGATCATGCGAACCTTCTTTAAGGAGACGGTACCTGAGGCGGTCTTGGAGTCGGCCAAAATCGATGGAGCGGGGGAACTGCGGATCTTTATCCGGATTGTGCTGCCGCTGTCGCTGCCGGTTCTGGCGACAGTCGCACTGTTCCAGACGCTGACGTACTGGAACGACTGGTTCCTGAGCCTGGTGTTTATTTCCGACAATCACAACATCTCGGTACAGTACTTTCTCTACAAGATGATGGTCAATATTCAGTACCTCTCCAGCAACCCGAACGCAATGGCCGAGATCACCCGGGCTGGCGGAATGGTCAACTTCCCGAGTGAGACCGTGCGGATGGCGATGGTCGTCGTGGGGGTCGGGCCGATCGTCTTTGCCTATCCGTTCTTCCAGAAGTACTTTATCAAGGGACTTACGGTCGGCTCTGTCAAAGGCTGAGGGGGCCGGCACCATATATCATTTTGGGGGGATTAATTGAAGATGAAGCATACCAAAAGTAAGACTGCACTGCTTCTAACAATGATGATTGTTACTTCGTTGGCGGCTACGGCCTGCGGCAATTCAAACGAGGCAAACAGCTCCAACAAGGCCGCACCGGAAGACTCCGGAACAGCAAGCGCCGCACCGGACGCTTCAGCGGACCCAAGCACCGGTAACGCGTCCACAGATGTCTCAAAGCTGAAGCCCTATAAGCTAAAGCTGGTTTACGAAGGCGCACCGCAGGCGGACGAAGCTCTTGTCGAGGAAGCGCTGAACAAGATTTTAACCGAGAAAATCAATGCGACGATCGATATCGCGCCGATCGACTGGGGGGCATGGGACGATAAGATTAACCTCATGATCGCTTCACGAGAACCCGTAGACATTCTGTTTACAGCCTCATGGAACGGTTATGCGAAGAATGTTGCCAAGGGCGTTTACATGGACCTCGGCCCTCTGCTTGATCAGTATGGCCAGGGAATTAAGGACAGCTTGGATCCTGCCTTCTTAAGCGGCTCCAAAATCGGGGGTAAAAACTACGCAGTCCCAACGAATAAAGAGCTGGCATCGTCAGGGGGGATCGTCTACCGGAAGGACATTGCCGATGAGCTTGGTATCGATATGAGCAAGGTCCAGAAGATCGAAGATCTCGATGCCGTCTATAAGATCATCAAAGAGAAGAAGCCGAATATGTACCCGCTGTACACAACAGGGGGCACGTTCTCCTCTCACTCCTTTGTGGAGCTGGATTATTTGGGGGATACGACAATACCTGGCGCTATCGATAAGAATGGCACGGATGCCAAAGTCAAACCGGCCGAAGAGTTTCCGCAGTATTTAAATGCGTTGAAAGTAACCCGGGATTATTTCCTGAAGGGCTATATTAACAAGGATGCAGCCACCTCCCAAACCTCATCCCTCGATGCCTACAAAACCGGCAACGTGTTCTCTACCGTAGAGCCGCTCAAGCCGGGCAAGGCAGAGGAAATTGCATCCGCGACAGCGCTTGACGGCAAGCTTGCCCAAATTACGCTGACCGGTAAAACGGTTGCGACATCGGAGACTACCGGCGCCATGCTGGCCATCTCTACGACGTCCAAGGATCCGGAACGCGCCATGATGCTGATTAACCTGCTGCACACGGATCAGGAGATTATTAACCTGCTGAATTTCGGCATTGAAGGCACACACTATACGCGCAGCGGCAATGTCATGACCCAGACGGAGAAATCCGGACAGTATGCGCCGGGCGTCGCTTGGGAGCTGGGGAACCAATTCCTGAACTATGTGTGGAGCTCGGAAGCCCCTGACAAGTGGGAGCAGTTCAAGAAGTTCAATGAAGGCGCCAAATCATCGCCGGCACTCGGCTTTACCTTTGACAGCGAGCCGGTCAAATCGGAGGTCGGAGCACTGGCTAACGTTTTGAGAGAATATCAGAAGGCGCTGGAGACGGGCTCGGTTGATCTGGACGAAATGCTGCCCAAATTTATCGCCGCCCAAAAATCGGCCGGCCTCGACAAAGTCATTGCCGAGAAGCAAAAGCAGCTTGATGAATTCCTTGCCAGCCAGAAATAACGTTACAGGATAAGCATAAATGGAGGTCCCGGGGATGCTTTTTGATCACCGGGACTTTTTTTCGTGCAGGTGTGCAGGGGTTAAAATCATCGGAGTATTCGGGAAGCCGCCGTAAGTTATAGATAGCACAAAATCGATTTTTCTATCCAATACATAAATTCAGTGGCCGGATGTTCTTGTTCAAAGCCTTTCATTCTTAAATACAGGTCCATTCCATCCGAAACATCATGCCATAAATCCGTAAACACAAAATCATATTTCTCCTTGGCCATATATTCTTGTGCGTATTCAAACGCTTCTGACTGGATGATGTTTATTTTTTGACTGTTTTTGAATTGAGGCAAAATGTATTGCTTAAATAATTGAATAACATTTTCATTATTTTCAACAACCGTAACACGTTCAACCTGATTTTTTTCTGAGATCATATAGGCATAATAGCCAAGTCCCAGTCCAAACGTCAGTACATTGCCAAATGCTTTATCGACAGGATCTTTCATGGTTTCAATTTCATTCGGCGTGATGGTCATCCATATTCTGTTGTTCTCTAAAATGGCCGGAAACATAAATTCCGTTTCAAAGAAACCAATCTGCGGGATTTGTCTGCCTTCTTGGGTGGTGATGATGTCATTGCAGACAAAGCCCTCGTAAGGCTTGTATTGTTCATATTTGAGTTCACTATTGCCAATCCGGATTGCAGGTATTCTGATATTCTTGAAATATGGATTGTTATAATATTCATTGGTATCGAGTTTATGGATCATTTTGGAGAAATAGTTGTTGAATAAGTCCTTATCCTCGGGGTTCTCAACAATATCCAGTCCTAAAGCAGCTGCGAATACAGCTCTAAAAGCATACTCCACAGAGACACCATAGTTAACAATCTCCTCAATGTCCTCTTTGCTAATGAAATCCGATGTATGGTTTAGATAAACGCTTAATAAAGCGAAAAGCCGATGGTCATCTTCTGTAATGTTGTCTGGTATTACTTTATTACGTTCCATATTCTCTCCTGTTGGTATGCAGATTTTTTGCCGTTAATGTTAATATAACATACGCCTGTCAAGGACCAGCATATACAGAGGATGCGTGCAATGGCTTTATTTTTGGGATAGGGTTAGTCGGCCACCCGCCAATTGACAGTCCTCGGGCCTATACCTATAATGTAAATCAGATTATGAAAGCTGTTTCATTTCTGGCTGGAAGTTATGTCTCTGTGAGCTGAAACCCACTTGAACAAGCGGGTTTCATTTTGTTTTTTTAGCGTATTTTCGTTTCCAAAAAGGAGAAGACATGGACACAACGTTCTGTAAAATATTGGTGGTAGACGATGAGATGCTGGTCCGGCAGGGGATTATCCATCTGCTGGACTGGGAAGGGGAAGGGTTTCAGATTGCGGGTGAAGCCTCCAACGGAAGAGAAGCTCTGGAATTAATTGAAATACAGCGGCCGCATATCATCCTGACTGATATCGTTATGCCCGTGATGGACGGGGAGGAGCTGATCCGGCTCGTCAAGGGGATGTATCCGGAAATTGAAGTGATCGTGCTCAGCAGCTTCAGTGAGTTTGAATATGTGCGTTCAACCTTCCAGAGCGGGGTCGCCGATTATATTCTGAAGCCTAAGCTGGAGGCTGCTTCCCTGTTAGCCGTTCTAAAAAAAACCGCACAGCGGATTCCGCAGCTTCAGCACTTTGACTGGAGAAGCAATAAGCGGCAGTCTGCGGACTATATACTGGACAAGCTGATTAGCGGCTATCCGATCGAGTATGAGGCAGAAGTGCTCCGGACGATGTTTCCTTTTCCGGAGTTTGTGCTGCTGCTTGCGGATACGGGGGACGATCCTGCGGCCATTAGCCGCAAGGAAGAGTGGCTGGAGAGCAGCATCCGTTCCCTGCTGCAGAGCAGTGGCAGCCTAGTGGCCTTCCGCCGTCTGTCTCCGCTGGAGGGGCATGTCCGCTTCCTGTTTAACCTGGCCGGGGAGGAGCGGGAGGCACTGATGCAGCTGGCAGAGCAGATATTCGCAGCCGGCATCCGGACGGGGATGTTCCTGAATCTGGCGGTCAGCCGAACCTTTACGGAGCTGGAGGCGATGCATACCATCTATGCGGATGATCTGATGCAGCTGCTGGACCGCAGGTTTTTCCTGCCGGAACGCTGTCTGCTGGTGGATCATGGCGGGGAGGTGCAGCCGGGACCGGTTTTTGACCAGGAGGTCTTCGCTGCAGAGCTGAACCGGCAGGAGTTCGATCAGGCTTTTACCCGGTTAAGTGCCTATGTATCTTCGATGTCCGGCCGCCGCGATACGGGAGTGTCTGAATTCAAGTCCCTCCTGTGCCACAGCATTTTCCAGATCATCGGCATGCTGCTGCAATTCCATTATGAGGCCCGTGCCCTGGATGACAGTAAATATGAGTACTTCCGTTCCATCCATGAAGCCCGGCATATCGGGGAGACGGAGGAGCGGCTGCTGCAGTTTCTGCAAGATGCGACCGAATGTGTTACGAAGAACCGTGGCGGTACACCGGCTATGCAAAAGATTCTCCTGTATATCGATGAGCATTATTCACGCCAGCTTACGCTGACAGAAGTCGCCCGGGAGTTTCATTTTAACCCGTCCTATTTGTCGAATTATTTTACCCTGCACAATAAGGAAGGCTTCAACGAATATTTAAACCGGGTGCGGATCGGAAAAGCCTGCCTGCTGCTGAAAGAGAACCCCGGCCTGTCCATTGCCGAGATCAGCAGTCTTGTGGGATATTCAGACCACAGCTATTTCACCAGAGTATTCCGCAAGCTGATGGGGATATCACCAAGCCAATACCGGAAGGGATAATGCAGGAGTTGGAAGGAGCCCGAAATGGGATTAATGGAAAAATGGCTCAGAAAGCTTAGGGACCAGAGTCTGTTCAGCAAAATTTTCGTCGTCATGGTCATCAGCATCGTGCTCGTTACGGTGCTGATTACCACGGTAACGGCGCAAATGTCGCAAAGGCTGTTTGTACAGACGTTCAGCATTACCAATTCAAAAATCATCGACCAGATTAAAAGTGCACTGGATAACTCGCATTATACTACCGTGAATACAGCGATAAATGTCGGGCAGAGCGGCGTCATCCGCAGCTTCATGACCGAGAAGGATGGCAGCTCACTGGCCAATTTCCGGCGGTACTACAGTATGCGCGACCAGATGGACCGTATTCAGTCCGGTATCGGGGCCGCTAATACCGGCCTGTCCATACTGGGAGGGAACGGCAGAAGCTATAGCAGTGATGTGACCTACTGGTCCGGCTCTTCCGAGCAGCTAAGGAACAATCCGATTACAGCGGCTGCGCAGGAGCAGGGCGGGAAGCTGTTTTACAGCTTTATGGACGCAAGCCCGCTGAATTCAGAGAGCCGTTATCTGGTTGCTGCCAAGGCGCTGACTGCACCCGGACTTACAGAGCCGTATGGTACGCTGTACATGTTCACACGCGAGAGTGATTTCCGCAAGAACTACGCCAGCTTTACGAGTAAGGGCAATGATGTCATGTTTCTGGATACTGCGGGACGGATTGTGTCGAGCAACCGGACGGAGCAGGTCGGCAGCCTGTCTCCCGAGCTCCTGAACAGCGCGAAGCAGATTGCCGAATCGGGGCTTGCCAGCCAGGAGCTGACACTCGGCGGGCGGGAAGTCATTGTGCTGGCCGATTATCTGCCGTCCTATAACTTTTATATTGTGAATCTGATTGATAAAAATGAGACCATCGGCACGCTGTTCGATAAAAAGATGCTTTTCCTGATCGGCGGGGCGATTGCAGCGGTTGCGCTGCTCCTGATCTATTTCCTGACCAAACGGCTGACGAAGTCCCTGCGCACGCTGGTCAAAAAAATGTCCAATGTGACCAAAAAGAATTTCCATAACTATATGGCTGTGACCGGCAGCTATGAGACAAGACAGCTGAGTACAGCGTTTAATTACATGCTCAGGGAGCTGAATGATTATGTCGCCCAGCTGGTAGAGACGCAGAAGGAGCAGCGCAATGCAGAACTGGCCGCTCTGCAGCAGCAGATCAATCCCCATTTTCTGTACAATACACTGGCGTCGGTCAATATTCTGGTGCAGCGGGGCAGCAAGGAGCAGGCAACAGAGACGATTCATGCCCTGATTTCGCTGCTGCAGAATACGATCAGCAACGTTAAAGAAACGATTACAGTAGAGGACGAGCTGATCAACCTGAAGCATTATGTATTTATCACCCAGGTGCGTAACGGTAACAGGATCAAGGTTGAGACTTTCGTCTCGCCGGACTGCATGAGCGCCAAGGTACCCAAGCTGATTCTGCAGCCTTTTATTGAAAATGCCTTCTTTCACGCCTTCAATATCAAAACCTCGGGCTACATCTATGTCACCATCATGAAGGACAGGGATATGCTGCACTGCGAGGTGGTAGATACGGGCGACGGTATGGATCTGGACAACAAAGAGACAATCCCGGCCTCCACAAGCAGCCGTCAGCTGTTCAGCGGCATCGGCATCCGCAATGTCCATGACCGCCTGCTGCTGCTGTACGGGGAACCTTATGGCGTATCCATCTCAAGCACCCCTGGACAAGGGACAAAGGTCTCTATCAGAATACCGTGCTGAGGGCGCATTGAAACGATGATTTTGCAGCATAATATGACAGCTACGCCGCAAGCCGGCGCCGCATACCGGCGCCGGCTTCTTGTATCTGCGCGGCCTGTTTTACCTAAAAAAAGTGCGAAAGGGGAAAAATAATGCTAATCCGTAGACCGTGGAAGCGGATACAGTAGACAATATTATCACTATTTTAACTAAAATCATTTCTAACGAAATGAGCATCCGGGATGATATTCTTTAAAAGAAAGCACTTTCAAATACATGTTAGGGGGATCTACATCATGAAGAAAAAAGCTACCGCGCTTCTGCTCGCCGGATTTATGCTGCTGGCGACAGCCTGCTCCAGCAACTCCAATACCGATAACCAGGCCAATACCGGAACGGAAGGGAATACAACCGGTTCCCAGAAAATCACAGTATGGGCATGGGACAAAAACTTCAACATCGCTGCAATGAATCTGGCTAAAGATGCTTATGTGGCTAAAAATCCGGATGCGCAAATCGAAGTGGTTGAATATGCGCAGGATGACATTATCCAGAAGCTGAACACAGGACTTAACTCCGGGTCCGCTTCCGGTCTGCCGAACATCGTTCTGATTGAAGATTACCGTGCACAGAGCTTCTTGCAAACGTATCCAGACGCTTTTCAGGAACTGGGTGATGCCATTAAGACTTCAGATTTCGCCGAATACAAGCTCGGGCCGACCAGCTTTGGCGGCAAGCAATACGGCGTACCGTTCGACTCCGGTGTTGTAGGCCTCTATGTCCGCACAGATTATCTGCAGGAAGCAGGCTATACGGTTGACGATCTGCAGGATATCGACTGGCAGCAGTACATTGAAATCGGTAAAGCTGTTAAAGCCAAAACAGGCAAAGACATGCTGACCCAGGACCCTAACGATCTGGGGCTGATCCGCATGATGATCCAGTCCGCAGGCTCCTGGTATCTGAAAGAAGACGGTACAACACCTGACCTGAAAGATAACGCAGTTCTGAAAGAAGCGTTCGAAAGCTACAAAGAGCTGATGAATGCCGATATCGTTAAAGTCAATTCTGACTGGAGCTCGTTCCTTGCCGGCTTCAACAGCGGTGACGTTGCCTCCGTTCCTACCGGTAACTGGATTACACCTTCGGTGAAAGCTTCTGCTGACCAGTCCGGCAAATGGGCGGTTGTACCTTTCCCTAAACTCAAAAATGCAGCAAACTCTGTACATGCCTCGAACCTCGGCGGCAGCTCCTGGTATGTGCTTAACAATGACGGCAAAGAAGCAGCGGTTAAATTCCTGGGTGCAACACTCGGCTCCGACGTTGCTCTGTACCAGAAGCTTGTAACTGATGTAGGCGTTGTAGGAACATACAAACCTGCTGCTGAAGGCGAAGCCTACGGTGCAGCTGATGAATTCTTCGGCGGACAAAAGGTTATCGCTGACTTCGCAAAATGGACAGCTGAAATCCCGAACGTAAACTACGGCCTGCACACTTATGCCATTGAGGATATCCTCAAGGTTGAAATGCAGAACTTCCTGAACGGTACGGAGCTGGACAAAGCGCTTAGCGATGCACAGTCCCAGGCTGAGTCCCAAATCCAGTAAAAACCGAAACACCTGATTGATCCGCTGTCCTCCCAACCTGCCGTCTAGTGCCAGGACGGAGGACGGCGGATTCTCCTTTTAAAGATTTACGCCTGTATAGAGAAAGGAATGAGAGCTGTGAACCATACCATACGCAACCGCGCTAAGCTTACCGGCTGGTTATTTATTGCCGGGGCCGTCCTCATGATCTGTCTGTTTTATTTCTATCCGATGATTCAGGCACTGCTGCTCTCGTTCAAAACGGGCGCAGGGGCTAATCTTCACTTCGACGGGTTAGCGAATTACAAGCGCCTGCTGAGTGACAAAACCTTTTTTACCGCCGTCAAGAATACCTTCTTGTTCCTGATTGTGCAGGTGCCGGTTATGATCGTGTTTGCGATGATGATTTCGGTACTGCTGAATGACAGCAAGCTGCGCTTCAAAGGCTTTTTCCGTACTGCGATCTTCCTGCCTTGTGTAACCTCACTTGTAGCTTACTCCGTTGTATTCAAATATCTGTTTGGGAATGACGGTCTGATCAACCTGGCTTTAATGAACCTGCACATCCTGTCTGAACCGATCCAGTGGATCTCCGATCCCTTCTGGGCGAAAGTTACGATTATTATCGCCATAACCTGGCGCTGGACGGGATACAATATGATCTTCTTCCTCTCCTCGCTGCAAAACATCGACAGTTCCATTTATGAAGCTGCACGGATTGACGGTGCTTCCGGCCCGAGACAATTTTTCTCGATTACCGTACCGCTGCTCAAACCGATCATTCTCTTTACGTCGATTACCTCGACAATTGGTACTCTGCAGCTGTTCGATGAAATTATGAATATAACTAAGGGAGGTCCCGGCAACGCGACGCTCTCCATTTCCCAATATATTTACAATCTTTCGTTCAAGTACACGCCTGATTTTGGATATGCTGCGACTGTATCGTATTCTATCGTAATCATGATCATTGTATTGGCCTTCCTTCAAATCAAACTGGCAGGTGATGATAAATAATGAGAACTTTACGCCGTGCCCCAATTTATGTTTTTCTGTCCATTGTAGCGTTCGTTTCGATTTTTCCGTTTCTGTGGATGATTATCAGCGCGACAAATCTTTCAGTGGACGTAACTCAGGGAAGAATGCTTCCCGGTACGCATCTGTTTGACAATATCCGAAAGCTGACGGAGTCCATCAACCTTGTGCCTGCCCTGTGGAATACACTCAAAATTGCCCTGACAACAACGGTTCTGGCCCTGCTGGTTGCCTCCCTGGCCGGATACGGATTTGAAATTTACCGCAGCAAAGCGAAGGATATGGTCTTCAATCTGTTATTATTATCCATGATGATCCCTTTCGCCGCGCTGATGGTTCCGCTGTATCAAATGTTCTCCAAACTGTCGGCTGCTGCTCCGCTTATCGGGGTTAACACAGTCGCTGCGGTTGTCCTGCCGACGTTCACTACGGCGTTCCTGATCTTCTTCTTCCGGCAGAGCTCGAAGATGTTCCCGCGGGAGCTGCTGGAAGCCGGACGGATCGACGGATTATCGGAGCTGGGTCTATTCTTCAAAATTTATATTCCGACAATGAAGACTACCTACTCTGCTGCCGCAATCATCACGTTCATGTCCAGCTGGAATAACTACCTCTGGCCGCTGATCGTGCTGCAGACCCCGGAGAAACGGACCATTCCGCTGCTGATCTCGAACCTGGGCTCCAGCTACTCCCCGGATTTCGGCGTGATTATGGCCGCAGTTGTCATCTCCACACTTCCGACAGCACTTGTCTTCTTCCTAATGCAGAAGCAGTTCGTTGCCGGCATGGTGGGATCCGTGAAATAAATGATATCAAGTCCACGTTCTGAAGGAGGAAATGAAATTGGCAGTTACTCCAAGCCTGAGCTGGCTGGAAGATCCGGGTACCTTCAAGGTGAACCGGGTAGAGGCTCATTCGGACCACCGTTATTATAATCATATGGCTGAGGCAGAGGCTGGTGCGCCGATGGATATGCGCTACAGTCTGAACGGGAGCTGGAAATTCAGCTACGCGCCGAATCCGGCGAGCCGTGTAGAAGCTTTTTATAAAGAAGACTATAATTGCACCGGCTGGGACAATATTCAGGTTCCCGGACATATCCAGCTGCAGGGCTACGGCCGGCCGCAATATGTCAATACAATGTACCCCTGGGATGGACTGATTGATCTCCGCCCGCCGCATATCTCTCCAGAGCATAACCCGGTCGGCAGCTATGTAAAGGAATTCCGCCTGCCGGAGAATATGGAGAATGGACCGCTCTTCATCTCCTTCCAGGGTGTGGAGTCGGCCTTCTACGTCTGGCTGAACGGCGAATTCGTCGGCTATGCCGAGGACAGTTTTACCCCGTCGGAATTTGATCTGACCCCGTTTATGCGGGCAGGCAAAAACAAACTGGCCGTTGAAGTGTATCAACGGAGTACCGGGGGCTGGCTGGAGGATCAGGATTTCTGGCGGTTCTCCGGGATTTTCCGTGAGGTCTATTTGTACACTGTTCCGAAGCATCATATCCGTGATCTTGAGGTGCGGGCAGAGCTGGATGATACTTATACGCAAGGCAGCCTGAGCGTAACCATGCGGCTGCTGGATACGCCGCAGGAAGCCGTCAGCGCCAAGCTTGAGCTGAAGGACCGGGACGGGGAAGTCCGTCTGAGCACTGAAGGAGCCTTTAACGGACAGGAGCTTACGCTTTCCGGAGAAGTGGCAGATGTGCTGACCTGGAGTGCTGAGAATCCTTATCTCTATACGGTTTGTATCTCGCTAACCGGTGCAGACGGAGCGGTTGTGGAAGCTGTTGTGCAGAAAGCCGGCTTCCGCCGGTTCGAAATGAAGAACAAGCTGATGTGCATCAACGGCAAGCGGATTGTGTTCAAAGGTGTTAACCGTCATGAATTCAACTGCCGCACCGGCCGCAATATTACCCGCGAGGATATGCTGTGGGATATTCAGACGCTGAAGAGAAGCAATATCAACGCCGTCCGTACCTCGCACTATCCGAACCAGACGTTATGGTATGAGCTGTGCGATGAATATGGAGTTTATGTGATTGATGAGATGAACCTGGAAACCCACGGATCCTGGCAGAAGATGGGCGCGGTTGAGCCTTCCTGGAACATTCCGCACAATGATCCGAAATGGCATGACATCGTGCTGGACCGTGCGATCAACATGGTTGAGCGGGATAAGAACCATCCGTCCATTCTGATCTGGTCGTGCGGTAACGAATCGTATGCAGGGCAAGTCATTCTGGATGTGGCGAACTGGTTCCGCAGCCGGGATAACAGCCGTCTGGTTCACTATGAAGGCGTGTTCTATGACCGCAATTATAATGATACAAGCGATATGGAGAGCCGGATGTACGCCAAGCCGGCCGACATCGAGGAATATCTGAACGCTAGTCCGGACAAGCCGTATCTCAGCTGCGAATACATGCATGCAATGGGCAACTCTGTCGGTGGCATGCATAAATACACGGAGCTGGAGAACAAGTACCCGATGTACCAGGGCGGCTTCATCTGGGATTATATCGACCAGTCGATACTGAAGAAGGACCGCTATGGTAATGAGTTCTTCGCTTACGGCGGCGATTTCGGCGACCGTCCGACAGATTATAGCTTCTGCGGCAACGGCATTGTCTTCGCAGACCGCAAGTGGACTCCGAAGATGCAGGAGGTTAAATTCCTGTATCAGAACTACAAGCTGGAGCCTGGAAAAACGGGTATTCGTCTCATCAATGAGAGCTTGTTCGCAGGAACAGATCATCTGGCCCTGGAATATAGCCTGTACTGTGAAGGTGAGCTGCTCGGCAAGTGGACTGCTGAAGTTAATACAGCTCCGCAAAGTGAAGTGCTGGTACCGATTGAGCTTCCGCAGACGGAAGGAACTCCGGGCGAATACAGCATTCAGGCTTCCCTGGTGCTGAAGGAAGAAGAGCTTTGGGCCGAAGCGGGATATGAAATTGCCTTCGGCGAGTCTGTCTTTGTAGTAGAGGAGACTGAAGCAGAGCTGCCAGCCGGCGAACTTAAGGTTGTGGAAGGGGATGTGCAGATCGGCGTCCTCGGTGAAGGCTTCACTGTGCTGTTCTCCAAACAGGTCGGTTCGCTGGTGTCGCTGAACTACCATGGACACGAAATGATTGAGGCCCCTCCGGCCCCGCTGTTCTGGCGTGCGACTACCGACAATGACAAGGGAACCCAGCTCGGGTACCATGCCGGAACCTGGTATGCGGCAAGTCTGGCACGCAAATGCGTTGAGGTCAGCCTTGAGCAGCAGGAAGGTTCAGTAACGGTAAGCTTCGATTACCGGTTCAGTATTCATGAAGAGCTGGCGTTCAAGACAGCTTATACCGTCTACGGTGACGGAACAGTAAGAGTACGTACGCGTTATACCGGTGCTGCCGGACTTCCGAACCTGCCAATCGTGGCTTTATCCTTCAAAATGTCAGCGGATTACAATCAGTCGGAATGGTATGCGATGGGACCTGAGGAGAACTACATCGACCGTGCGTTCGGCGCCAGACTTGGCGTGTTCAGCCGGAAGGTGCAGGAGCTGCCGTCCAGGTATCTCGTGCCGCAGGAATCCGGTAACCGTACCGGTGTACGCCGTGTGAAGATTACCGATGAAGCGGGGATCGGCCTGCAGATCACAGCTCCCGCAAACGCTCCTGTAGAGTGTACATTGTCTCCTTATACTGCATTCGAGCTGGAGCATGCCGCACATCCGTTTGAGCTCCCGCCGGTTCACTACACTGTAGTGACGGTAGCCGGAAGACAAATGGGTGTAGGCGGAGATGATAGCTGGGGCGCGCCGGTGCATAAGGAATATACGATTCCGGCAGAGCAAACCCTTGAATATGAGTTCTTCCTTTCCAGTGTGGGAACGGGAGAAGTATAGCGCATTAAGCGAATTTATAAACCACAAACCGGTCTTGGTCCTGAATTGCAGGGGACTAAGACCGGTTTTGTTTTACAGGTAATTATAACCATGATAAATTATTAAAGGGACAAGCATCCCGGAAGTTAAATCCAATAATCGAATGTCCGCGTTAAAGGTAAAATCCCCGAAAGAGGATGACACAAAGCCATGGGTCTAAAGCCGCCGGATAGACGGTCATGATTGCCAGGCTGCATAGGGATATCTATGATTAACGCAAGGACCCGAAAGGGGAACTACATGAAGAAGGTTTCAAAAACAGTAGGTACAATTATGGCCGCAGGTGCATTGCTGCTGTCCGGAACGGTGGGCTGGATGCCTGGTCCTGAAGTAGCCTCAGCAGCAACAACAGCTGCCAAACCGCCTACCGTGGATCAAGTCATCGGCAAAGTAACAGCAGCTGCCAAAACGCTGAAAAATTTCCACCTGGATGTGATCAAGAAACAGGAGATTCAGACCGGCGGAGTGAAGGTCAGCAACACCAACACGCTGAAGCTGGATATCAGCCGTCTGCCGAATTTTGCGGCTGCAGGCAATGTGGATATCAGTTTACTGGAAACATCTTACGATTTATATGCCAATGATAAGGAATTCTACTATCTTGTAGACGGAAGCGAACTTATTGCTGATTCTGAGGATACAGCCGCAGATACCGGAGAAGATGGAGAGGTTAGCAGCTCTGATGCAGTAACGGACGGCGACGGAGAGCCCATCGATCCTGAGGCACAGTATTGGCTTGGACTGGAGAAGCAGGAATGGGAGTCTTTTTATTCCAAAGCCCAGTATGATCCTGCATCGATGCTGAATTCGGTTAAAAATGTTAAAAAGTCGATGAAAGTTACTACTGTCGGCACCCAGACTGTTCTGCAGGTTACGGTAACCGATCCGGCAGCGGCTAAGGGACTCATTGCCCTCTACGACCAGGAAAATCTCTGGGACGGCGAGACGCTGGAGCCGAAAAGCGCGACCTGGAAATTGTTCCTCAATACCAAGACCTGGCAGACAGAAAAGCTGACCGTGGATCTAAGTTATGCGCTGGCTGCGGACGGAACAAAGGATACATATACCACAAAAATTGAAGCTAAATATTCTAAGAACAACAAGGTTACACCGATTACAAAACCTGCTGAACTAGAATAATAGAACATTTGAGAGCATGAGGCGCCCGGGCATAGCCCGGGTGTCTTTTTTTGTCTAATAGGGAGTGAAATCCAAAAATAGTGGAATTTCTCCCAATGGCAGGTGACTTATGTCCGGGATCCCTAGGTTCTATAATATGAATGCGGTTACATAAAACCGAGTGATTAAGAAAAAAAGGGGAGGCAAAGTATGAAAAGTATGAAACGTGTTTTAGTAGGAATCTCCACATTGCTCGTGATGTCATCTGCTCTCGCAGCGTGCGGCGGTAACTCAAATTCAAACTCGAACTCAAACGCATCAAGCCCAACTACAGCCCCGGCTGCAAACGCTACCGAAGCTCCGGCAAAGAGCAATGGTGAGAAAGTCACCATCAATCTCTGGAGTTTCACGGATGAGATTCCGAACATGACCAAAAAGTATATTGAAACCCATCCTGATGCAAATGTAGAGTTCAAAACCACAGTTATTGCTACTACCGATGGCGCTTATCAGCCAGCTCTTGACCAGGCCCTGGCTGCTGGTGGTAAAGATGCCCCGGACATTTATGCAGCAGAATCAGCATTCGTGCTCAAGTATACGCAAGGCGACGCTTCCTCCTATGCAGCGAATTATGCTGACCTGGGCCTTGATGACCAGATGGTTAAGGATGCGGGCATCGCCCAATACTCCGTAGATATCGGCAGTAAAGACGGACAGCTGAAGGGTCTAGGCTACCAGGCGACTGGCGGTGCCTTCATCTATCGCCGCTCGCTTGCCAAGGATGTGTTTGGAACAGACGATCCTGCTACAATCAAAACCGAAATTGGCCCGGGCTGGGATAAGTTCTTCGAAGCAGCTGCCAAGGTAAAAGCTAAGGGTTATGGCATGGTATCCGGTGATGGAGACATTTGGCACGCAATTGAGAACAGTTCTGACACAGGCTGGCTTGTTGACGGCAAGCTTCATATTGATCCTAAGCGTGAAGAGTTCCTTGATCTCTCCAAAAAGCTGAAAGACAATGGCTATTACAATGATACGACTGACTGGACAGAAGCTTGGTTCGCAGATATGTCCGGTTCAGGCGCTCAACCGGTATTCGGCTTCTTCGGTCCTGCTTGGCTCATCAACTATACGATGAAAGATCAAGTGAAAGATACAAGCGGCGACTGGGCTGTAACTGAGCCGCCAACAGGATTCTTCTGGGGAGGTACTTGGTTGCTTGCCAACCAACAAGTTACCAAGGATGATGCTAAGAAACAAGCAGTTGCTGACTTTATCAAATGGGTAACACTCGATACTTCCGAAACAGGCCTCCAATATTACTGGGCTAACGGCACTATGAAGGAAGGCGAGCAAGGTACTAAGGATAGCGTAGCTTCCTCCGTAGTTATGAGCAAATCCAATGGTGAAGTTCCATTGCTCGGCGGACAGAATATGTTCGATGTATTTGTTCCAGCTAATGCTAACGCTTCCGGTAAGAACTTGACTCAGTACGATGAAACGATCAATAAGCTCTGGCGTGATCAAGTGCGTGAGTACACAGCGGGTAACAAGTCCCGTGATAAAGCGCTCGCAACCTTCAAACAGCAAGTTAAAGACCAGCTTAATATTGAAAGCGAATAAGCGGTAGCAGAAGGGGCGGGCGAGTTTTCCCGCCCCTAATATCAATTAATATGAGGTGAGAGCATGCGCCGCAAAGGTGTCAACTATTCGAAATTCGGCTATATTTTTACCTTTCCGTTTGTCCTGGCATTTCTGATCTTCTCGCTGTATCCCATTTTATATACGGCATTCATCGGATTCACCAATATGCAGGGACTCATACCGAAACCAATCCACATTCTGGATAATCCTTTTCAAAACTTCAAAGATCTCCTGTTTGACAACCCTTCATTCAGGAAGTCTCTAATCAATACGGGAGTACTCTGGATTCTCAACTTTGTTCCCCAGATTATCCTCGCACTCCTGCTCACTGCATGGTTCACGAACGCGCGTCTTAACATAAAGGGGAAAGGCCTGTTCAAGGTTTTGCTCTATATGCCTAATATTATCACTGCGAGTACAATCGCCGTACTATTCAGCACTTTGTTTGCCTATCCGGTAGGCCCTGTGAATAGCTTATTTGATATGATGGGATGGTCCCACGCACCGATTAACTTCCTTCAGGATAAGTCAACGGCACGTGGCATTGTGGCGTTCATCCAATTCTGGATGTGGTACGGTAACACGATGATCATTCTTATTGCTGGCGTTATGGGTATCAATCCTGCGCTCTTTGAATCTGCGGCGATTGATGGTGCTAACGGGTTCCAGACCTTCTTCCGCATTACGCTGCCGAGCCTGCGTACCATTTTATTGTTCACATTGATTACATCCATGGTCGGTGGTTTGACTATGTTTGATATTCCGCAGCTGTTCCTTGCAGGCGGACCGGATGACTCTACCCTCACCACTTCTATGTTTATCTACGGGCAAGCGTTCAAGGGCAGCTATCTGTATAACCGCGCTGCAGCAGCGAGCATGATCATGTTCGTAATTTCCGGGATTCTGTCAGGCTTCCTGTTCTACCTGATGCGTGACCGTGATGAAGCTAAATTGAAAAAAGCACAAAAAACTTATAGAAAAGCTGCCAAAGCAGCCGTGAGGGAGGTGTAGACCATGGAAAAAATTAAGAAAAGCAGTGCCGTTAACACAAAAATAAGCAAGACAATCATTTATATCATCTGTATCTTCTTGGCGGTGCTCAGTATTCTTCCGTTCTGGATCATGTTTGTCAATGCCACGCGCTCTACACCAGAAATCCAAAGCGGCCTTTCACTGCTTCCTTCGTCCCACCTGTCGAGAAACTTGCATGTACTGCTCGACAAAAGCTTTGATCCGCTTCACGGATTTCTGAATTCATTGATTATTTCCACTTTTGCAACGCTTTGCACAGTCTATTTCTCGTCCTTGGCCGCCTATGGACTTGTGACCTATAAATGGAAGCTGCGCAAGCCATTCTTTACTTTCATTATTTGCGTAATGATGATTCCATCCCAGGCCAGCGCAATCGGTTTCTATCAGTTTATGTATAAACTGCATTGGACCAATAGCTTCCTTCCGCTGATTCTGCCTGCAATTGCAGCGCCTGCGGTAGTCTTCTTCATGCGCCAGTATCTGCTGGCAACGTTGTCCCATGAGATTGTGGAAGCTTCACGTGTGGATGGTTCCGGTGAAATCAAGACATTCAACCGGATTATCCTGCCGCTGATGATGCCAGCTGTAGCGACACAGGCGATCTTTGCCTTTGTAGCCAACTGGAATAACCTGTTCATGCCGATGATACTGCTGACCAGGAAGGAAAAATATACGATGCCGATCATGGTAAGCTTACTTAAGGGCGATATTTACAAGATGGAGTTCGGCTCAATCTATATGGGATTGGCTTTGACATCTCTGCCGCTGTTCGTGGTTTACTTCCTCCTGTCCCGGTATATTATCGCGGGTGTAGCACTCGGAGGCGTGAAGGAATAACGAATTATATAGGCCAGTTCAGAAGATCGCCTCATTTCAAATGAGCGGTCTTTTTTTCTTGCTTTAGTTGGCTTCACGCCTGCAATGTTGTACGATATCGGCATAACGTTTCCTACAAGGAGGTTCTTAATGAAGCTGGGCTATTTGATTATCGATATGCAGGAAATCCACGTGCGGGATCATGTGGACAAGAAAACATTGGACCGGGCCTGTGAATATATCAATTATGTCTCAGATATACTCCGGGCGAAGGACCAGCTGATCATTCATATTCAGGATATTGAAGGCATGGAGGAAGCAACGAAGGAGCACTATAATATCATTCCCGAAGTTCAAGTGTCGGATAGTGATCTGAAGGTAACCAAAGAGTACTCCAATGCGTTCTGGAAGACGGAACTGGAGCAGATTTTAACGGATCATGGAGTTGAGCTGCTGATCATTTCCGGCTTCTCGGCTGAGCATTGCGTGCAATTCACCTATAATGGGGCAAGTGAGCGCGGCTTCCGGCCGGTTCTGCTGCAAAATGGAATTCTGAGCGCACATAGCGACGTAATCATTTCTGCACACAGAGACCGCAACCTGATCTCTTATCCGGTAATCCCTTATCTGATTAATCAATAAATGTTGAAGACATCCTGTCCGTCTGCAGTAGTTGTTACTGCAGGCAGGCGGGGTGTTTTTGTGACTTCGGTTTGATATATAGCCGCCGTTATGTTAATTTTAGACCGCTAAAGCGGCCGGATTCGTCAGTCTGGAGAAATAGCCCCGCATGCTCATGGTAGAAATCGGGACATAACGTTTGCTCTGCGTACTCCATATCACCATTGCCGGTATTCCAGACGGAGAGACCGTTATCTTGCCCCCATAACACAAGCTTTCCGTGTACCTGTGCCATTTGGGCATGCGGATAATAGACTCCTTTTATGTCCGACTGCATTCGGTATCCAGGCATTTTCACAAAGAATTTCTTCCGCTCTCCGGTCCTGACATCAAAAAAAGCCAGTATAGTAGAATATTTATCATCCCCATATATCTCTAGTTCCTCTTCTTCGTACATATCGGAAGAAATCTTGCCCCACACCGCGAACGTATGATCATCCATCCAGACTATAGGATAGTCCCAGTCCTCCAGATACTCCCACACGTTATGAGCAGTCGGACCGTCTTCCGCCTCCCAGCAGTTGGCGATCCAGGAGGGAAGATGCCAGGCGCGGATGCTGCCGATAGGATGCCATATCCACCCTGTGTTAACGATCCATTCCCCGTCTGGTGAGACATGTAGCTTGCCATAGAAATAATCGAGGTAATGTTCCGACCTCACTTTGTCCTCGCTATCGAATACTGGCGATTCACGCCCGGTCAGCAGCGCACCGGACTCCATGTCCAGCATATCCAGACGCCTCCATTCTGTGCCCTTGATAAGAACCGTACGGTTATCTAACTCGGCGAAGGCCAGGGGAAAGGTACAGGTTTCATAATGATAGTCATCCCGGGACAGCTTCATCACCTCTTGAAGACTCTGCAGATCATAAAGCGCGGCATTCTGGCCGAAGCGGTTGGAAATAGCCGCAAACCGTTCATTCCTTGAGAGGACAATCTGCTGCGGATGTGCGGGATTGAACCCGGGGATGTCCACTTGCAGCAGCTTGACTGCAATCCCCGAATGCAGTTCAAGCCGCCAGAGTTCTCCCTCCTGATTTAAGGCCAGCAAGGATACCGCCTGCGGCTCCATTCCTCGCAGGGCGTGCATATCCATCACTGTACCGGGATTAGGCACTAATGCAGGAAAATTAATAGTTTCGAACATAATAGGAGGCCTCCTTACAGATTGTGGAATACTTTGGATGATGTTGATAACTAGTTTAACAGAATAAATAGTCTGTAGAGAACCTGAAGCTCATTAGAAGCGCATGTCACAGCAAAGGTTCTTATTTTGGTAGATTTGATTTATAAAATTGAGGAAGGGAAAGGAGTAACAGAGGGGGATTTTGGAACTGTAGGAGCGGAAGCGTCCGCCGAAAGCTTTGCGCAGAAAAGCTAGCATCGGAAGCATAAGCTGTCTTCAGATTTCTGCCGCTAGCAGCGGTTAAAATAAAGAAATATGCAGACAATAGCGGCCGGAAGTCCAAACATTCACCGTAGTTGCGACGGAACCTGTTCTACTTCAATTTATATAGAAACTTTTTCCAATGCGCCTCGTCCAATATTAAAGAGAACTAATGATGAGGGGAGATTGGCACAATGAGAAAATGGAAGCTTTCAATTGGCATTCTGGCGGCAGCCATTGCTTTAAGCCCGGGTTCCGTGTCCGCTGCGGCGGATAGCCATATTCTGCTGAATTATAAAGAGACTTTACTTGGAAGCAGCCAGGTGGTTACGGGGGGAACTACGCTTGTTCCGCTGCAGCAGCTGGCACAGACGATGGGCTATGCCCTTAGCTGGAACCAGAGCACTAAGTCTGCGAAGCTCGTTCGTCCCGGACGCGAAGTTACAGTGACAGCCGGTGTGATCAACTCCACAATAGACGGTAAAGCGTCAGCCTTGACCAAAGCTCCACGGATCCTGAAAGGTAAAATCTATGTGCCGCTGGTATCAGCGGTCAGTGCAATGGGCGGCAAAACGGTGTACGACAAAAGCAGCAACAGCCTGAATATTGTGGATGAGCTCCGTTATTCGGTCGCATCTGCCCAAGGCAGATTCTACTGGGTCTCACAAAAAAATGGTGATGTCTTCTACAGCGCCTCATCTGCCGGCAAACCCGTGCTGATCGGCGAACTTCCGTTTGGTGATTTGCCGTACACGCATGCCCTGGAGATTAAGAACGTAGGTAAAGGCTATGATCTGCTGCTGCTTACTGATAACCACTATGCGATGTTTAATGATTTCAGCAATGGTTACCAGGCTCTGATTCAAGGCGGGAAAATAGTAAAGCAAATGGAATATCACTACAGCGGCGCTTCCTATATCAAAGCCCCGCTGTTAAAGACTACACAGCTCTATATGACCGACGGCAAGAGCATCCAGTACATCAACAGTGATGGCAGTCTGGGCAAGCTCTTTGACCTGAAGACAATCACAGGAACGGAAGGAAACTTCTCTGTTGAGTATGCTTCCGAGGACATAATCCTGGTGCGTTTAATGACAAACACGCGCTTGTATGCCATTCATACGGCGAGCGGACTAGGCTCGAATCTGAGCGAGAAGTTAATTAGCAGCGAGGACCGTAAGGAATGGGATCGGGCAGATGGGACAGATTCCTTTTATCTGACCAAAATGCTGGTGCTGAAGAAGCGGGAGGGCAATGTGATGACGTTCACCTATGCCACGCTGCCTGACGGGAAGGTAAAGACTGTAACATATAATGTGACTTCGCCGTAAACGCTGTGCAGATGAAGAGAGGGTGAATTGCTTTGCAAGGAAAGATGAAAGGGTGAGGAGTCATGGAAGGAAATGTGTTAGAGCGTTTACCAAACCCAATACTCTTAAAAAAGCTAATGAAATTCCAAGCATCATTAAATATTATTCTTTGTCAAGATGAATGGCTTCGTTACCATAGCTTTGTTCAAGATTGGGATGTGGGTGTTTGTATGGCGAAAATAGATAATGGAGCAGGTGATCATCTAATTATTTTGTTTTCCTCTGAAGGCTCCATAATAAAAGGCTTCGATCATGAATCTGAATTAAGCCCATATGCGCAGGATGAACATAAAGTATGGCAAGGGATTTATGATGATGTTCCAAAGGAATTATTATCTTTGCTTGAAGATGATGCAATTGAAAAAGACGATGTGACTTTTTGTATTTGGCGTAAAAACAGTGACATTAACTGGCACAAGGGAAAAGTTGATATTCCAAAAGGTGAAAGCGATGGCTCTGATTTTTTAGTGGGCGGTATATTCCTTACACCAGAGGATTTTGTAGAATTTGCAATAGGTTATTTTGAATGTTCACCATCATTAGATGTTGTTGCAAAAATTTACGATGATTTCCCCATTACGGAAGAGATGATCCATATCTTAAATCCCAACTGTGATGTAAAGAAAGTTCTTCAAGAATTAGAGTTATTACGCTTAAGGGGTCAGAGTAGGTAATATGTGATTACGCTATAATCGTAAATCACATTCCATTTTGTTAAAACTATCATAGAGGGTAGAAGGAAGGGAAAGAATAATGAGCCAAGACGAACTTTTCATGAAAGAAGCAATTAGACTTTCTCAACTTGCTGTTGAGCATGGTAACGAACCTTTTGGTGCAGTATTGGTTAAAGATGGTGAAATTGTTTATAGTAACGAGAACCAGATTTATTCAGCGACTGATCCAACGTTCCATGCAGAAGCAGGCTTGCTACGGAAATTCTGTGCAGAAACACACATAACCGATTTACAAGATTACACGTTATATTCAAGCTGTGAACCATGTTTTATGTGCTCTGGTGCGATGGTTTGGACAAAGCTTGGGCGACTCGTTTATGCCGCCAGTGATATCGATCTATGTGATCTTTTAGACGAGCAGGGAAGCAATGCTTCTCAAATTGTATTTGGAAACTCATACCATAAACCTGAAGTTACAGGCGGAATATTGCGAGAAGAAAGCCTAAAAATATTGTCCAACTATTTCCCGCAAAACAAAAAAGGCTAAACACTCTTAAACTCCTATTTATTTATAAAGGCTTTACTTTTGTGACCTACAAGCAGCTTGTATTGGCTAACGGGAAACGACAGATCCATAAAAACAAGAAGGCAGCCGATCAACGTGAGGGCTGCTTTTATTCTACTAACGGGCAGCATTCCTATTTGTTATAAAAATAAATAAATGGTGGGGTTACTTTGCGCGCAGTTAAACACATAATGCTATGGGTTATTTCATCAGTTTTATATACCTTGGCATACTTTGGATTGGAGCTTCTGGAAGGGAATAAAATAAGCACAACTGATTACTACGGTTTTCGAAACCTGGGGTTTGTTACTATTTTTTTGATGTACCTTCTTTCGTCTGTGCTATACCCCATTGTACTGTTTCCTTTAGCCTGGGTTGTTCGAAAGTTAGCAAATCCTTTTATAGACCGTTTAATGATTTTAGCACTGAGTGGTATTGGAGGATACGTTTTATTCCACATGTCTTACGAATCACGATTTATAGAGGAATATCATTTGGATAGTAGGACGGCTATTATTCTTTATGTCATTGCAGGGTTCATCTATGTTCTGGTAGATTACTATCTTGAAAAAACAGATTCGCTTTATAACGACTCTAGTTCAACTAAAGAGGAACGTTAGCTGAATACAAAGGGATCCAAGTCTACAATGTCATTCAAATTTACATTAACGGAGCAGCTAGCATATTTGATTCTGTTGGCGGATGAGCGGGTCATTTCTTTTTAAAACATTCTGGGAATATCCTTACCCATTGACGGCTCCTATAATAAGAGGCATCAAGCGTTACAGGAGGCTAAAGGATATGCCAATATCATTTAAACCCTATACCCGTGTACCCGGTTTTACTCCGGAGTTTCAGCGTGTTCATGAGTTTCTATTCCGGCTGAATGATCCGGAGGTTATTAATGAAGGATTTTTGTGGGGGCGCTGGGAGTGGATGTTTTCTTTACCGTTCCTGGATACAGCGAATCTCCATAAAATCGGGATCTGGGAGGACGCCGGGAGAATCGTGGGACTCGCTACCTATGAACAAAATGTCGGTAATGTCTGGTTTAGTGTGGACCCCGGTTATGTTTTTTTGAAGGAGGAAATGCTGCTGTATGCCAAAGACTCGCTAAGAAAAGACGGGGAAGTCCAGGTACTGATCCGTGATTCCGACAGTGATTTTCAGCAGATTGCCGCCGGGCTGGGTTTAAAACCCACGCAGGAACATGAGTGTAATGCTGTGATCCCCATCGAAGAATCCTTAATGAAATACACCTTGCCTGAGGGATACCGTATCGTCAGCCTGGCGGATGAGTTCGATTTAAACAAATATAATAAAGTGTTGTGGCGCGGGTTCAATCACGAAGGAGAAGCGCCAGAAGCCATCCAGGATCTGCTGGATAGACAGACGGAGCTCTCCGGCCCTCATGTGGATCTGAATCTGAAAATTGCCGTTGCCGCCCCGGACGGCCAGTTTGTTGCTTACTGCGGGATGTGGCATCTGCCCGGGAATGATTATGCGCTGGTAGAGCCTGTTGCAACCGATCCGGCGTACCGGATGAAGGGTTTAGGCAAGGCTGCGGTTCTGGAAGGCGTCAGACGATGCGGAGAACGCGGGGCGAAAAGGGCGTATGTCGGTTCATCCCAGCAGTTCTACTACAGCATCGGGTTTCGCCCGTATTCGACCGAGACGTGGTGGAAGCACAGCTCCGTCCGTAAGTAACGCTAAAAAAGAGATGTTCTATGAGCAGGATACCGCCGCCACCAAAAGCCATGCGTCTTTTTTTAGGACGATTCCCCTATAATCCGCTTGATACCTGCCTCATAAAAAGGGTACATATTCTCAAGTTCCATAATATGCGTTTGAATGGGTACTCCATACATTAAGGCGAATAATTGAGATACTACTTCATTATACTGGGAAGGATGTATCTTTTTTATCTCCGAAAGATGGTAGTTAAAAACTTGCTGCAGGCTCAGCGGCTCTACCTGTTGTTCAAAAGCTTCCTGATTAAAGAGATAATACTCGTAAGGTGAAGGCTCGATAGCGGGTGGTTTTTCGGTAAGCTTACTGTAATATTGAATGAGTGATATCATGATTTTTTTACCGGGAACCGTATCCTCACAAATCGATTGAAATACTTTATACAATCCTGCTTCACCTGGATACCTTTTGCGGTGGATATCAAAACTTCTATCATAAAGCCACTTGCAAATAAAGTAATCTAACACCTGTTCTTTGTAGCTGAAGTTTTTAAAAAAAGTTACTTTAGTTGTATTAATGTTAGAACACAGTTCTTCAAGGGTTAAATCATTAATACTTTTCATTCTTAGCAGACGAAGCATCTCCTCCAGAATAGAAACCCTCAGCAGAGCTGCTTTTTTTTCTCTAATCCCGAAATTCTCCATCTCTTTGCTCCTTCTTGGACCTGCTTCTAATCCAGGCTACACCGTTTACTAGTAAGATAGCGATAACCACAATATAAAATACTACAGTTGATATGCTTTTGATAATTGTAAAAGTACTTGCAACATATACAAGGCTTATGGGTACTGCCGCTTTGTACGAAAGCATCATAAATATCATGATGTTCTCTAGGTAATCAAATAACATTGCTGCCATTGGGAGGGCTAATACGGTTTTTGAGAAAGAGGAGTATATAGGAAAGGCTGATGTAATCTTCACCTTATTATATAGACGAATCAACAAAATGAAAGTAGATAATCCAGTCAAGCAATTTAGGATAGGAAACATAATATCGAGGGGTAACTGCACATGCAGATAGAGTGTATAGCCTTCTTCAGATAACTGAGTTAGAAACCTATGCGCATACTCATAAGTATACCCCAAAGGATTCATATCAAAGATCAAGAGATCACCAGCCTCTCGGCTTGTTCGTGGAATAGAATAGTTCTGCATGATGGCATAAATAGATTGGGACAATAATAGAAACAGCAACCAAAGCTTAACCGTTACAGTTTCAAGACCTTTAACCAGCCTATTTATCATGAGAAGACCTCCAGAGAATTAAATTAACCGCAGTAAATAAATTAACTAGGGTTAAACATAATATAAGGGGAAGCCGACTCCAAGTCAACAGCGTATTATGGGATTTTATGAGCAGCACGTTTGGGATTTTAATGCTATACAGACCGGTCGTTTCTTTGACAGCTCCAATAAAACGCCAAAAAAGAGATGTTCTATGAGCCGGATATACCGCCATTAGAGCATCTCTTTGGTTAGTAATTAATAATTCTTAGCCCCGGGCCAGCTCTTTGCGTACGATCGGAGCCACCTTGGTGCCCAGCAGCTCAATGGCGCGCAGGACCTCACGGTGCGGCATGGTGCCTACGTTGACATGCAGGAAGAAGCGGGTCACGCCGAGATTTTTATGCAGCAAAATAATTTTCTCCGCCACATATTCGGAATCGCCGACATACAGCGCGCCGCGCAGGCTGCGGGCATCGTCGTAAGTGGCACGGTTGTAAGTCTGGCCCCAGCCGCGTTCGCGCCCGATGACATTCATCTGCGCCTGGGTCGAAGGGTAGAACAAGGCAGCAGCCTGCTCTGTGGTTTCTCCGACAAAGCCGTGGGAATGGGTCGCGATCTGCAGCTTGTCGGGGTTATGTCCGGCCCGGACAGCAGCCTCCTTGTACAGCTTAACCAGCGGAGCGAACCGTTCCGGCATTCCGCCGATGATGGCGAACGCAACCGGAAGGCCAAGCGTGCCTGCGCGGATCGCCGACTCGGGATTTCCGCCTGTCGCAATCCACACCGGCAGCGGATCCTGCACAGCCCGCGGGTAGACCGGCAGGTTATCGATGGCAGGACGGTGGCCGCCGCGCCAGGTTACCTTCTCGGAGGCGCGGATCGCCAGGAGCAGCTCCAGCTTTTCTTCGAACAATTCGTTATAATCGTCCAGGCTGTAGCCGAACAGCGGGAAGGATTCAATAAAAGAACCGCGTCCCGCCATAATCTCCGCCCGGCCGTTCGAGATGCCGTCGAGGGTGGAGAATGCCTGATAGACCCGGACCGGATCATCCGAGGACAGTACCGTGACGGCACTGGTAAGCCGGATGTTCTTGGTTATCGCCGCTGCAGCAGCCAGTACTACAGCAGGCGCGCTTCCGGCGTAATCGGCGCGGTGATGCTCTCCTATTCCATATACGTCCAGCCCGACCTGGTCGGCAAGTACGATCTCCTCTACCGCTTCACGCAATCTTTCGGCATGGCTGATTACCTTGCCGGTCACCGGGTCCGGTGTAGTTTCCAAAAATGTGCTAATTCCAATCTCCATCTTCATCCGCCTCCTTCTTCATGAATCTATATTACTATATTTTTTACTGTTTCTCAACTTTAGTAAGTGAAATGAGTGGTCTTTCATTGGAGTTATAGGAGAATGCGCCAATTTGGAACACTTGGACCGGTTTGCCGTTACTGGCCATCATCTTGGGACATAGCTTATTGTATTACGGACGAAAGCGGTGATCAGGAGTGGAGAATGGGGCAGGAAATACGGCGGGTGCTGCAGCCGCTTATTCGGAAGGCTATTCTACACAAGCCAGCGGGGAGAGCGCCCATGCCGAAGGCAGCACTACGATTGCCAGCGGCAGTGCGGCACATGCTGAAGGGCATCTTACGCAGGCAACGAACGATACGGCCCATGCGGAGGGCACTTCTACAACCGCCAGTGGAGAAGCATCGCATGCCGAAGGATATTTAACCCATGCAACCGGCAATAGTACGCATGCAGAGGGAGCATTGACGCTGGCAGCCGGAGCGGAGGCTCATGCCGAAGGCAATAGCACCCAGGCTTTGGGCGATCATTCGCATGCGGAAGGGCATAGCACGACCGCAAGTGGCACAGCCGCTCATGCGGAAGGGGCAAACACGGTGGCCGGCGGCTCGTTCGCCCATGCGGAAGGTGTAAGCAGCGTCTCCAGCGGGGCTTATGCCCATGCAGAGGGCGCTAATACCACGGCCGATGGTCAGGCTTCCCACGCAGAGGGTTTTATGACTCAGGCCTTTGGGGCGAATTCCCATGCCGAAGGGGAGAACACGATGGTAATGCCGGATCATACAGGAGCGCATATTATGGGCCAGAACGGTTCCACCCGGTTTGCCTACTCCTGGCATCTGGCGAACGGGCTGACGGTGGGACCTAGCCTTAATTCTGCAGTGATCGAAGGAGCAACAGGCAATTTGTATTTGGATGGTACAGTCATTTCCCCGGCAGCGGCCGATTATGCGGAGATGTTCGAAACGGCTGACGGTATAGCGCTGGAGCCTGGATATTTCGTTACCTTTGACGGTGCCGGCGATAAGATCCGTAAGGCCACCTCCGGGGATTCTTATATTCTCGGTGTAGTGAGTGCAAGACCGGCTATCCTGGCGGATTCAAGCGATCTGCGCTGGCATAAGCTGTTCGTGACTGATGAGTGGGACCGGATTCTATATCAGGAGGTGGAGGTTCCGGAGGTCAGAGATCCGGCGGGCAACGTGCTCCGCACCGCTACAACCAAAATAGAGCCGGTCTTAAATCCCGACTGGAACGCTTCACAGGCCTATATCCCGCGTATCGAAAGAGAGGAATGGGTCGCGGTAGGCATCCTCGGCAAGCTGCTTGTCCGCGATGACGGCACCTGCCAGCCGGGAAGCTACTGTATGCCGAATAATGATGGAATTGCGACTGCCGCTCCAGCCGGATACCGTGTATTGAACAGGACGCGTGATGACCAAATCCGTATTTTTGTGAGATAACCTGAAGTATCACGCAGACCTATAGAGTGGGAAGATCTCCAGTGCTAATGATAGGAATAGGAAAATATAAGTGGTCCCAAAACGAAAACCGGGCAATCCCGGATCCTAGATCCGTGGCTGCCCGGCTTTGTGGCGTGACGTCAGGATTTCCCCTTCTTGACGGCAAGCTGTACGATCATAATGACAAGAACAAGCAGTGCAATAAGCTGATCTGTACTCATGGTCCTTTCCTCCAATCCTGCTTCAGGATGGCTCTATCGGACCGGTATCTCCTCTCCAGGAGCGGTTTGGTTTCCCTAATTCAGAATATGAGACTCTACATGCCGTTAGTACTTTACGGCGTAAATAATTAATGCCGCTTTTTCCCGCAGACAGGTTACTTCTTATGTAAGTTCAGGTTCCGCGAAACTTTTGTTGCCTTACATGAGTCTATAAGATGGGAGAGTTGCAGGAAAAAAGTGACAAATGCTCAAGGGAAGCATTGAGCCCGGCTGAACGGCAATACGTCACGCTGGAGTCCATACTTATATATTATAGATAGGAAGAAGGTATCCGCTAATGAACCATTTCGTGCACAGAGTCCGGGCTTTGCTGATCTTCATACTGGTTGCTGCAATAAGTGCAGGTACAGCATTCGCGCCCGCCAGGGCTTCCGCCGCAGAGATCAGAGGAGAGCAGCTGCTCCCGCTGTTTATTAACGACAGTTATGTACTGTTTCCGGGCAAGCTGGCTCCTTATATCAAGGACAATAAGCTGATGATGCCGATCCGGGCGTTCTCCGATGTTATCGGTGCAAGACTGACTTATAATTCCACGGAGAAGAGCTATACCTTTTCTTTTATGGGCCAATCGGTCAGCGGACTGAAAGCCGGAGTGATGAACGCCGTATTCGACAATGGTCTTGAAGCGCCGCTTGGTGTTAAGCCGGAGGTGAAGGAAGGGACGCTGTTCGTTCCGATGAGCTCGGTGCTGGAGACCTCAAAGTCCATCCGTTGGGAGAATATGGGGAACTGGATCAATAAGCTTGCCGGAGTTATCCAGGGCAGACGGGGGGTAACCTTGCCGCAGAATACGCCTGTACAACAGCAGGTTCCTTTTGTCTATACACTAGAGACGTTTAACAATTTACATCCGTTATTTCCGGTACGGTTAAACCAGACTGCGATTACAGGCGGCGGATATAAGCTGCTATTAGAAACACTGAATAACGCTCCGTTCATTTTGGGCAAAAATAGTGTAGTATTGGAATTGGTTGCAGTGGATTTCAAAGGCAGCAGCAAGGCATTGAAAGGAATAGGGCCAGAAGCCAAGACGGTAACAGCCGGGGCCTCCTCCTTTACCTTTAATGTGCCTACAGAGGCGGAATATGTTATTTTCCGTTCGCATACGAAGTAAATATGCTTCCAAGATTATTAGAGAGCAGGTTCAAACACAGATGACAACAGATGAACAACAACAACAACGCTACCGCTTCAGTGAGGCGCCGTTCTGGGAGCTGCAGCGCAGTTATTATGAGCAGCTCGGGATGCAGGCCTGGACGAATGATCAGGTGCCGCAATATATTACCAGCAACCCGATGATCGGAACTGCCTATGCGGAGATGATCCTCGGATTTCTGCAGGACCGGACTGCTGAGGGGGAACCGGAGGAGCCGGTTATCATCCTGGAGATGGGAGCGGGGGCAGGCCGCCTTGCATTCCATGTATTGCAGAAGCTAACTGAATTGATTGAATATGCGGGTATAGCCCTGCCTCCGTTCAAATATGTCATGAGCGACCTTCCGCTCAAAAATATAACCGGATGGCAGCAGCATCCCGGGCTGGTTCCTTTTGTAGAACAGGGAATCCTTGATTTTGCACAGTTTGATGCTGTGGCTGATGGAGAGTTGAAGCTTATCGGGAGCGGCACAGTAATCCGGCCCGGCGATCTGAAGCAGCCGCTGCTGGTCATCGCGAATTACTTCTTCGACAGTATTCAGCAGGAGCTGCTGTATGTGGATGAAGGCAAGATATTTGACTGCGAGGTGTCCCTGCGCTACCCGGACAATGCCGCTGACCTGACCACTTCCCAGGTGCTCAAAGAGATCGTACCGGAATACCATTACAGCCGTGCAGCCGGCTATGAAGAGCAGGCTTACCCGTATCATGAGGTAATTTCGCACTATCAGCAGAATCTGGAGGATACCCATATTCTGTTTCCGGCTGCGGCGCTGGCTTGTATGGAGCGGCTGGACAAGCTGTCCGGGGCAGGTTTTGTGCTGCTGACTGCCGATAAGGGTGATCACCGGCTGGAGAACTGGAAATTTGCCGATCCACCGAAGCTGATGCACCACGGAAGTATTTCGCTGACCGCCAATTATCACGCGATGCAGTACTATTTTGAGCAAAAGGGTGCCTTGTCGCTGTTCACCCCGCATCATTACAAGAACCTGAATGTCGGTTGTATTCTAATGCTGAAGGACCCGCAGGCCCATGTGCAGACGCGGCTGGCTTACCGGCGGTTTGTCGAGCGCTTCGGACCGGATGACTTCTTCAGCCTGAAGATGTGGGTTGACCAGAACTACGACTCGATCGGCCTGCAGGCGCTGCTGGGCTTCTGGCGTCTGGGCGGATACGATGCCGAGCTGTTCATCCAGAGTGCAGAGCGGATTTCGGCCCTGCTGCCCGATGCCAATGATGAGGAGCTGATTGATCTTCAGCTGGGCATACAGGTAATGTGGAACGGCTATTATCCGATGCCGCAGAAATATGATCTGGCCCTGGACAGCGGACTGGTGCTGTTCGAAATGGACCAGTACAAGGAAGCCCGCTGGTTCCTGGAACGTTCGCTGCAGGAGAGCGATGAGGAGCCGGTCGTAACAGTGCTCTACTGTCTGGCTATTTGCTGCTATGAGCTGCAGGACGATGCAGGTGCGCTGGATTATACGCGCCGTGCCCTCGTCCTGGAACCGGAGCATGAGGAAGCACTGGATCTGCTGGCTGCACTCAGCGAAGGCTAATCAAGGCATTACAAAGTAAGCGGAATAAACACAAACGGAGCTATAGCAGAGGCGGGAGACAGGGGTAACCCTGGATCCCGTCTTTTTGTGCGAAACCGGACTTTTATCTGTTGGCGGTTTTCCCTTCAAAAAACATCCAGACTAAACGGCTCACTCCGCGTAGCTGTTGCACATACAATTAAGAAAGCACAATAGTGATTGCCGGAGCTGGAATGGAGTTAAATGATAATAGGAATGAAAGAAAGAAATGCATGGAAATTACATTTACATTTTTCATTCGGCAGATTATAATGAATACAAAGTAAAAGTTGCATACGGGAAACTTTCGTGTAGGGAGACAACTTTTTGGGTTAGAGGAGGGTTTAACATGATGGAGCAAACAGCGGTGGAGACACCTGCAATAATAAAAACTCATAAAAATAAGACTTCGGCGCAAGCTGTACTAAACGGAGATGTCAGAGGCCTGAAACGGCTGCTTCCATTCTTAGGCCCGGCATTTATTGCTTCGGTGGCTTATCTGGATCCTGGGAATTTCGCCACGAATATTACAGCAGGCTCGAAATACGGCTACTTGCTCTTATGGGTAATCGCCGCATCGAACTTGATGGCTGTACTGATTCAAGCATTATCCGCCAAGCTGGGGATTGCTACAGGCAAGAATCTGCCAGAGGTGGCGCGGGAGAGGTTCCCGAAGGGCGCAGCGATCTTCCTGTGGATCCAAAGCGAGCTGGTCATTATCGCTACGGATTTAGCGGAGTTTATCGGGGCGGCACTCGGACTGTATCTGCTGTTCGGCATTCCGATGCTGCCTGCCGCTTTGATTACTGCAGCCGGTTCGTTCGCCATATTGGAGCTGCAGCGGCGCGGCTACCGGACGCTTGAAGCCGGGATTGCCGCTATGGTAATGGTCGTCGTCCTGGCCTTTGCGTTCCAGGTCATTATGGCGAAGCCGGATGCTGGGGCTGTTGTTGCCGGAATCTTCACTCCGGGATTCCAGGGTGTGGACAGCGTACTGCTGGCAGCAGGTATTCTTGGCGCAACCGTCATGCCGCATGCGATCTATCTCCATTCCTCGCTGACGCAGAGCCGTGTGGTCGGAGCCAACGATAAAGAGAAGAAACAGATTTTTAAATGGGAAATGATCGATATTGTGATTGCCATGGTGATTGCCGGTGCAGTAAATATGGCGATGGTGATTGTAGCTGCTGCTTTATTCTTCAAAAACGGGCTGGTGGTAGAAGATCTGGATGTCGCCTTCGAACAGTTCCGCCAGCTGGCCGGGCCGGTTACCGCAATCTCGTTTGGCCTCGGCCTCCTGATTGCCGGACTGTCTAGCTCCTCTGTGGGGACGATGGCCGGAGATGTGGTCATGCAGGGCTTCATCAATAAAAGAATCAATCTGTATCTGCGGCGGGCGATAACCATCCTTCCTCCGCTGGCGATTATCGCGTTCGGCATTAATGCAACAAGTGCTCTGGTTATGAGTCAGGTTATCCTGTCCTTCGGGATTGCTTTTGCCTTAATTCCGCTGGTGATCTTCACCAGTAACCGCCAGATTATGAACGGGCTGGTCAACCACAAGATAACCACTATTCTCGGCTGGATCATCTCGGCGCTGGTGGTGTCGCTGAACCTGTTCCTGATTTTGGAGATGTTCATCTAAGGTGGATATACTCCCACTAATATCGCATTTTACGCAGAATAAATCAGATTAGCTGGAAAAACTCCTGCTAACATTTCCGATACGGCCGATTTTCGCTCCTATAGAGAATTTTCGCTAATGGAAGTGGATTCATTCCACCTAAAGTTTCTAAAGCCGCAAAATTCATAAGATGAGGTGGACTATTTCCACTTAGATACTTCCAACCCTCATATGCTATTCACATAATCGTCGCTGAGTATTCAAGCACTGGCAGGCACGTGTAAAAGCACTAACAGCCGGTTCTCTAAGCACCAGCGGCCACAACAAAAGAACCTTCAATCCCGCTTCCCGCCGGGTTTGAAGGTTCTTTTTATATACTCAGGTGAATTATTGCTTCACAATATCCTGCACGGCTTTATCCAGCTTCTCAAGCAGCTGATCGCGGTCAACCTGTCCGCCCAGGTATTCCTGCATAGCAGCGCCGAAGCCTTGGGTCACGCCGTCAGGGAACATATCCCAGTTCCAGCCGAGGGCGGTGTCGGATTTCTCTTGTACAGCTACAGCAACCTGGCCGATGTCAGCAGCGTCTGCTGTAATGTCCGTTTCAGCCGGGATAAACTTGAATTCCTGAGTGATATATTTCTTGCCGGTTTCCGAAGTCACCAGCCAGTTCAGGAACGCTTTGGCTTCTTCCGGATGCGCGGATTTGCTGTTCACGATATAGTTGTTCGGCACACCGACGAGAATCGTACCTTCTTCATCGCTGATCGGCAGAGGGAGGAGGCCCAGGTTCAGCGCCGGATCGATTTTATCGATATCGCCCTGCGTCCAGTTACCCTGCATCATCATTGCTGCTTTACCGGAGGCGAATTCTGCAACCTGTGTAGCATAGTCGGTTGTCATTTTGTTGTCCTGGGCATTGTCGAAGATCACGTCAACCAGATCCAGCCACTGCTCGAATACGGCATTGCCTTTAATGGTCGCGGTTCCTGCTTTGACATCCTCGATGAATTTCTTCGGATCAGGCTGGTGGGCCAGACCTACGTTAACCAGGTGAATCCCCATCGACCACCACTCATTGGTAGCTTCGAACGGAGTGATGCCGGCGGCTTTGAGCTTGGCAGCAGCATCCTTCAGCTGGGACAGGGTTTTAGGCTCTTCGGTAATCCCGGCTTTGGCAAACAGGTCCTTGTTATAAATAAGACCGTATCCTTCAACGTTCATCGGCATGCCGTACAGCTTACCGTCGACTGTGGCCGGAGTTTTGGAGGTTGGAATCAGATTAGCCGCCCAAGGCTGGTCGGACAAATCCGTAGCACGATCCATATAAGGGACCAGGGCTGTATAGCCGCCGTTGTTGAAAATTTCCGGTTCAGAGCCGGAAGCAATTTCCGCCTTCAGCAAAGCGCCGTAGTCTTCACCGCCGCCATGCGTTTCCACTTCTACCTTGACGCCGGTTTCCTTCTCATATTCTTCGGCCAGCGCATTCAGCTGTTCAGCGATTTCGACCTTGAACTGGAACATTTTGATCGTCACATCTTTGGCAGGAGCTGCTGTTGCTTCAGCCGCTGCTGACTCTTTTGGCGCATTCGTGGCAGCTTCATTGCTCCCGGAATTATTATTGCCGCCGTTGCCGCAGCCTGCGATCATCATGGTGCAAGCGGTTGCGATAAGGAATGCGGATTTTCTTTTCATAGAATAACCTCCCTGGTCTCTGGTTCCTACAACTAGATCGTATAGCATCTGAGAATCGACTTACACTTAATATTTTGCTCGAAAAAGTGGATATTGTTGCAGAGCATGTTATCCTTTGACGGAGCCGGCGGTTACACCTTCCACAATATAACGCTGCAGCGACAGGAAGAACAGCAGAATGGGCAGGATCGCCATCACCAGTCCGGCCAGCGCGAGGTCCCATTTCTTGGTGTACTGACCGAAGAATTTTGTTACGGCCACAGGCAGAGTAGTCAAATCCTTATTCCCTCCGATAACCAGTACCGGCAGCAGATAGTCATTCCAGATCCACAGGGTGTTCAGAATGATGACTGTAACAATGATCGGAAGCAGGAGCGGGAAAACAATCCGGAAGAACACGCCGTACGGGTTCGAGCCGTCCACCCGGGCCGCTTCCTCCAGCTCATAAGGCACACTTTTAATGAAGCCGTGGAACAGGAAGACCGACAGCGGCATACCGAAGCCGAGATAGCAGGCCACAATCCCATACAGTTCACCGCGCAGCTCCAGAATACTGGTAACACGCACCAATTGCAGCATCAGCGACTGGAAGGGAATGATCATCGCCGACACCAGCAGCAGGAACACAAAGCTGTTGAAGCGCGACGGTCTTCTGACAATCTGGTACGCAGCCATGGAGCTGAACAGTACGATAAAGATAACGCTCAGAATCGTAATCGATAAAGAATTCCAGAACGCCTGCGGAAAATCGATCGCATCCCAGACCTTGGAGTAATTATCCCAATGAAAGATTGCCGGGATGGAAGCGGCATCGAGCAGAATTTCTTTGAGGCTTTTGACAGAGTTGCTCAGCACCAGATAGAACGGTGACAGGAAGACGAGCGCCAGAAGGATGGCGAATATCTCCAGAATGAAATTTTTCGGGCGGTATCTGCTGGTATCCATTATGCCGACACCTCTTTCCGTTTAGTGATCCATACCTGGGTGACCGTAATCAGCGATACAGCAACGAAGAACAGCAGTGCCTTGGCGGTGCCAAGTCCGTAACGGTTGTTGATCAGCGCTTCTGCGTAGATGTTATAGGCCAGCGACTGGGTGGAGGTTCCCGGTCCGCCTTTGGTCAGCGACAGGTTGAGGTCGAACATTTTAAATGCATTAGAGGTAGTCAGGAACAGGCAGATGGTGATAGCCGGCATAATCAATGGAACATAGACGCTTCGGAACAGCTGCGGGGCGCGGGCGCCGTCAATCCGGGCTGCTTCGATCAGATCCTTCGGAATTCCGGCCAGTGCAGCGATATAGATTACCATCATATAGCCGGCGGTCTGCCAGACGAACACGATGACGAGTCCCCAGAAGCCGGTGCTTGGTGTGCCCAGCCATGGCAGCTGGAAGAACGAAATGCCGGTAATCTCTCCGATGGTGGCGAAGCCTTTGGTGAAAATAAACTGCCAGATATACCCGAGCAGAATGCCGCCGATTACGTTAGGCATGAAGAAAATCGTCCGCAGCACCTTTTTGGTCTTCAGTGTCGTCATCAGCAGGAAGGCCAGCAGCAGCGCCAGTGCATTGGCGGCAACTACGGACACCACCGTGAAGCGCAGGGTGAAGAGCAGGGATTCCCAAAACTTATCATCATTCAGAAAAATCCGTTTCCAGTTGGCCGCGCCGGTCCAGACCGCTTTGTCCAGATCCAGCCCGTTCCAGTCTGTGGAGGAGTAATAGAAGCCGAGAAAAAATGGCGTGACCACAATGGTCAGGAAAAAGAGCAGGCAGGGTCCGAGGAACACAATTTGCTGGCCCCATCCCCGTTTAAGCTGCAGAGCTTTTCTCATATGGAATCTCCTTTGTCTAGTTATTCTACAGGTTCATGGCTTCATTATAGAAAGCCCCGCGTCTCTCCAACACTCAATTTGATGATCATAAAAGTGGATTATATTGCAGCAGACTAATTTCACAGCGTCAAAAATTCACAGTAGCGCCCCGCACGAAACTCGGTGTATGCTGTCGTTGCGAGATGGTGTCCACTAATATGGCAGCGTTCGTAAAAATAAGCGGATGTTCCGCAAAACTTAAGCGTATGCTTCCGAAGCGAGTTTTGCTGCAAAGATAATTCAATGAAGCGAATGTTCCACAAAACTTAAGATTATGCTTACGAAGCAAGTTTTGCTGTAAAGATTATTCCATGAAGCGGATGTTCCGCAAAACTTTTAGGAGGGGCCGTTATGTTCAGAAACAGCATCCGCACCCGGCTGATGGCGCTTGTGCTGCTGGCTTCGGTGATCCCGTCGGGGATCTCCGTCACGTTCTCATATCTCTACACCAAGCAGTCGGTGACCGAGCAGTCCGTGAAGCAGAATACGAAGCTGCTGACACTCGGGGAAGCTAATCTCAGCAGCTATTTCAGCGGGATGAACCAGCGGGCATTGTCGCTGTACAGCGGAATTAATGTGCCCAGCTCCTTTTATACGAGTCTGCTTACGGCAAAAGATCCGGGTGATCTGCCCGCAGGCACGGCTGCACCGGATACCCGGGCGATTATCTCTACCCAGATGTACAACCTGTTCCTCTCCGATCAGAACACATTTCAGATTCATCTGTATGTCAGAGCGGCGAAGCAGTCGAATCTGCTGCTTGGCGGGTTGTTCCGCCGGGAATCGGACAAATATGTGCCGCCGGCGGTTCCGGGAGGAACCTACCGGCCTTTTATAGAGGTAACCCATATGGATCACCAATACGGAATGAAGTCCCGGTTCCCGAATTTGAAATCAGGGACAGTTCCTGTCTTCTCGGCCCATTTTCCGCTCTACCGTACACCCAGCGCCGATGTGCTGGCTGATCTGTCGATCGATTACCGGCTCTCTGAATTGGAGGGGATTGCCAAATCGATGTACAATTCGGATACAGAACGCCTGTATGTGTTGAACGAACAGGGACAGGCGCTGTTTGCATCTGATCCTGACTGGATCGGGAAGCAGGTATCGGCCGGCTGGAGCCGGCTTCCCGGCAGCCGAGAGAGCGGACATTTCACCTGGGACAAAGACGGTTTCGAGGGAATTGTATTGTACCGGCATATTGACGCTCCCTTGTTCAAGGGTAATATTATCAAGCTGGTGCCTTACGAGGATTTGTACGCCGATGCAAAGGTCATTACCCGGTTCAATACTGGTATCGGCGTGCTGTTCCTGATTCTGGGCGGAATCGTCGCGGTGGTGATCTCCATCGGCTTCACAAGGCCGATCAAGAAGCTGATCTCCTTCACCCAGAAGGTGCAGATCGGCCAGCTGGATGCCCACATGGATGCCGACCGTGAGGATGAATTTGGCCTGCTGACCCGCAAAATCACCGGCATGACCCGCACGATCAACGATCTGATCGTCAAGGAATATAAGCTTGAGCTGGCCAATAAGACCAATCAGCTGAAGGCGCTGCAGGCCCAGGTTAATCCGCATTTCCTTTACAACGCTTTGCAGTCGATTGCCAGTCTGTCCTTGCGCTATAATGCGCCAAAGGTGTACGATCTCATCTATTCCCTTGGCAGCATGATGCGTTATTCGATGAATACCGAACGGACGCAGGTACCGCTGCGCGATGAGCTGGAGCATGTGCAGAATTACGTCATCCTGCAAACCGAGCGTTTCGGGGAAGACAATCTGCAGCTGGATATCGATACCGATGAGGCTGCCCTCGACATTGTCGTGCCTAAGATGATCCTGCAGCCGATCGTCGAGAATATTTTTAAGCACGGGTTCGAGGATGGAGTCCGCGGCGCGTTAATTACTATTTCCTGCACGCTTGATGAGCAGGACAGGCTGATTCTTGCCGTCAAGGATAACGGCAAGGGCATGCCCCGCGGGCGGCTGGAGGAAATCACCGCCAGTCTCGAGCATAGCGGCAAGGGCGAGTACGAAGAAATCGGCCTGTACAATGTGCTGGCCCGGCTGCGGCTGCAGCTGAGCGGCGAGACACAGCTGCTGCTGCAAAGCAGTGAGGGCCAGGGGGTTACCGTTACGCTGGTAATTCCTCTGGGCAGCTAGGTTAATATGGTGAAGCTAAACCGGTAACAAGAATAGGTGTGTTACCTGATTGTATTTTGTACAATAGATTGCTTAGCAAACGAAGGCTAATTCCATTCTGTTGTATTCTGTGCAGCCGAATCCGGGAATATGGGGCAAAAACAGCTGATGCCCAAGATTCTACTGTACTAACTACAATAGATTTAATTTTCTTGGCTGATTAAGGAGACATCTGCTGCAGAAAGTGCAATAGAAACACACTACCGATCACTTACACAAAGGAGCGGCAAACAATGAAGGTGCTGATAGTAGACGATGAGAAGCATGTGCGGGAGGCGATCCGCTATTTTGTGCCGTGGGAGAAGCATCAGATTGCCGGCATTTACGAAGCGACTAACGGGCAGGAAGCGATCGCGATTATGCAGGAGCAGCAGCCGGAGATTGTATTCACGGATATGCGCATGCCGCTGATGGATGGCGCAGAGCTGCTGGAATGGCTGCATACGCATTATCCGAATACGAAGACCATAGTCATCAGCGGCTATCAGGATTTCAACTATGTGAAGCCGGCGATTGTCTACGGGGGGACGGATTATTTGCTGAAGCCGCTCAACAGCAAGCAGCTGATCGCCGCGGCGGAGCATGCTTTTCAGCTGTGGCAGGAGGAAGAGGCGGAGCGGCAGCAGACCCTGCGCCAGAGTATGCAGCTGAATGTGCTGCGGCCGCTCTACTGGGATAAGATGCTCTCCGATCTGGTGGCAGGACAGGTGTCCTTTCAGGAGCTGAAGCATTCCCTAAGCGAAGAGCTGGGTATGCCGCTGTTTGCCGCAGAATGCAGAATAGCGGTGCTCTCTCTCCAGGGGGCAGACTGCCGGCTGCTGCAGAGATTTCACGGTGATGTGGGATTGACCTCCTTTGTGCTGGTGAATGTCTGTAATGAGGTGCTTGCATCGAAGCAGAGCGGCATCGCCTTCCGCAGCTGGCAGGCCGGTGCAGAGATTGTTGTTCTCCTCTGGTCAGCGGTTTCGGAGGCGGAAGAGTTGATGCGGGGGATCAACGGGTCGATTAAGCAGACCTATGGAGTGCTGATGGATATTGGACTCAGTTATGCTTGTGAGTTCCCCGAGGGGATACAAACGGCTTTTCACCAGGCACGGCAGGGGCTGAACGAGCGGAATCTGCTGCAGCGGGAAGGGCGGATTCACTTGTACCGGGAGATTTTCAACGAGAGTGGATCTGTAGAAGACTACGCCTTCGAAACGCAGCTGGAGAAGCTGAACATAGCAGTCCTCTCGGGTGAGCTGGACAAAATGGAGCGGGTAGTGGAGGAGTGGTCGGTTCAGCTGGCCGGTCTGCCTGTACTTACAGAGAGCCGGTTACTGCGGCTTCAGAAAGAGATTGCCGAGGCTCTGCAGCGCTGGCGGCCGGAGGCGGAGATCCATTTCGAGCTATGCTACGATCATGAGGGGTTATTCTCCGCCCGGCTTTGGCGGGATGGGATGAAGGCGCTGCTGCAGCGTTTATCACAGGAAAGCCCCCAGCCACCCGACAGCCGGCTTGTGCAGGAGATCCGGGAATATCTGGATCAGAACTATGCTAAGGACATGACGCTTCAGCATATTGCGCAGCGGTTTTTTATCAGCCGGGAGAATGTGTCCCGCAAGTTCAAGCAGATCAGCGGCGAGAACCTGTCAGATTATTTAACGGGCCTGAGAATAGATAAAGCCAAGACGCTGCTGCAGAACACCAATCTCCGGCTGTCGCAAATCTCGGAGCTGGTCGGCTATGAGGATGAGAAATATTTCAGCCGGGTATTCAAAAAAGCGACCGGACAGACGCCGCGCGAATACCGCAAGCAGTGAGCTAAGCACGGCTTGCGGTCGCAGGGGGTCACTTTTTAAAATAATCAGCCAGTCCCTCGGCAATGGCCTTGGCTGCCTTTTTCTGGTAGGCAGAAGTGCGGACAATCGCTTCGTCATAAGGATTGCTGAGAAACCCCAGCTCCACAAGTGTAGCCGGAAGGGTATTCTCCCGCAGGATATGATAATTGCCGTAAGATAAACCATTGCTCTTCAGGCCAATGCCTTGTCCAAGCCGGGTCTCAATGGCCCGGGCCAGCCGCAGGTCATCCGATTCAGAGTAGAAGAAGGTCAGTGTACCGGATACATTCTTCGGCGAGGAATTGTAATGGATGCTGACAAAGGCATCGGCGTTCAGCGTGGCGGCGATCTGGACTCTCCGGGCGAGGGTGGGCTTTTGATCAGAGGTCCGCGTCATCTGCACCCGCGCTCCTCTTGCTATCAGATAATCGCGTACATAAAAGGCCGTCTGCAAAGTAAGATCCTTCTCCATTGTGTTGTAAGTCGTGCCGAGCATGCCCGGATCGCTTCCGCCATGCCCGGGATCAATGACGATCAGTTTGCCGCTGATCCGGCCTGAAGAGCTGAAGCTTGTACTTGAGACCGAACTGGCCTTGCTGCTCCCGGTTGAGGCGCTTCCGCTGGCAATATACTGCGCTGATACCCAGCCGACCTCCCCGCCGGTTGTCCGGATCCGGGCCCAGCCGTCCTCGCGCTGCAGAACGGTTACGGTATCCTGGGCCTTAAGGGAGCCTACCACCTGGTAGCCGATTCCCGGACCTCCCCTGATCCGCAGGGAATCTGCGGTTACAGTTGCAGAACTGCTGCCGGAGGTTGTCTTGGCAGAAGACAAGGAGGCCGCCGCGGTTCCTGTAGTCTTTTTAAGATAATAACCTGCCACCCAGCCGCTTACGGATCCGGAGCGTATCTCCATCCAGCCATGCTGCTCATCGGTAACTGTTACTGTGGTGCCGCTCTTCAAAGATCCGACAACTGAAGCACCGGCGGCCGGCTCACTGCGGACGATAAGAGAACTGGTATAGACCTTCGCCGTATAAGACGCCATTGCGTCCACACGGGTGCTTTGGAGCAAGCCTCCAATCAGGAGGCCGGCTGCCAGTACTGCAATATGTATTCTTTTGTTCATAAGAAGCCTCGTTTCAGGGTGGTATAAAATCCTATTACCCGTTTCATCGGCAGAAGAACAGGATTTTATTAAAATCTAAGGAAATGGGGCTCTGTTCCCAGATAGAAAAGGGCTGTATAATTATTACAGCATGGGGAAACTGACAAAGGAGCGCCGCCGTGACCAGACCAAAACTATTCATTGGATCTTCCAGAGAATCTATCCGTTACGCCAGGGCGATACATGAGCAGCTGAAGCGGGAGGCCCAGGTGAATCCATGGTATGCCAATGCCTTCCGAGCGAATGAATATACAATGGAAGCACTCGAACGGAACCTGGATGAGAGCGATTTTGCCGTCTTCGTGTTCTCTCCGGACGATGTAGCCAGAATCCGCGGCAAATATTATTATGTGACCCGTGATAATACACAGTTTGAAATGGGCCTGTTCTGGGCGAGGCTGCGGCGCAGCCGTGTCTTCTGCCTGCTGCCGGATCGGGTGCCGGTCCGCAAAGATTTAATTCCGGGAGAGAACATCGAGGAATATCATCTGTTGTCGGATTTATCCGGCCTCACTCCGCTGGAATATGAATGGCAGCATGAGAATCCGGTGGCGGCCGTAGATGTAAGCTGCGGCAAGATCATTGACAGCATTCAGGAGCAGGGGGGCTACCGTGATCCGCAGAAGGAGCTGGAGCAGTTAAAGCATGAGCTTAGGCGAAAAGAAAGTATCCTTCACTTCTTTTGGCAATATAATAGTAATGTGGCTGCCCCTGAAGGAGAACTGCAATATCAGGCGCTCAGTGAAGCGGTCCGCAATTCTTTTCTGCCGCCGAAGCATTGCCGGGTGATGGGCGCCGCCATGTGGCAGGCCCGTGAGGGAGAGGGACTGATGCAAGTCGGCGGGAATGTGGGCCGGGGACATGTCTACCCGTTGTCGCTGTATGAAGCGGAACAGGGGAAACGTCCGGGTGTGCTGGATGCTTTTATGAGCAAGGAATGGACCTTTTTTCAGCGTACGGAAGTTGCGGAGGTCTATATCCTATGCTATCCTTTAGGTGAAAAGCATGTCCTTTCTGTACATTTTTCCGGAAGCGACGGATTGTCCGCGGATGATCTTACCGAGGTTGTGTCGTATAACCGGGATTTGTTCCGTACCGTCAATCATTTAGTGGGAGGGGACTGACACGATGAAGAACATGAAGAATGCAGTCAGTTTATCCAGTGCTGTCCGCCGAACCGCAAACGGCAGCGGCAGTGAAGGCGGCAAAGGCCGCACGAAGCGGAAAGCGGGGACCGGAAGGCCCACCAAGCTGTCGCCTTCGTCCATCAACGTATACATTGCGCCTTCTCTGGAAGGCGGAGACGACGAATACAAGAAGCTCGTCAGCGGGAAGGTCGATAATAACAAACCTTCGTTTGCCTAACGGATATAGGGGTCCCCAGTCATTGCTGGGGGCCTTTTTTTATCGCTGGGGAGACGGGGAGCAGCAAGCCTGTCTTTTATTCTGGCCGCCCGGATCAGAAGGGCTCCTGTCAGGGTTATACCGCTGAGGAGTCCGAACACGGGCCAGGCAGCCTGGAAGCCGAACATCCCCAGCAGACCGCCTCCCGCGATAGGGCCGCTAATGGTCCCCAGCTTCACGATTTCCGCGCAGCCGAAATATAACCCTTTATTGTCTGCGGAGGATAGTTCATCCACCAGGGCATCGAACCGCGCGCCGATCAGCAGCTCTCCGAGACTGAACACTGTAATGAATAACAGCAGCGGAGGGTAGGCGGCCGGGAAGAGAAAGAACAGAAAACTCAGGCCGAGCAGCAGATTGCTGAGCAGAACCACAGTAAACGGATTCCATGTAGAGATCCGGCGGAGCACGGCAAACTGGGTGGTGAGAATAACAACGGCATTGACCGACAACAGGATGGAGTATAACCGGGTGCCGTCTGCCAAGGTGCCAGTGTTCGATAGAAACTGGGAGACAGTTCCGTTCAGCTGCGAATAGCCAAAGTAGGAAAAGCTCATCCCCGCAAGCAGCAGCAGATATACATGATCTTTGCGGATCGCCCAGAGGGCCGGGAGACTAGGAGGGGATTTTGACTGAGTATTCTCCTTGTTAGCAGAAGTTTTGCGGAAGAAGAACATCGTTGAAGCCCCGTATAGAATATACATGATACCTAGGATGACATAAGGGAACAGGGTCATTTTCATATTGAACAGCAGGCTGAGCAGAGGACCGGCAAAGCAGCCCAGGTTAATCGCCGTGTATCTCAGGTTGAATACGAGCAGCCGGTGCTCCGGGAGAGACTCTGTGGACAGTACCTTTTTGCTTGCCGGTTCAAAGAGTGAATAGCACAGGCCGTTCAGCGCGTTCAGCAGCAGAAAGACCAGGAAGCTGTCGGCAAAATAGAACAGAATAAACACGGTCCCCCAGATAAGCGGAGTATACAGGATGATTTTGTGGAGCGGAAGTTTATCGGCAAGCGCACCGCCAAGCCAGCTGAAGGCTACACCCGCCAGCGGATTGACCGCGAGGATGAGGCTGGTAAGCAGGAGCGGGATGTGCTTTTGACCGGTCAGAAAGATCGATAAATAAGGAACACTCATGAACAGGGCGGTTCTCGTAAAAAAAGTGCCGGCCAGGATATTCCAGACCTTTCGGTTAAGCTGAGGTGCTATACGCAGATTCATTGCCGTCTACCCCCGGAATTTGTCATTTTCTTTGTGCCGAGTGTAGCATACAATAAAAAACAGGCTTACAAATTGTGCCATATACTCACACGGGCAAACGGGGTGGACAAGTCATGATTCTGGGTAAAACGATAGGGCAGATCCGCAGATCGAAAGGAATAAACCAGTCGCTTCTGGCTGGAGGCATCATGAGCCGCTCCAACCTCTCACGCTTTGAAGGCGTGAAGTATTATCCCGGCTACGACAAGCTGATCCTGCTTCTGGACAAGCTCGAAATGTCGTTTGAGGAGCTGCTTTTCCTGCATCAGGACAATGCTCCGCAGGTGAAGCGGATGCTGCATCTCGAGCTTACAGAAGCGGGAAACCGCTACGACTTCAGCAAGGTCAAGGCGATCAGCCGGGAGTGCCGGTCAATGTATGAATCCACACGGACCGAGGCCTATTACCATTTATATCTGCTCGGCCAGGGGGTGTTGATTCAGCATCATTATCCGGATGAAATTACAGCGCTGAATGAGATTGCAGCGTATATCAAGCCGTATTTGCTTGGTGTGGATAAATGGTATCTGTACGAGTTCAAGCTGCTCAACAATTTTTTGTTCACACTAAGCAGCAGTGATGCCATTTTTTTTGGCCTCAGAGGCGCGAAAGAATTTGACAGATACCATTCCTTTCCCGAGAGCAGAACAGTCCAGCAGCATCTCCTGCAGAACATCTCGATCATTTGCCTGAACGAGCATAACTATGAACAGAGCCTGCTGTTTCTCGAAAAAGCGCTGCCGTTAGCGGATAAAACCCATCTGCTGTACGATAAAATTGTGACGTTAATTTATTACGAGCTGACGTTGCTCTGCCTGAAGCAGAAAGACAGCGCGGCTGAGTTAAAGGGGTACTTAAATATTCTCAGACAGCTTGATTTTGAAGACAGCTATCAGGCTTTGCTCAAGGTCTGCCGCAGGCATCTAACTGAAGGGGTATATGCGTTAGCAGACTAACAGTCCGGTTGCAGCAAAAACGGCTGTGCCGTCCCAAGCGGGATAGCACAGCCGTTTTTTGGTGTGGTTTAGTACAGGCGCAGAGCCTGACTGAGTGATTAGGCCTGCGAAGTGCCTGCGCTAGTCTTCTTGGCGATTTCCCGGCGCACAACCGGAGCAACCTCCGTAGCAAGCAGTTCAATTGCGGTAGCCACCTTGCTGTAAGGCAGTCCGCCGATATCGAGCTGAGTCATAAAACGGTTATGGCCGAACAGCTCATGCTGGTATAGAATTTTTTCGATGATCTGCTGGGGGCTGCCGACAGCCAGCGTATTGACCGGGGAGACGAAGCGGCCAAAATCACTGCGTGAAACCCGGTATTCCTGCCCGGGATGCGGGCTGATGGCGTTACGGTAGCTGTAATAGTAAGGATAGTATTCATCGAGCGCCTGCTGTGAGGTCTTCGCAATGTAGCCGTGGCTCGTAATGGCGATCTTCAGGTCCTCTGCGGAATGCCCGGCTGCGGCGCCGCTGCGGCGGTAGGTTACGGCCAGATTCTGGAACGGTTCAGGGCTGCCGCTTAGAATAGCAATAGCCATGCCGATTCCGAGCCGACCGGCCTGCTCGGCGCTTTCGGGTGAACCGCCGATGCCCACCCAGAGAGGTAGCTTCGGCTGCAGCGGACGCGGAGCAATCTCAGCGTTGATCAGCGGTGAGCGGAAGGTTCCCTTCCAGTTCATCACCTCATGCTGATTCAGCTCCAGCAGCAGTTCAAGATTCTCAGCGAACAGCTTCTTGTAGTCTTCCAGCTCGTATCCGAACAGCGGGAAGGATTCCAGAAAAGCACCGCGTCCGTTTATAATCTCCGCCCGTCCGCCCGACAGCAGATCCAGTGTGGCGAAGTCCTCGAATATCCGTACGGGATCGGAAGTACTAAGCACCGTAGTTGCACTGGTCAGCTTAATCCGCTTGGTCACCTGGGCAATTGCAGCGAGCACAACCGGCATGGAAGAGATGACAAAATCAAGCCGGTGATGCTCACCCACGCCAAATACATCAAGTCCGGCCTCATCCGCGAGCTTAGCTGCAGCAATGACCTCCTGAAGCCGCTGCTGCGGGCTGATCAGCTGGCCTGTATGACAGTCGGTCACCATGTCCCCCAGTGTATAAATGCCGAATTCAAATTCAGGCTGTTTATCATTATTTACGTTGTTAGTCATAAGTACAGACCCCTTATTCATCAGAATGTTGGTTATCTATATAGATTTTCACATTTTCAAGTTCAATCTATTTAGAGTGCTGGTGCTTGTCCGCAGTAAGTAGGATTCGGATTAGTATAACATAATGACTTACAAAATGTAAGTATGTGAGTAAATGTTTTAGCCTGTAAGCGGATTAACGGTATTATCCTGACGGATTGGCGCATAGGCTCTCTCTTTTTGCTGTCTCTTATAGTGTATTGATTTTTGCACTATTCATCCAGCAAAATCCGATACGCATGGAAAATTATTGAATATGCTGCGAATCAGGGTATATACTCGTTGTGGCTTCTAAGGATGGACAAGGAAATTAATTCCGGGAGGGATTCATCAAATGGGGAGAATAAATATCAAAAACGGGGCCTTCGCTGCCGTGATCGGATTAAGTCTGCTGGCTGCTGCCGGTACGGCTCAATCTGCGGCATCTGAACCGCGTACTTCTTACGTGGCCAATAATTTCGGGAGTGATGCTCCTGCAGCTCCTGCAGCTAAAATCTTATGGTCCAGTACGATGGATCTGCAGGGTGATGAATCAGCGATGAGCCGGGGATCTGCTGTGGCCGGAGGCGGCAAAGTCTACATCATTCAGCAGGGCCAGCTGCTCGCACTGAATGCCCAGAACGGCAAAAGAGTCTGGAAATATGGGGCGAAGCTGACAGCACCGCTGTTGTATCAGGATGGCCTGATCTACGCAAGCTCACAGGCAGGAACTATATATGCCATCAATGCAGCAACAGGCAAAAACATTTGGAGCTCTTCCGTACCGAGTAAAGCTCCGTACCAGCTCCTGATCGACCAGAACCAGCTTTTTGCTGTTAACGGTGATATTCAGGTCTATAATCTGAAAGACGGCAAACTGCAATGGAAGGATAATTATAGTGAGAAGCTGTATTTGCCTGTACAGGTTCAAGGCGATCTGATATTCGCTGAGGACTCAGTATCCGGGGCGTATTCATACGAGCTGCTGCACGCCTTTGACCGGAAGACAGGCAAACAGCTGTGGGAAGCAGATAATCACGCTCTGCCCATTGATGCTGGCAGCGGAACCCTCCGTTCTCAGCGGACAGCCAACCTCATAGAACTGGTGCCCCTGACCACGGTAGATACACTGGATGCCAAGACCGGCAAGGTGCTGAAATCGGTAGAGTACAACCCCGGAAATATGAATCCGGATGAGGCACTGAGCAGCGGCGGACGAGCTTGGATCAGCGGCAATCAGCTGTACATCAATAATGGAAACACCGTTTACTGTTATCCGGCAGATGCGGATCCGGCCAAGACGGCCAAGATTACCTATTCGGCTGCAGGCGGCGGAAGCTCCCTAAGGTATGCCGCTGGCCCTTATGACGGAAGAGTGCTGTTCAGCGACGGTGAAGTAGTATATGGCGTCAAGACAACCAACAGGTATGGGGTATCGTATTACGGAGGCACCCCGATTGCCCGCTTTGACCTGCTCGGTCACGGTATGTATATCGCCCGTGCAGACGGTCAGCTGGTGGCGGTGAATCTGCTTACAGGAGCACAGGTGCTGCAGCTCAAAACGTCCGGTAGAGTCTTCGGGCCAACGCTGCTGGAGGACGGGATGATTATCGTACAGAGTAAGGGAAAGGTTACAGCATTTAAAGAGCCGGCGGTTCTCAAAATGGATTAGTTTACCAGATTAATTATTTGGCATTAAATTGTGTCTTTTTGTTGACAGACTTGCAGATAGATGATATTTTAAATTCACAAATTCAAATTGATTTACTATGAATTACATCGGCCGACTGTTCAGACAGAGGTGCCCGTGCTATCAAGCACGAGGTCCCTCTGTTTTTTTTTACAATAAAAATATTAGCTGAACTATGGGGCTGCCAAATGGCTGAAGTGGCGGAGGTGAAGTTTGGAACTGTAGGAGCGGTAGCGTCCGCCTTTATGTTTGGATTTCAACCGTGAATAACGGTTTATTCAAGAAATCCAAACATAACAGCGGCCGGAAGTCCAAACATTCACTGCAGTCACGTTCAGAGCCGGTTGGATAATTCTATAGGTCAGCCCACACAGCCGAAGGAGGAGCAAGTATGGGAGAGGTAATGCTGTCCATTACACAGCTGAACAAAAGCTTTGACACCGCCGGAGGCCAGGTAAAGGCTCTGCATGAGGTGGATCTGGAGGTGCAGGAGGGAGAATTCATCACGGTGATTGGCCCGAGCGGCTGCGGTAAAAGCACGCTGCTGCGCATAGTGGCCGGTCTGGACACCGGCTATTCCGGCCGTGTGACGCTGGAAGGTGCGAATATCGCCGGACCCGGGATCGACAAAGGATTTATTTTTCAGGAGCACCGCCTCTTCCCCTGGCTGACGGTAGAGAAGAACATCGCCTCGGATCTTCCGCTTAACCGGCCGGATATCCGGCAGAAGGTGGATGAGCTGATTGAGCTGGTGAAGCTGAACGGCTTCGAGAAATCCTATCCGCGCGAGCTGTCAGGTGGAATGGCCCAGCGGGTAGCGATTGCCCGGGCGCTGCTGCGTAATCCCAAAATCCTGCTGCTCGATGAGCCATTTGGTGCACTGGATGCATTCACCAGAGCCCACATGCAGACCGTACTGCTGGACATTTGGCGGAGGAATAAGACGACGATGATTTTTGTTACGCATGATATTGATGAGGCCGTGTTTCTGGGTAACCGGGTAGTCATTCTGGAGCCGAGACCGGGCAAAATCCGGAAGATAGTGCCGGTAGATCTGCCGTACCCGCGTAAAAAGACGACGAATTCTTTTCAGGAGCTGCGCCTTAGGGTACTGAATTATTTTGAAAAGGTGGATGAGCTGGAATTGACCGACGGGGCGGGGATTTAGATACCTGCTGGGGACCTTCTTCGCCATATATCCGACTTAGTCTATGTGAATTGTAAAATATCATCAAATTCAAAGGGGGAGCTTATATGAGCAACCGGGCTGTGGCGCTCAGTACTGCCGAAAGACCGGGAAAACCCGGAAAAGCAGCCATTGCCGGACTTGGACTGCTGCTGCCGGGAAGCCTGCTGATCCTGTGGCAGCTGCTTGGCCATTACGGAATCATCTCGGAAATGCTGTTCCCGACACCGTATACCATTGCCCAGTCCTTTATCACGCTGGCAAGGGACGGGGATTTGTGGAGCAATCTCAGAGTCAGTGTAGCACGGGCTTTATCCGGATTTCTGCTCGGCGGCGGGCTGGGCCTGCTGTTCGGCATCCTGGTCGGACTGTTCAAGCGGTCGGAGCGGCTGCTGGACCCCTCGCTGCAGATGATCCGGATGATTCCCAGCCTGGCGGTGGTGCCGCTGTTCATCCTGTGGTTCGGGATCGGCGAGGAATCCAAAGTGCTGCTGATCGCCAAAGGCGCTTTTTTTCCGGTATACATCAATACCTTTATGGGTATCCGCGGTACCGACAACAAGCTGTTTGAAGTATCCAGAGTGCTTGGCTTCAGCCGGGTGCAGCAGATTCTCCGGCTGGTGCTGCCGGCTGCGGTTCCGAACATTATGCTCGGCCTGCGTTTGTCGCTCGGACTATCCTGGCTGGGGCTGGTAGTGGCGGAGCTCATTGCTTCCACCTCTGGCATCGGCTATATGATGTCGGACGCCCGCCAGTTTGCTGATACGCCTGTGGTTTTTGTCGGAATTATCATTTTTGCCGTAGCCGGACTGCTGAGCGATACCGTTGTCCGTCTGATCGAACGGCGGCTGCTGAGATGGCAGGACAGCTATCAAGGATAGGAGGGAAATAACAACATGAGCGATGGGATAGAAATCATTATCAAGACAGCCAAAGGAATAAGGGAAGCACATGATTTCAGCGGCACAGCTCCCAAAAATACGTCTAACAAGGTGAAAAAGACATCTTCAATCCATTTGAAAATCCGGCTGAAATCCCTCCTGTCAGATTGGGGAACCGGGGCTATTATTCCGGTTGCACTGCTGGCCGTATGGCAGCTTGCCGGAAGTGCGGGTCTGATCTCGCCGGAATTTCTGCCGACACCGCTGTCGATCCTCTCGGCGTTTGCCGCTCTGACGGCCAGCGGGGAGCTTACCCATCACTTAGGCGTAAGCATCGGCAGAGCGGGGATCGGATTTCTGCTTGGCGGAGTGCTCGGCTTGCTGTTCGGAGTGCTTACCGGGCTGTTCCGTAAAGCGGAGTACCTGCTCGATCCCAGTGTCCAGGTGCTGCGGCTGGTTCCCCATCTGGCGATTGCCCCGCTGATTATCCTCTGGTTTGGCTTTGGTGAAATGTCGAAGGTAGTCATTATTCTGAGCGGCTCCTTTTTCCCGCTCTATATCAATACTTTTATGGGCATCCGCGGCGTGGACAACAAGCTGTTTGAGGTGGCCAGAGTCCTCGGCTTCAGTCCGCTGCAGAAGCTGCGGCGGCTGATTCTGCCGGCGGCGCTGCCCGGTATTCTGCTGGGACTGCGCCTATCCATGGCAGTAGCCTGGATCGGACTGGTGGTTGCCGAACTGATCGGCTCGCAGTCCGGGGTGGGATTCCTGATCAATGAAGCGAAGCAGAACTCCAATACCGAGGTCATCTTCGTAGGCATTATTATTTTCGCAGTTGTCGGTAAGCTGATCGATTCGCTGTTCCGCATCATTGAACGCAAATTCCTGCACTGGCGTGACAGCTATCAGGGCTAAGAATCCAAGGGGGCTGAAGGTAATGAATCATACGGTAGGACTTAACGGGTCACTGAACCTGAAGGCAGACGTACTGGTAATCGGTGGAGGCCCGGCAGGGACGTGGGCGGCGCTGACCGCGGTAGCTAAAGGGGCGAAGGTTATCCTCGCCGACAAAGGCTATTGCGGCTCCAGCGGGGCGACTGCGCCATCCGGCACAGGCGTCTGGTATGTACAGCCGGATGACAAGCTGCGCGAGGAAGCGAAAGCCAGCCGCTATTCGATGGGCGGGAAGCTGGCGGAGCACCGCTGGATGGACCGGGTGCTTGACCGCACCTATGAGAATATGAACCGCTTAGGCCTCTCGGGGTATCCGTTTCCGCTGGATGAATCGGGCAACCAGTACCGCCGTAGCCTGCAGGGGCCGGAGTACATGCGGCTGATGCGGAAGCTGGTCAAGAAGGCGGGCGTGAAGATTCTGGATCACAGTCCGGCACTGGAGCTGCTGGCTGATGAGCACGGGGTAGCCGGGGCAACCGGCGTACAGACCCAGAGCGGGGAGGCCTGGAGCGTCCAGGCGGGAGCGGTGGTTATTGCCACCGGCGGCTGCGCCTTCCTCAGCAAGGCGCTGGGCTGCAACGTTCTTACCGGCGACGGTTATCTGTTCGCCGCCGAAGCCGGGGCGAGCCTGTCAGGCATGGAGTTCTCCAATGCCTACGCCATCTGCCCGACCTTCTCCTCCGTTACGAAGACAGCCTATTACAGCTATGCCAGCTTCTATTATGAGGACGGCAGCGTGGTAGAAGGTGCCGGTTCCAAGAAGGGCCGCTCGGTCATTGCCCGCAATCTGCTGGCGGGCCGCCAGGTCTACGCCAAGCTGGACGGCGCATCTGAGGATTTAAGACCGCTGCTGCGCGTGGCGCAGACGAACTTTTTCCTGCCGTTTGACCGCCGGGGCATCGATCCGTTTAAGGATGCTTTTCCGGTCACGCTGCGGCTGGAAGGGACGGTCCGCGGGACCGGAGGTATCCGCATCACGGATGAATCCTGCGGCACCGGCGTTCCGGGACTGTACGCCGCAGGAGATGCAGCCACCCGCGAGCTGATCTGCGGCGGCTTCACCGGCGGCGGCAGCCATAATGCCGCCTGGGCGATGTCCTCCGGCTCCTTCGCCGGAGAAGGCGCGGCCGGGTATGCCGCCCAGCTTGGATGGCATGCCGCTGACCGCGCACCTAGGGGGCTATCTTCCTCGCCCCTGGTCAATCAGGAAGTGAAAGCGGGAACGGCGGCGCGTACAGCAGAGTTCGTCTCCGCCGTGCAGGCCGAAGTCAAGCCATACGACATCAATCTGTTCCGCACAGAACAGGGACTGACTTCTTCGCTGGACCGCCTGGACGGATTGTGGAAGGAACAGCGCAGCCGGGAAATCCAGCGTACGCCGGAGGGGGTTAAAGCCCGCGAAGCGGAAGCCATGACAGCGACCGCCCGCTGGATGTACAGTTCTGCACTGGCTCGCACGGAGACCCGGGGCATGCATAAACGCGAGGATTACAAAGAAACAGATCACGGCCAGCATCACCGCCTGATCAGCGGCGGACTGGATCAGGTATGGGTGAAGACAGAAGAGGTTGCGAAGGAGAGTGTATTGTTGTGATTGAAGTCATCAGCGCTGCCAGGTGTGTAGAGTGCAATCAGTGTGTATCCGTCTGCCCGACGAATGTGTTTGACCGGGTGGAGGGCGGAATTCCCGTCATCGCCCGGCAGAGCGACTGCCAGACCTGCTTCATGTGCGAGCTGTATTGTCCGGTGGATGCCCTGTATGTCGCGCCGGATTCTGAAGGTGTGACCGGTGTGACCGAGGAGGTACTGGAGCAGCAGGGACTGCTCGGCGGATACAGGGAGAAGGTAGGCTGGGGCAAAGGCAGACAGCCGGTGGCAAGTCACGACTTTATGTACAAATTGGCGGCCAGAGCCGGGTTCTAGGAACCTGGCGGAACCAACTGGGCGGAACAACATACAAGCAAGGCCAATCATCCAACAGAAACTAAGGGGGAGAAGAGTAATGAAAACGTACAGAGAGATTCAAGGTGGACGAAAAAAAGGGATTCGCCTGGCACTGCTTGCCAGTGTGGTCATGATCATGCTGGTGCTTCAGGCTTGCGGCAATAATGGAGGTTCCGGCAATGGGGCTTCTTCTGCAGCGGGAGGCAGCAACAACACTGCGGAGGCAGCGGGCAGCGAAGCAGCCAGCAATGTTCCGGCTGTACTGAACTTCGGCTTCATCGGCTCCAACAAGCTGAATCTGCCGGGTGGTGCAGAGGGCTGGGGTTTATATAAGGGCATCATTCAAGAGGAACTCAAAAAATACGGTATTACCGAAGTGAAGCTGACCGGCTTCCCGAATGGCCCCGACCAGACGGAATCGCTCATTAGCGGCAGGCTGGATTTCGGCAGCCTTGGGGATACGCCCGCCATTATCGCTTACGCATCTGGTGCGAAGACGCGCCTGATTTCGCAATCCTCGGCCCACACCGTCGGCTATCTGATCGGCAAGAAGAATGGACCCCAGACGGTGAAGGACCTGCAGGGCAAAACGATCGCCATTCAAAAGGGCTCTTTCATGCACCGCTACGTGGTCGGGTTGCTCAAGCAGGAAGGTGTCACCGACTATAAGCTGGTCCATATGCTGATTCCTGATGCAACAGCGGCTCTGGCCCGCGGAGATGTGGACGCGACAACCAATCTGGGTGTTCCGGCATTGAAGCTGATTGAACAAGGCTATACCCATCTGGATGATGCTTCGAGCCACCCTGATCTGCTGGGTTCCAGCGCTACCGTTGTTTCGGAGGAATATCTGGCGAAGTTCCCGGATTTCCCGAAGGTGTGGAATGAGGCGCGCGAGAAGGCGCTGGCTGATCTGAAGCAGCATGAAGATGAATATTATGCCTTCCTTGCTGAAATTGGCGATACGACGCCGGAGCTGGCGAAGCAGGTGAATCCGATCAGTGATATCAAGGACACAGCCTTCACTGAAGAAGGCACGAAGCTGCTGGAGGGCACGAAGAACTTCCTGGTAGAAGAAAAGCTGGCCAAAAAAGATTTCAATATCAGCGACTGGCAGCTGCAATAAGCAATTAAGCGGAGGGATGAACTTATGGGGCAGGAGACATTAATTGTGCAAAGATTCAGACTGCCGCTGGAGGATGGGCTCTATCTTGAAGGTGAGGTAAGGCTTCCTCCGGGTGCAGGCCCGGCACCGGTGGTGCTGCTCAGCCACGGCTTCAGAGGCCATAAGGATTGGGCCTTCTGGCCGGAGGTCTCCGGCAGGCTGGCAGAGAGCGGCTTCTATACCGTCAGCTTCAACTTTTCGCGCATCGCTGCCCGTAGTAGTGCCGGAATTACCGAGCGGGGAGCAGCGGAAGCAGCTACACTTAGCCGGGAGCTGGATGATCTGCAGGAGGTGCTGCGCAGCCTGCAGGACGGCAGACTCCCGCTGGCGGAGCGGGCTGACCCTGCGCGGCTGGCGATTCTCGGGCACAGCCGCGCGGGCGGCGGTAATATCGTGTTCGCCGCCGAACATCCGGAGGTGCAGGCGCTCGTGGTCTGGAACGGCGGCTCCCCGCCGGCCCGGACATCTGCGGACGGCTACGCTGAGCTGACGCTGCCGGAACAGGTCCAGCAGCAGGACCAGCTGCAGAACAAGGCGCGTTTCGACCTGGAGAACGCGCTAAGCTCCTTATCCGCCGCAGTCCTGATCATCCAGGGCGATCAGGACCGGGATTCGCTGCTGCAGCAGAATGCCCGTTTCCGGGAGCAGGCGCCGCAGCACCGTTACTATTCAGTGAAAGGGGCGGACCACACCTTCAACACGGCAGATCCGTATGAAGGCTCCACCGCGGAACTAAATGAGGCCGTAGCTGTGACACTTGAATTTCTGCATGAACAGCTGGGCTGAGATGTGAGGTTGTGCAATAGGGGCTTAAGTAAGTAAAGTGGGGAAAACTCCCGCTAATTCATCTGGATTTGCTGAAAATCGGAGTTTAGCGGGAAAAACCCCCACTAAACTCCCGGAAACGCTGATTTTGACCCATACGCGGGAAAATAAATGGAGAAAATCCCGCTAGAGTCTGTCTTCGTCTTGCCCAGAAGAAGTTAGATGGAGAAATTCCCGCTACTATGCCTGCGTACTGCCAAATTAAACGTTTCCAAGCAGCGGGCTCGTTCTGGAACTTGCAGTAAACCAATTTGTACCGGGCAGACGATCTTATCAACTATTTTATAGGGTTAATCAACAGTTTGGGAGGTAATGAAATGCCGCAACAGCAGCAAATTACAACGGATGTGCTTGTGCTGGGCGGTGGCCCGGCAGGAGCATGGGCGGCATGGAATGCAGCCTCTCAGGGAGCACAGGTGATTCTAGCCGACAAAGGATACCTGGGAACAAGCGGTGCTACCGCTCCGGGCGGCACAACCCTGCTGGTCATTCCGCCGGTAGCTGAGCTGCGCGATGCGGCGGTGGAGTCCAGGCTCCGGGCAGGCGGTTACCTGTCAGAGAATGCCTGGATTCACCGCGTACTCGATCAAGTGGAGCAGAATCTGGCCCAGGTCGAGGAGTGGGGGTATCCTTTTCCGAAGGATCAGGATGGCAATCCGCTGCGCACTCATCTGCATGGCCCGGAATATATGAAGCTGATGCGGCGTGTCGTGCGCAAGGCGGGAGTGAAGATCTGGGACCAGTCCCCGGCGCTGGAACTGCTACATGATGAACACGGCGTCGGGGGTGCCCGGGGAATCAACCGCCTGACCGGGGAAGCCTGGGAGGTGAGGGCGAACGCGGTGGTGATAGCTACCGGAGGCTGCGCCTTCCTCAGCAAAGGGCTGGGCTGCAACGTGCTCACCGGTGAAGGCCTGCTGATGTCAGCCGAAGCAGGAGCGGAGTTGTCGGGGATGGAGTTCACCCGGCAATATGCGCCAAGCTTTGCAGACGGTACGGTGACGCGCGGGCGGATGCTGGCCTGGGCGACACTGTATGATGCGGCAGGTAATCCGCTGCACCGGGGCGACCGCACCTTCGGCAGCATTCCCGAACTGATGCTGAAAGGGCCGGTCTATGCGAGGCTGGACCTGGCAGATACGGTGGAGAAGCGCGAATTCCTGCGCCGCGCCCACCCGATCTTCTTCATGCCGCTGGAGCGGGCGGGGATTGATCCGTTCCAGGATAAATTCCCGCTTACGCTCCGCTATGAAGGCACGATGCGCGGCACGGGCGGCCTGCGCCTGACCGGCACCGCCTGCGAGACGACGGTGCCGGGCCTGTATGCGGCCGGAGATGCCGCATCCCGCGAGAAGATCACCGGCGCCATCTCCGGCGGCGGGGCCTACAACGCTTCCTGGGCCATCTGCAGCGGAAGCTGGGCCGGCCGGGGAGCGGCGCGGCACGCGCTGGCGCAGCCGCGCCGGGCGGACAGCCGTCAGCTCCGCGCGGCAGGCCGCTTGGGGCTTACGGCTGGCGCCGATGCACGGGAGCCGCTGGACGCGAAGCCGCTGATCGCGGCGGTCCAGCAGGAGATCCTGCCGCTGCGGATCAACTATTTCCGCAGCGAGCCGGTGGTGGCCGCAGCCTTGAAGCGGCTGGATAACCTGATGCCCTATCTTGCCGGCCGGCCTCCGGCCACGGTGCAGGGCATCGTGCAGTCCCGTGAAGCAGCGGCCATGCTTCAGGCCGGCCGCTGGATCTACACCGCCGCGCTGGCCCGCAAGGAGAGCCGGGGCCTTCAGCAGCTGGCAGAATACCCGGCGCTGGACCCGCGCCAGACCCACCGGCTGATTCTGTCCGGCATTGACCGGATCAGCATCACTACCGAAAAGGTGCCACATGCCCATGAGCTGCAGGTGCCGAGAGAGGAGCGGGTCATATGATCGAACTGGTCAGCGGAGACCGCTGCATCGGCTGCCGGCTATGTGTGAAGGTGTGCCCGACGAATGTATTTGATATGCAGGGCAAGCTTGCCGTCATCGCCCGCCAGGAAGATTGCCAGACCTGCTTCATGTGCGAAGCGTATTGCCCGGTGGATGCGCTCTACGTAGCACCCCAAGGCGAGGTATCGGTTCATGTTGATGAACAGGAGCTGATTGCCTCGGGGCTGCTCGGCAGCTGGCGGGAGGAGATCGGCTGGAGCCCGGGAGCGCCGGATACAATGGCGGAGCGGGACACGACACCTTTTTTTGAAGTGTTTACGGAGACATACCGGGGCAAATAAGTACAGCCGCAGGGATGCCTTCATTGGAAAGCAAAGAACCCATCCTCCACAATCGTGGAAGATGGGTTCTTTTGTTCAGGCAGGAAGCATCAGTTTGTTTTAGAGGGAATGCGTTCCGAAATACTGGTAGGTTCCTTTAGGGAACACATTCCATTCGCCCTCCAGCGAGAACTGCCCGGAGCCGGTATAAATGCCGGGTTTGCGGATAATCGTACCGCCGGATGACAGGAACTTCTGATTGGATGCTGGATTGCCAAGCATATCCACGATCTGGCCGTTCTTTTTGAGAACGATGGCTACGACGTCATAACTGGATGGATTGTATAGCGAAAGCTCGTCATTGTAGTACCAGATATTCATGATATCGAACGCATCGTAAAAAATGTCGTTGATGAAAAGATAAGGTGACATAGTAGGCCATTGCGTATTAATGGTCTGGGACGTGCTTGTAATGGTCTGGGTATTCTTCATATAACGGTACACTTCAATGGTGTATCCTTGCGGACTCGCAATTGGAGTACCTGTGTTTTTGTAATACAGCTCCACGGCTATTCTACCGTCTCCGCCATCCAGATACTCCGAGAAAAAGAGCTCGCCGGACCCCTGCGGGGAGACTGTAATGGACAATACAATCGCACGCCCGTCAGCGCCGACGATCCACACATAGCCCGGCATCGGAGTACCAGTCCAGATGGTGCCATTCAATGGTGTCGGACCGGTGAATGTACTGTCAGCGGTACCCATATACACTTTGAAGGATGTCTGGCCGGGGAACAGCTTCGAAATATCATAAGATAGCGACTGTACGCCCTGCTTGGTGTTGATAGGTACGAGTCCGTTGCTGACAAGCTGGGCAGTCGTTAATGCAAAGCTGTAAGCTGCTGTACCACCCTTGCCGTCTGAAGCAGTAACGGTTACTATTCCGCTGGCGGAGGAGCCGGCTGCCGGCGACAATGACAACATATTTCCTGAAACGCTGACTGCTCCGGCTGCTGCGGAATCAATGACGGCTGTATAGGTCAGGGTGTCATTATCAGCATCTTCAAAGAGCTGGGACAGGTCGTAAGTCCGCGTATTGGTGACGCCAGGCGTTAGGATCTGCGGTGAAATTGCACTTACTGCTTCCGGTGCGGTATTCGGCTTGGAGGACACGGTCACGGTGAACGAGACTGTGACTTGGCCGCCGCGCTGATCCTGGGCCGTTACGGTAATTACGGCGGTTCCTTGAGCCGCTGGCGTCAGCTTCAACATTTTCCCTGTAACTGCTGCATTCACGGTGCTGCCGGCATCTGTGCTGGCGCTGAAGCTGAGCGTGTCTCCATCTGCATCGGTGAATGCGGTGCTGAGGTCAATTTCGGTTGCCGGACTGCCCGTATAGAGCGTTGTATCGGTAAGCTTGTCCCCCACTGCCTTTGGTGCGGCGTTGACATGGACGGTAAAGGATACTTTGGTCTTGCCTCCGTCGGCATCGCTGGCAGTGACCTGGATGACCGGAGATCCATATGCTTTTGGACTTATCGTAAGCGTACTGCCTGTTACCGAAACTGCTGTTTTGGCAGGGTCGCCTGATTCAGCAGTATACGTTAGAGGCCCGGCTTCCGGATCAGTGAATACCGGCAGCAGATCTATATCCAGCGGGCTGCCGTCCTCCTGCAGATCCAGATCGGGGAGACTTCCCGCAGCGGCAAGCGGAGCCGCATTTACAAGTGCTTCGATATCTTGTGTAGTGTCATTGCCTTTATCGTCACTGGCTTTCACTTGAACCTTAACTAAGCCGCTTGCTTTGGGCGTCAGGGTAAGCTTGGTGCCGGTAAGCAAGGTAGCCACAATGCTGGTGTCTTCCGACTGGACGCTGTACGCAATGACATCCTGTTCGGGATCACTGAATATAGCAGACAGCTCGAGATCAACAGTGCTGCCGTTCTCCTGCAGAATTTGTTTGCTTACACCTGCGAAGACCGGAGCCTGATTGCGCAGCACGGTTACATCAAAGGTATATTCTGTGATCCCGCCTTTACCGTCATGCGCCTGGACAGTAACCTTGGTGGTTCCTGGAGATTTTGGCGTTAAAGTCAGTTTGCTGCCGGTTACTGCGGCTTCGGCTGTCGCAGTATCCGCAGAGGTTGCGGAGTACACAAGGACATCTCCGTCAGGGTCATTGAAATAGGACGACAACTCAAGTTCCTGTGGAAGCCCGTAATGCGGCAGAGATTGGGCGGCAATAGCAGCAGCAACAGGTTTGGCATTGATTACAGCGGTAAAAGATTGCTGTGCAGTAGCTCCGTAGCTGTCTTTTGCCGTCACTGTAACCGTTGCGGTTCCGTGAGACTTTGGCGTCACGCTTAGGGTATGTCCGGTTATGGAAACAGCAGCAAGGCCGTTGTCAGAACTGTTAACGGTATAAGTGAGATCGTCGCCCTCCGGGTCAGCGAAAGCAGTACTGAGATCGACAGTCAGCGTATCGCCGTTCTCCTGCAGCATTTGATTACCAAGCGGTGTTGTCCCCGTTCCAGGCGTGTCATTCACTGTAAGCTCAAAGCTGGCAGAGACGATCCCCGCATAACCATCATTGGCTACCACTGAGATTGTTGTTATTCCATGCCCGGCAGGTAACAGCTTCAATATATCGCCGGCCACTTCGGCTTCGGCCACTGCAGGGCTGCTCGATTGTACCGAAAAAGTCAGATTATCACTGTCTGCGTCACTGAAATAATCAGAGAGCAGGATTGTATAGGGTTCATCTGCACCTTTCATGGATCTGTCCGGGATAGCTGATACTTGCGGAATCGTATTGACATTGACGGCAAAGGTGACCTGGCTTGAGCCGCCGCGTCCGTCTTCTACACTTACTGTAACCGTTGCATGGCCATGGACCTGCGGTGTAAGAATCAGCTTATCACCGTATACTGCAGCCCCGACGCTGGCTGGATCACTGGAAAGTGAAGTGAAGGTAAGCGGATCAAGGTCATCATCGGAGAATAATTGATCCAGCGGGAACTCGACCGGAATTCCATTAACCGGCAGCAGCTGATCTTCCATATTGCCTGCCGCGGGATTTTTATTGACGGTTACGGTGATTTCGGACTCGGCAGTGCCGCCGCGTCCGTCTTTGGCAATGAGCTTGACCTTGGCGGCTCCAGCCGTCTGACCTGTTACAGTAAGCGTATGACCTGAGAGTTGAGCCGTAGCGATTACAGGATCGCTGCTTACCGCCTCGTAAATCAGGCTGTCTGAATCAGCGTCGCTGAACCAGCTGCTTAAATCAATTTCGCGCGCAGCGGCACCAAGCACTACCAGCTGATCTGCGACAGCGGAGGTTGCGGCCGGCGGAGTGTTTACACTAATTTTGAAGCTGGAATTCGTTTTCTTCCCGTTCTGGTCATCAGCTGACATCAAGATTGTGATATTGCTGCCGGCTTTTAATGGAGTGAGTGTCAACTGGGTGCCGGTTAAGACAGCTTTGACAACGGTAGAGCTTCCTGAGACGGCTGTTAGTTTCAGCTGGCTCTGTTCATCATCTTTGAATACTCCGGCAATATCAATGACTTCACTCGTACCGAGTGTCAGGATACGGTCTGCAACCGGCGCAACGACTTTCGGTGCCGTATTTACTACAGGAGAAGAGCCGGTTGTAATAGTGGACGAAGCCGCAGCTGATGTTGATAGAACGGTAGTGCTGTTTATAGCAACATTGGCACCGCCGGATACCTGCAGATTCTGCACCGTTCCGGTACTGTTCAAAGCAACAGTCCCGGAACTTTGAACGTTCAGATTAGAAATTACAGCATTACCGGTCAAGCTGAGAGACTGATTACCCGTTACTGTTACGTTAGCGACTGAACCGTTAATGGCAACTTGGCTGGCACTCCCGTTAACAACGATATTGCTGAGCGGTGTTGCCGCATTTGCGCTGATCGTTGCATCCGATGAAACCGTGACTTGTCCGGCCGTGGTGCTGCCTGTAGTTTCAAGATGGACCCCCGTTTTGTTAACATCTACAGTGCTCAGGGTAGAGTTTTCAAAAATAACAGTATTGCTGTCACCGCCAAACACCTCTGTTTTACCGAGTACTTTTACATTTGTGGCTTTGAAATCATGCAGCAGCTTCGGAGTAACGATCAGGTCACCGCGTACGGTCAGATTGCGGATCGACAGGTAATCGCCGCGGATCTCCAAATTTCCGTCCAGTGTTGCGCCCTGTCCGTCCAGCACGAGATTGCCGCTGAATTCCTCCTGCCCTACGGCCGGTTCTTTGCCGCTGCTGTTCAGATACAGTGTGTTCAGAGACTGGATGGTTCTGCCGGAAGAAGTAAAGGAAACCTCGGCCTTGTTCAGAATATCCTGATTGGCGGGATTCATAAGGCTCGCGGATGAGCCGGATAAGGCAAATTTCACGCCGCTTATTGTTGCGCTGCCGCTGCTCACACTTTGCAGATTTTCCATCGTTGTACCGGAGAAAAAGGTTGCAATAAGCAGTCCGGCCATCTCCTGGCGCTGTACCCCTGCTTTCGGTGAAAATTTACCGTCTTCAAGCGGCATATACCCCTTAACAATGGCAGTACGTACATACGGCTTGGCCCATTCAGCCACACTGCTCCAGTCTGCAGGCGCTGTGAAATCGGCAGTTTCGGGGATGATTTCCTGCCCGGAAGCCCGCACCAGCATCGCTGCTGATTCCTGGCGGGTAATCGGCGCCTTCGGCCAGAACTTTCCGGTTCCGTCACCCGACATAATTCCTGCCGCTGTAATCGCGTTAATGGAGCTGCTGCTCCAGCTGGCAGTTTTGACGTCTGTATATGCGCTCTTGGCGGCGGTTGGCATAAGCTCAAGTGTCCGGAAGAGAATGGCGGCCAGCTCCTGCCTGCTGACGATATCTGCGGGATGGAATTTGCCATCGCTGTAGCCGCCCATCAGACCAAGCTCTACGGCACGGTTCACGGATTCAAGCAGTGAGCTCTTAATCAAAGAGGTATCCTTTAGAACGGTGAGTTTGCTGGAAGAGTCAGAGGTCAGGACAGGACCTGCCGCGGCTGCGGCGCTTGAAAGAGGCAGCGCCGCGGCGAGCAGGGAAGACAGAGCTATTTTTTGAAACTTATTCATGGTCATCAGAGAGCGCCTCCTGGTCAAATATAAAGAAATAAAGATTAGTCTGCGTTGTAGCTTCCCAGATCAGCGGTATAATCTGTCCCTTCATCGGCCCAGTCGCTGGCCTCATAGGTAGAGGAGCCGATGACAGTGCCGGATTTCCGCGCAAGGGACTGGTACGGACTGATTACAGCCACATCAATCAATTCATTATCGTAATACAGGTACAAGGTAACCGGCGCACTATCATCCAGGAAGAACAGCATCGTGGAGTAATAGTCGCTAGGTACATCACCCTCATAGAAAGATTCCATGATAACAAAAGCCTGGTTAGGATTGAGTAATGCACTACTCAGCACAGTGGAGTCCCCGCCGTCTGAACGTTCAATCCGCAGCTTGGAACCATCGATAATCTCACCGGTAGGATTGAAGAGCTCAATGGCCTGCAGATACTCATTACCAAAAATAGTTTCCGAGAAGAATACACTTGTAGCCGCAGGCGCGGCTGCCGTAAAGGTCGCGGTGAAGCTGGTATCCTTCGTCCCGCCGTTGCCGTCATTAGCGGTAACAGTGATGGTCGTTGTACCCGCACCAACTGGTGTTATCGACAGAGTACTGCCGCTAACGGATACGGTGGCCACACCGCTGTCGGAGGAAACCGCCGAGAAGGAGAGCGTGTCGCCGTCTTGATCGGCGAAGACCGAGCTCAGGTCTGCCGTTTGCGTGCCATCCACCACAGACTTAGCAAGGACGGGAATACTGTTCGCCACAGTCGGTACATGGTTCACCGGAGCCGGAGCCGTAAAGGTCGCGGTGAAGCTGGTATCCTTCGTTCCACCGTTGCCGTCATTAGCGGTTACGGTGATGGTCGTCGTACCCGCACCAACTGGTGTTATCGACAGAGTACTGCCGCTAACGGATACGGTGGCCACACCGCTGTCGGAGGAAACCGCTGAGAAGGAGAGCGTGTCGCCGTCTTCATCGGCGAAGACCGAGCTCAGGTCTGCCGTTTGAGTGCCATCCACCACAGACTTAGCGAGGGCGGGAATACTGTTCGCCACAGTCGGTACATGGTTTACCGGAGGCGGAGCTGTAAAGGTCGCGGTGAAGCTGGTATCCTTCGTCCCGCCGTTGCCGTCATTAGCGGTTACGGTGATCGTAGTCGTCCCAGCATTCACCGGAATAATCGACAGAGTACTGCCGCTAACAGATACGGTGGCCACACCGCTGTCGGAGGAAACCGCTGAGAAGGAGAGCGTGTCGCCGTCTTCATCGGCGAAGACCGAGCTCAGGTCTGCCGTTTGAGTGCCATCCACCACAGACTTAGCGAGGGCGGGAATACTGTTCGCCACAGTCGGTACATGGTTCACCGGAGGCGGAGCCGTAAAGGTCGCGGTGAAGCTGGTATCCTTCGTCCCGCCGTTGCCGTCATTAGCGGTTACGGTGATCGTAGTCGTCCCAGCATTCACCGGAATAATCGACAGAGTACTGCCGCTAACAGATACGGTAGCCACACCGCTGTCGGAGGAAACCGCTGAGAAGGAGAGTAAGTCGCCGTCTTCATCGGCGAAGACCGAGCTCAGGTCTGCCGTTTGATTGCCATCCACCACAGACTTGGCAAGAGCGGAAATCGTATTTTTCAGGATAGGCGCTTGATTCGCCGCCTGCTGATTACCGGTGGAGACACTGGGGGCAGGTGTGTAACTTACAAAATTTCCAGAAGCATTCTGTATTTGTTTGATGTTGCTCTGGACAGCTGCATAATTCTGGATGATTTGTGATGGGAGTATGCTATCCGGTAACTGCAGCACTTGAATAGATAGGGCTGGATTAATCGTAATCTTTGCACCTTCAAGAACCTTGAAATGCTGCAGAGAACCGCTGCCGTTAATCACAACAGGTGCGGAAGAGTTAACAATGAACTGGCCGATGTTTCCTTGAAGATTTATCGCGGAGACGCCTTCATTCAGTTTTAGTTCGCCGGCAACATTTCCTGCAATCGTTACATCATTCGCGGAAATGCCCAGCAGCGTGCCGGAGGGAAGAGCGGAGGTATGCAGCTGAACCCCTTTTTTAACAATTTCAAGCGCCTGCAAACCATCTAAATGACGATTTAGTGAGTTGAATTTGAGTACTGCACCTTCAAGCGCTTCACGGTTGGTATCTCCGATAAGCTCCTTAAGCTGGCCTTCGATCAGGTAGGGAGTATCACCGATGGTGACAAAATCACCATTTATACTTGTGATCACTGCAGATTGCTCTGTTTGGGTAAATGTATTGAGCAGGAGAGAGGCGATATCCTGCCGCTGAACCGCAGCTTTAGGATTGGAGCGATCCTCGAATAATTCGGATAGCTTTAGCTGCGTGGCAATGTTAAGGGATGCTTTAGCCCATGAACTGATTGCAGTGCTGTTTTCAGCCGGATCTGCCAATGTACTGCGCGCTCCGCTTCCATGTATGGCTCTCACCATAATCGTTGCCAGCTCTTCCTTCGTCACAGGCCGATAAGGATTAAACTGTCCGCTGCCATCGCCGGTCATGATCCCGGCTTGTTTGACTGCTTCTATGGCGGAGGCGCTCCAATTGGAGGCGGATACATCCGAGTAGAGGGAAGGGGTGGCGGAGCCGGAGCCCAGGCTTAAGACTTTGCTCAGAATGACAGCCAGTTCTTGCCGGGTAATTGTAGCTTTCGGCCGGAATTGCCCGTTAGGATCACCGCTCAGGTATCCTTTGTTGGCTGCTTCTAGAATGGCAGAGATCTTTGATGGATCCAATTGCTTGAGATCGGTAAATCCTGTTGTTTGTCCGGCTATGCCTGCATCCGCATAAGCCGCCGTGCTGAATAACGTATTAAGAGCGATAAGAACAGCTCCCCATTTGACTGAAATGCTACTCAATAAGACAACCTCCTGGCCTAGAACTTAAAAAAATTATGTTTATGAGTCATATATCGACAAATTTCTCGGGAAATTTATATATTCATAGGACTTTTATCACTGCGCAATTGTTATGTTTTGTGTTTTGTGGCTATGGAAAAAATCTGCAAAAACATAAGTCATAATATAATCACTCAAAAAAAATAAAAAAAGCATCCTTCAGCCTTATTTGGGCTTCCAGACACTCGGTATAATTCTTTTGGAAATTTTGGAATCAACAATTGCTCTTGAGTTCTTGATCTTTACAGCAATTCCTGAATAGCCGGCTCAAGATCGAGGGGATCAATAGAAGACTCGAAACGCTTCACTACATTGCCTTCACGGTCGATCAGGAACTTGGTGAAGTTCCATTTCACTTCATCGTCAGCCAGAGACGCAGGATCACGCTCCTCCAGCATCATGTGCAGCAGTCTGCTGCCCGTGTGATTATGATCGAAGCCGGCAAAGCCCGCTTGGCCGGTCAGATAGCCGAATAATGGATGTTTATGTTCCCCTTTGACATCAATCTTCTCAAAGAGCGGGAAGGTGACACCGTAATTGATTTGGCAGAACACGTCGACTTCTTCATTAGAGCCGGGTTCTTCACCGAACTGGTCGCTGGGGAACCCGAGAATTTGAAAACCCTGATCCTGGAATTTCTCGTAAAGCTTTTGCAGGTCGGAATATTGCGGGGTGAACCCGCATTTACTGGCTGTGTTTACGATCAGCAGCACTTTATCCTTGTATTGTTCAAGAGGGGTTTCTTTACCCCGAATGTTGCGGGCTGTATATGGATAGACACTCATTGGCAGCTTCATCCTTCCGATACGCGTTATATGTATTAAACAATTAGATTGTATACAATCTAATTGTTCGTGTCAATGATCTGCTTATTTTTTTATGTACGAAGCTGTCTGTTGATATTATACTAAGATGTACGAATCGTTTCTCCGGCAGGCGGAGTATCTCCCCAGGCACTTAAAAGAATACATTGCTGGAGGAAATCCAATGAGTACTACAGAACTTACTAGCCAATTTTCCAGTTACACAGGAAGACTACTTAGGGAACGTTTCGGGAAAGGCCCCGAGTCTATACATGTTTCTATCGGGAAGCAATGCATCGCACTGCATATCCGGAATTTTATCGGGCCTGTAGAGAGATTTCTGCTGAATAAGGAAGAGGAGCAGGCGTTCCGCTATACACGTGAGCTTCTGATGAAGTCACTGCTTCCTGAGCTATCGGCTTACCTGCAGGACAATATGTCGATTGAGGTTGGCGAGATTTTTTATGATTGGGGTATACATAATGCGTCTGGGATGATCGTTGCCCTCCTGAAGAACGACGGAGTAGCAGTCGATGAGTATGCCGGACGGGATGAAGTTCATGCCCAGATCAATGAAGTGAGCAGAAAAGTACAGAAGGAACCCGAGTTTACCGATTCCTGGTGGCTGGGGCCCCGTACCCTGATCATCAAACGCGAAGGCATCCTGATTCCTTTGGAGAAGGAACTGATAGGCCTCGGCTATGAGAATACGCTCAAAACCACGAAACGCAAGATGGAAAAACGCTACCTCGAAGATACCACCACAATTGCACCAATGCTGGGCAAGGAGCTGTCCGACATTTATGTGGATTGGGATTTCAATAAGGATACAAGCGTGATCGCATATACTTTTCTTTAAACCAGATCATCGAACTATATATGAGGCGGAAATGAGTCGGACATGCGAATGAGCCGGACATGAGCCGGAGAAGGGGGAAAGGTCCCTTTCTTCGGTTTTTTCTTTTTCCATGGATCGTAAACATTTGGGGGGGATTTGGCGGATGGAGGAATACAAGCGGACTGTGCTGTATGTAGAAGATAATGAGCTTAACATGGCCTTAATGCATCATATCTTCAAAAAAAATCTGCCCTCCTTATTGCTGCTGAAAGCTGAAACGGCGGAGATGGGCCTGGACATTGCAGTCCGGCGGCTGCCGGATCTGATCATTCTCGATATCGGCTTACCCGGCCTGAATGGATATGAGGCATTGGAATGGTTAAAGGCAAGGGAGGATACCCGGCATATACCGGTAGTGGCAATCAGTGCATTTGCCCTGCGTACAGATATTGAACGGGCCCGGGAAACAGGATTTGCTGCTTACATTACTAAACCTTTTCAGGTCAGTGCCTTTACGGATACCGTAAAAGCACTGTTAGCCTGGAAGCCCTGATTTATCAAAGATGGGGAACTGGGGAGAACTCCGTCTGATGGCCGGTTCGTGGGGAAAAGGGTCATATAACACCGAAACATTACATGATATATTAAAAGGAAAATTCAGGGATGAGGGATTTATCATGGAATTCGCCATTGTCAATGACATGAACCATCATGCGGCTGAAGTACTTTTACTATATTCAATAACTGACCCGGAAATAGAATTCATAAGACATAATGAGAATATTACGTTTAAGGTAAAGGATAAAGACAGCAATAAGACCTACCTGCTCCGTATTCACAAACCGGCAACAGCGGGCCTGTTCGGTATACAGCATACGCTTGAAGGATTGGAGTCCGAGATGTACATCCTTCTGGGCTTAGACCATAGCAACCTTTTGCCTGTGCAGAAACCGGTCGCGGGCCGCCTGGGGCAGTTTGTAACAGCCTATACCGGAAGTGAGCTTGGTGATTGCTATGCAACTCTGCTGGAGTGGATTGAAGGTAATGTTCTTACCCTGGAGGAAGAAAATGCCCCGCAGATTGTTTTTGCACTGGGCGAGCGGCTGGCGGAGCTTCACAGGTTTTCACGCGAGTCGGTACATCCTGAACTGAGCAGGCCTGTATACGGTGCTGAGCGGATAGACAGCGCTATCAAGGAGCTGCAATATGGTGTTGAAGCCGGCCTGTATAGTGAGGAGCATTATGGGATCATTCGAGAGGTTCTGGACTGTGTAAAAGGACAACTCCGTGAATTGGATGACCAGCAGGAGTGGGGGATCATCCATGCCGATGTTCAGCTTGGAAATATTATTGTCGCTCCTGAGGGTCCTTGTTACATCGATTTCGGATTCTCCGGTTACGGATATTATCTGTTTGATCTCGGCAGTGCGTCCTCTATGCTGCCAAGTGAACTTCGGCATACCTTTCTGGAAGGCTATGCTTCTAAGACAAACTTTCAATTTGACCAGCTCCGGTACATAGAAGGGCAAATCTTTATGGACATTTTCATCAGTTATCTCTTTTTCATTCATGATTCTAACCGCAACGGCTGGATTAAAGAAAATGCAGCAAAAGTATGCAGTTCCCAGTGCAGGGATTTTCTTTCTGGCAAACAGGTATTTTATTCCATTTAATAGCATTTGACTTTCGCCCGGATATGCAAGATATTAATATTACAGTTTTTAAATAATGGAATTGCTTTCATTACTCCACAAAACGGGCGGTGGATCAGATGTTGAAAGAGCAGCACTTTGGAGAAGTATACCGAACGGGTATCAGCGGAATGGCTTTTCTGTCTCTTGACCTCAAATGGACGAGCATCAATCCGGCTGTAGTCTCGATGCTTGGATATACGGAAGAACAGCTCCTGGGGCATGATTTCAGGGAGCTTGTGTACAAAGATTCTATAGAGTTACATAGCAGGAAGATGGGGGCTCTGAAAACAAGCGGGGTTCCCTTTTTTGAATGCGAAATCAGACTGGTCCATGGTAAAGGTATGCCGGTTCCCGTGTTGCTGCATACCGCACTTATCAGAGATCCTTCTACGGGTACAGAACTGTATTATATTATTCACCTGACGAAGCCTCCGGCTGAAGCAAAAGCCCAGACTCGTTACCCCTCGTCTGACGAGCTGTATAGGCTGATTGCCGCGAATATTAGTGATGTGGTGTATTATGCCACACCCGACAATGTTTGCCGGTATTGCTCACCGTCGGTTAAGGAAGTGCTGGGCTATGAACCGGAGGAGCTGATCGGACGCGATATCCGCAGCCTGATCCATCCGGAGGATCGTGCCTCCCTCAGTCTTCCGCAAGTAGCCGAACTCCGGAGTATTCAGCTGCGGGTTCTTCACGCTGACGGGCGATATTTGTGGATTGAATTCACTTTACGTATAGTGGATGACCCGGACAGCCCAAGCGTGCTTGCTGTAGGCCGGGACATCACCGAGCGCAAAAATGTGGAGCGGAAGCTGCAGGAATCTATCGAACGCTACACCTCCCTTAAGAAATACAATCATGATGCCATTATTTCACTGGATCTGCAGGGCAACATTATCAATTGCAATGAGCAGGCCTGCCAGCTGACAGGCTACCCCGTCTCTGAGCTGGCCGGCAAGAGTGTAGGCCGGATCATCGGGGATCATCATGTTAACGATGTGCTCGGCTATACCAACGGAAACAGCAGTAAGGAACGGAATATTGACCTTGTCTGGCACAAGGACGGACATACGGTCGAAGTGTTGACTACTATTGCTCCGATCATCATCAATAAGGCTACGGTAGGCTTTTATATCATCGTTAAGGACATTACGGAACAGAAAAAGCTGCTAATTGCCAAGGAAACCGCCGAGAGCACGAACCGTGCAAAAAGTGAATTCCTGGCGATGATGAGCCATGAGATCCGTACTCCAATGAATGGTGTGATCGGGATGACCGATTTACTGCTGGATATCAGTGAGCCTGGGTCTACCCAGAGGGAGTATCTGGAGATCATCCGGCAGAGCGGTGACACCCTTCTGAATATCATTAATGATATTCTGGATTTCTCCAAGAATGAAGCCGGCAAAACGGCTCTTCATGAGGATCTTTTTGTGCTGGAGGAATGTATAGATTCTGCTCTTGAACTTCTGCAGCATAAGGCAGAGGCTAAAGGGCTGACGATTGAGGTCTTTGTAGATCCCGCTATACCCAAGCTGGTGATTGGTGACGGGGAGCGGTTAAAGCAGATCCTGCTGAATCTGGTTGGCAATGCGATTAAGTTCACTTATACCGGAGGTGTAACGGTTAAAGTCCAAAGCCTGGTCCAGACAGGCGGACAGGTTACACTGCATTTCAAAGTTGCGGATACCGGAATTGGCATTCCTGAGGACTCTGCAGACAAGCTGTTTGAGCCGTTTGTACAGTTGGATCATTTCATGGGCCGGCGCCATGAAGGCACAGGTCTCGGCCTGGCGATAGCGAAGCAGCTGGTAGAACTGATGGGGGGAGCCATCGGCTTGGACACCAGTGTGAAGCAGGGGGCGACCTTTGAGTTTACGGTGAAGCTCCGCCTGAGAAACGATACTTCCGCCGACACGTTCGGTAATTTACTTGCAGGCTCAGGCCCGGTCAACCGCAACTTGCGGATCCTGGTGGCGGAGGATAACGAGATTAACCAAATCGTGCTGCGTAAAATTTTGGAGAAGCGAGGGTTTTCCGTTGATGTGGCCGCGGATGGCCTGCAGGTGGTGGAGATGACGGGCAGTACCGATTATGATCTTATTTTTATGGATGTGCAGATGCCCGGAATGAACGGTTTGGAAGCTACAGCGGCAATCAGGCGGACACTTGCTCCGGACAAGCAGCCGGTGATTATCGCCGTCACGGCCAATGCGCTGAAGGGTGACCGTGAACAATGCCTGGAGACGGGAATGGATGAATACATCAGCAAACCGCTGCGCAGTGAGGCGGTTACGAATCTGATTGCGAAATTTTTCGGAGATTAAATAAACTCCAGGTAAATTTATTGCATTAAAGCTGTGAAACGGTGCAATATCCCCTTGCATCATGTGAATATTTTGATTAAGATAGCAGAAACCGGCACATAAGACGTGCCGAAATATTCTCTAACGACGATGACGAAGAGAGTAAGTGCTATGTACGGATCTTAACAGGGAAGGCGTGCCGGAGACTGAGAGCACCCTCATGAGACGTTTAGTACCGAAGTTCACTTCCGAGTCGGCCCCTGAAGTATTTGCTGCAGCAGATATGCGTAGGGAGGCCCGCGCTCCGCGTTACCGGGTGTAAGACAGAGTTAATCCTGGCCGGGAAGAAGCAGCTTTCCATTCCCCGCGCCTCGTATTTCGGGTTAATCTCTAAATAAGGGTGGTACCACGGCTCCTCGTCCCTTGCGACGGGGGCCTTTTTGCGTTCATAGATGCAATTAATTTAAAAGAGGGAGTGGAAGGTAATGACTAACGTGGAATTGGATGGGCTGAGAGCCCGTCTGGATGAAATCAATGGACAGCTGCTGGAGTTAATCTCGGAGCGTGCCCAGGTTGTGCAGGAAATTGGAGTTGTAAAAGAAAAGCAGGGCGTGCCGAAATTTGATCCGGAACGTGAAAAAGCGATGCTGGAGAAGCTTGTAGCGAGCAATAAAGGGCCTTTCACAAGCGGAACGATCCGCAGCCTCTTCAAGCAAATCTTCGCTGCTTCTCTGGATCTGCAGTCTGATGAACATAAGAAAAGCCTGCTGGTCAGCCGGAAAACACGCAAGGAGGACACCGTTATTGTCCTGCCGGGGGATATTACGATCGGCGGCCTGTCCTCGGTGATGGTAGCCGGACCTTGCTCCGTAGAGAGCGAGCTTCAGACCCGCACTGTAGCCGCAGCACTGCAAAAAGCCGGGATCAAGGTAATGCGCGGAGGTGCGTTCAAACCCCGGACCTCCCCGTATGATTTCCAGGGGCTGGGCATGGATGGCCTGCGTATTCTCCGCGAAGCGGCAGACGAATACGGCCTGCTTACGATCAGTGAAATCGTCGATCCGGCACATCTTGAGCCTGCGCTGGATTATGTGGACATCATCCAGATCGGTGCACGCAATATGCAGAACTTCGAACTCCTGAAAGCCGCCGGTGAGCTGAATAAGCCGGTCCTGCTGAAACGGGGCCTTGCTGCAACGATGGAGGAATTCCTTCATGCCGCTGAATACATCATGTCACGCGGAAATACGCAGGTCATGCTGATCGAACGCGGGATCCGCACTTATGAGAAATGGACACGCAATACGCTGGATATTTCAGCGGTGCCGATTCTCAAGCAGGAGAGCCACCTGCCGGTGCTGGTCGATGTTACCCATTCCACCGGACGCAAAGATATCCTGATTCCTTGTGCCAAAGCCGCGCTTGCTGCCGGAGCCGACGGTATTATGGTCGAGGTGCATCCTGATCCGGCTACAGCACTCTCTGATGCGGCGCAGCAGCTGAACATTGAGGAGTTCAATACCTTCTTCAGTGAGGTTAAGGCTTCCGGGTTGTTCCGTTAATTTAAAACAATTGAATTTTTAAGATATTCGCAGCAATTGCGAGGATAAGTCCTAAACAACCGCTTACAAGCGGATGCGGAACTTTTGTGGGGAGTAAGGCATTTTCCTGCTGTTGCTTATTCTTGTGCTCGGCGGTACGGCAACGTATACGGTCTCCGGGCAGCTGTTCTTCGGTACGACAAGCCATTTCGTCCATGCGTTCAATTATGATGGCGATCCTGAACAGGTTATTATCGGCTTTACCCATTCGCATGTATGGGACCAGTCGGCTGCTGGCGCCATTGCCAAGACAATCAGCAGATATGACGCACTCGGTAAAAAGGTGAAGGTTACCGGGCTGAACGAAGAAAGCACGCGTCTTGTCAACCGGATCGGGCTTGCTTTGTCCGGTGGCCACCTGTAACGGCAATAAGAAATCTATTCACAGCTTTCTCTTAGGAGAGAGCTGTTTTTTTATGCAATAAATCCAGGAAAATGCAACAAGATTTTAACCCGCAGGCGTCTATACCGTTACCTCTGGCTGTCACAAGCTGCTTATACTTTTCTACATAGAGACAATAGATTCCGGTAAAGCAGAGGTGCATATAACTATGTTTGTTGACATCCTGAGAAAAACCGCGGCAGCGCTGCTGGTTCCGCTGCTCCTGGTCACGGCAGGCTGCGGGGGTTCCGGCGGGGAGGCCGCTGAATCAACCCCCGCAGCTTCGCCGCCTGCATCGGCGGCGATAGCCAGCTCCGTGCCGCCCCCGTCCGGCACAGCGGCGGCAGCGCCCCCGGCTGCCGGCAGTGCCGCGCAGCGGGGGGTCCCGATCCGCAGCATCAGCGGGCTGGGGATGACCGGCCCGGACGCCGGCTGGATCGGCGGCAAGGGATGGATTGCCCGCACCGGTAACGGCGGTGCGGAATGGCAGGTGCAGTACACCGGCCCGGGGACGGTGCTGAGCCTGTTCGCCCTGGACAACGCGCATGCGTGGGCAGAGCTGGACACAGGGAGCCTGCTGCGAACCAAAGACAGTGGAGCGCATTGGACGCTGACAGGCTCTGCCCCGAACCGGGAGGACCTGCATTTCATTTCACCGGACACCGGCTTTAGCGGTGCTGCCGTGACAACGGACGGGGGACAGACATGGGGGAGTCTCCCTGTTCCGGGGAATGTTGTTGGCGGTGTCTTTTACTATGACCGGCTGAACGGCTGGGCGGTCACCAGCGCTTCGCCCAAGGATTTCGCCTTCCAGCGGACGACGGACGGCGGCGTAACATGGAGAACCGTACTGACGCGCAAGACGGTTTCCCTTACCGGTGCTGTTATACGCTCCACAGGTCCGGACGATGCCTGGGTCGAATGTATCGGCGACTCGGGCATGCACCAGACGGCGTATTCACTGTTTCATACGTCAGATGGAGGCAGGCATTGGCTGACCGTACTGAACCACGGGACAGCGGGGGCAGGACCGGCTCCGGGGTTTGCGGTGGATGAGGTTAACGAGATTCCGGCCAATAACGGTGCCGCCCCAGGCATGCTCGTTGTCCTAAGCAATGAGGAAGCCTATATGAGCGGCTACTGCTCCCCTTGTGATAACGCCAACACAGTGGGCTGGACCCGTGACGGCGGCAAGACCTGGACAGACGGGGAGCAGTCTTTTCCCGGATATATACCGGCAAAGCTGGCGATGGCAGACAATCAGCATGGATGGTTTGTGACCGGCAGCCCGGACGATCCGGCGGTGCTGTACACAACGGATAACGGGGGCAGGGATTGGAAGCGGGCCTTTACCTTCCAGGGTATAGATATGGAGCGGGGGGTGGTGACCGGACAATCCTCACTTCCCGGCGGTGTTCAGGCGTCAGGGCTGATCCGGCTGAATTGGCAGGAAATGAAGGATATTCCCAAGGCGGAAGCCTGGGCTGGAATCCCCTCAGATGCGGTGACAATCTCCGGGCAGTGGCTGGAGAATTTCGGCGGAGTACAGATCACATTCTACATCAAACCGGGGGATGAGGAGCACGTCTATGCCGATCTCGGGACTGCCAAGGGGCATTACAGCCTCGGTCCCGTCGGTACCTACAATTACCGCAAGCCGGAGGATATTACGGCCGAAGTGTCATCCCTGTTCACAGGATTGAAGCTGAAAATCACCGGCGGGCTGGGGGCGAATTTATCGCTCAGCAGCTACTACACAATAGATGAAGCGGGAACACCGGCCGGAGTGCTCCGGGTGGACACCGGACATACCCATGAAGCGGATGTTGACCGGGATGGAACGCCTGAAGCGGTCTCCGCGCATGGCACCCCAATGACCGCCTATATTTACCGCTGGCATAACGGCCATGCTGAGGAAGCAGGCTTAAACGATGCTTTGCACGCGGATTCCGTGATGCTTAGAGACGACCTAATATATGAGGCCTCGGATATGGGGGAGAGTGAAGGGGGAGAGTACCAGCTCATTCCGGAAGGATTGATTCCCGCGATGCCCCGGGCCGAATGACCTGTTAAAGTTCCTTAATAAAATCCTTGCGACCGCAGCGGCTATGCCACCGTATAAAAGGATAACAATTCCAAAATGCGCATCAATTAGGGGGACACGATCATGGAAGTTAATCCAAAATTAAAACAGGCAAAGCCGGGGAAAATCATCAGCATCGCAGCAGGGGTGCTGGTAGTGGTGCTGATTGCCGCCAATTCCTTCGCAACGGTACAGTACGGACATGTGGGACTCTACAAAACCTTCGGCAAACTCAACAATAATATGTTATCTCCGGGCATACATCTGAAAATTCCGTTTTTCCAGAGTGTCATACAAGTCAACACCCAGGTCACCAAAGCGGAGACGGATACCTCTGCATCCTCCAAGGACCTGCAGCCGGTATCCACCCATGTGGCGGTTAACTATTCCGTCAACAAAGATTCTGCATACAATCTGATGAACAACATCGGAGGCAGCTTCGATGCGGTGATTATCAATCCGGCGATTCAGGAGATTGTCAAAGAAGTAACCGCCAAATATCCGGCTGAGGATCTGATTACCCGGCGGGATGTGGTGGCAGGAGAGATCAGCGATCTCCTGACCAAACGTTTGGCCAAATACGACCTCGTTGTAAATGATATTAACATTGTGAATTTCAAATTCTCGGATGCATTCGACCAGTCCATTGAAGCGAAACAGGTTGCCCAGCAGCAGGCGCTCAAGGCAGAGAACGACCTCCGGCGGATCGAGATTGAGGCGAAGCAGAAGATCGCGCAAGCGCAGGCGGAAGCGGAATCCTTAAGACTTAAGAAGCAGGAGGTTACACCCGAGCTAGTGCAGCTGAAGCAAATCGAGGTTCAGGAGAAAGCCTTGGAGAAATGGAACGGCGTTCTGCCGACGGTAACAGGCGGGGCTACACCTTTTATTGATATTGAGTCACTGACGCAAAAATAATTATAAGTAGTGAATAGTACTCTTTCACCAAACAAACAATCCAAGGGGATGCTGACGCATCCCCTTGTTCCGCTTTCCAAAGCAGTCCACTATTGGTATGATTACAAGGAATGAGAACATCTACAACCATGGAGGAATTAATAATGAGTGAAAACACAATATCCGGGATCATTGATCATACGCTGCTAAAAGCGGACGCACGTAAGGAAGATATCATCAAGCTGGCAGAAGAGGCCAAAACCTATAAATTCGCTTCGGTATGCGTTAATCCGGCTTGGGTCGCAGTTGCCCATGAAGTGCTGAAGGATACGCCTGAAGTAAAAGTATGTACCGTTATTGGCTTTCCGCTGGGAGCATCGACGCCGGAAACCAAAGCCTTTGAAACCACCAATGCAATCGCAAACGGTGCAGGCGAAGTGGATATGGTTATCAATATCGGCGCATTGAAAGACGGTGACAATGAACTGGTTAAACGCGATATCGCTGCTGTTGTGGATGCGGCCCGCGGCAAAGCGCTGACCAAGGTGATTATTGAGACTTGCCTGCTGAGCGAGGAAGAGAAGATCCGCGCCTGCAAGCTGGCTGTAGAAGCCGGGGCAGACTTTGTGAAGACTTCGACCGGATTCTCCACAGGAGGCGCTACGAAGGAAGATATCGCACTGATGCGGGCAACAGTGGGTCCTGATATCGGTGTCAAAGCCTCCGGCGGTGTACGCAGCAGCGAGGATGCGCTGATTATGATCGGAGCGGGGGCAACCCGGATCGGTACGAGCGGCGGCGTAGCCATTGCCAAGGGGGAGCAGAGCCAGAGCAGCTACTAATCGTCTGTATTGTAAAAGGATGGACAAGCGGGGGATACAAAACTTTTTGTGCCTCCGCTTTTTTGTATATACTTAGTAGACTGGCTGTTCGGCGGGAGTATTAATGTAAGCGTATACTGTAAGTGTAATAAAACACACCGGAATAATGAGAATTTTCTCTTCCCAAATAACATCGTTTGTGAGAGAATAGTTACAATTCAAGATTGTTAAGGTTTGCCAATTGCCATTACAGGGGAGGAAATACCAATGTCAGAAGACCGCAAGCTGTCGTTTGAAACATTAGCAGTTCATGCAGGCCAGGAGATTGACCCGACTACACTATCGCGTGCCGTACCGCTCTATCAGACCACTTCCTACGGATTCCGGGATGCTGAGCATGCCGCCAATCTGTTCGCGCTCAAGGAATTCGGCAACATCTATACACGCCTGATGAACCCGACCACCGATGTGTTTGAGCAGCGGATTGCTGCGCTTGAAGGCGGGGCCGGGGCGCTGGCGACGGCGTCAGGGGCGGCGGCGATTTCCTTCTCTGTGCTGAATATTGCCGGTGCAGGCGATGAAATCGTGTCTTCTGCCAGCCTCTACGGCGGGACTTATAATCTGTTCTCTACCACCTTGCCGAAGCTTGGAATCAAAGTGAATTTTGTGGATTCTGATCATCCGGAGAATTTCCGGGCAGCCATTACGGATAAGACGAAGGCGCTCTATGCCGAAACGATCGGCAACCCTCAGGGGAATGTACTGGATATCGAAGCCGTGGCAGCGATCGCCCATGAGCACGGGATTCCGCTGATTGTCGATAATACCTTCCCGAGTCCGTATCTGCTGCGCCCGATTGAGCACGGAGCGGATATCGTGGTGCATTCGGCTACCAAATTTATCGGCGGCCATGGCACATCCATCGGTGGAGTTATCGTTGACGGAGGCAAATTTGACTGGAAAGCGAGCGGCAAATTCCCCGGCCTTACCGAGCCGGACCCAAGCTATCATGGCGTTGTGTACACGGAAGCGGTTGGGCCGATTGCCTATATTATCAAAGCCCGCGTGCAGCTGCTGCGTGATTTAGGCGCATCAATCTCACCATTTAACTCATGGCTGCTGCTGCAAGGGCTGGAAACCCTGCATTTGCGCCTGGAACGCCATAGTTCGAATGCGCTCAAAGTGGCGCAATACCTGGAAGGCCATAAGGATGTAGAGTGGGTGAGCTATTCCGGCTTGCTGAGCCATCCGTCCTATGAGCTTGCGCAAAAATATTTGCCGAAGGGCCAGGGTGCAATCCTCACCTTCGGAATTAAGGGCGGGGCTGCAGCCGGCGTAAAACTGATTGAGAATGTGAAGCTGTTCTCCCATTTAGCCAATGTAGGAGACTCGAAATCGCTGATTATTCATCCGGCGAGCACAACTCACCAGCAGCTTTCGGATGAAGAGCAGATCACTGCCGGCGTAACTCCGGAGCTCCTGCGCCTGTCCATCGGAACGGAATCCATTGATGATATCCTGTATGATCTCGAACAGGCTATTGCTGCAAGCCAGCAGTAAGGCGGGATCAGCAGTCACAGCATATTAACTTACAAGCCTCCTCCGGGAGCAGTCCTGTCTCTAGACTTAGAGCCGGGATTGCTTGCGGAGGGGGCTTTTTTGTTGTTTGGAGTGAGTGTTGTTCCGCCGTCCGCACCGTAAATATCAGACTCCTTTGATACCGCTTGCATATTTCAAGGCCGGATCCCGTATTTATAAAAAGAAGGTTCGTAACATGCCGGTATCAGCGTGTAACAGGAATAGGTGCCGGCAATCCAAAGCCAAAAAGGTGGGTGCGGTGATGAAGGGTGAACGTCAGCAGGATCAAAACCGGAACAGTGTGGAGCGCCCGTTCAAGTATAATGCTGGGGACCGGGCGATAGGAGCGGAAATGAGCCAGGCCGCATCTGTAGCCTCCGCTGCTGCGGAGTTTATCACTGAAGCGGGACGGAGCGCGGGAGCGGAAGCGCCCAAACGGGCTTTTATGAGGCGGGCAGGAGACCGCCCGTCCTTCCTGGTGCTGCGTGAGGGAGCCGAAGACCGGCCGTTATTCCGGGATGAGGCGGGTTCACTTCCGGGAGGACCTTGCCTCATCCGGAGTGAGGAATGGCTGCATACCCCTGAGCTTGCCGGATTGTATGAATGCTGGCTGAACAGTGAAGATGAATTCCAGGCTGAACGCACCCTTCAGCGGATTTATTACCGGCTGCGGGCCGCTTCAGCAGCGCTGCTGGAATCGGCGGATGGCGCCTGGGCGGCCGTCACTCTGCTCTATACGCAGGAGCTTGCCGCAGCGCCCGCCAAACTGGCTGAGCTGCACGATGTCCAGCTCGAAGCCCTGTTTGCCGCCGTGGCGGCAAATCAGCGGCTGGGCAGAGACAGCCGCATCGATCTGCTGGCGCCTTATCCCGCCAGCGCTGCCGAATTCGCGGTGAAACGCGAATTCATCGAGGACGTGGCCGAACAGACCCTCGGCCACGCTTACGCGGCGGCGTGCAGCATCGGGGCACTGGTTGCCCCGGATGTCCAGCCCGCCGCCGCGGGGGAAATCGCGCGTATCGCCGATTTCCTGGTGCTGGACGGCGCGGCGGACATAGCCGCGCCGGAAGAGCTTACCGCCGAGGGCTTTGCCCGCACGGCGGGAGAGGTCCTGGCCGCCGTGCGGCGCGTGAAGCCGGCGGCGGTGGTACTCGCCGCGGGGGCACCGGCGGCGGTAGCGCTTGCCGATCTGTACCGGATCGGCATGAGCGGGATCTTTTGCAGCGCGGGCCTGCGGACCGAAGCGCTGCTCCGGGCAGCCTGCCTGACCTGGATGGCCCGGCAGGACAATGCGGATACAGCCGCCGGAGGATGGCTGTAATCTTTAGTGGTAACTGCGCTACGCACAGCTATACGATTTCTTTTTCGTACGCTTAAGGAAATAACTGTACTCTGCACACGTATTTAGGCGGAATCCTGCGAATAGGCGGGATTCCGCTTTTTCAATTGTACAGACTGCAATTAGAGCTCCAGGATCACCAGATATCAGGAATCTAACGGTATGGAATACAATTAGATCAGTATCAGCCATGGCCCCGCATTCCCCGCCCAATCTGCACACCTAAGTACACTCAGTATGCTGTTGCATTTCCCCGGTATGCCGGCGTAAAGCTGGACAAGCCTGGCACGCCTCACACGCCTTACTCGTCTCACATGCTTCATAGGCCTCACTCGCCCCGCATATCAATGGATACAGCCGCTCAAATTCAGATTGTCTCCTGGTTTACTTTCCGGCGGATAGTGGTATAGTATATGTATAAGTTGCACTGAGGAAATATAGTTGTATTATTGCAACAATGATTATCATTCTCATTTATCATGCTGTCCCGGCTGAGCCGGGGCAGCATGTGTCATTTTAAGGGCTTTAATAATGGCTCTCATTCTCAGTACGTCTCTCAGTTGGCTCTCTCACTCAGGCTCTCTCACTCAGGCTCTCAGCTCACTTATGCTCTTCACTACAAACAGGAAGGTGATTTATTATGCAAGCAACATCCAAACAACTACCTAAACCGATAGCCCGCCAAGGCAATGCGCAGCAGCCGCGTACCCCGAAGCCGCGGCGCTTTGATCCGCGTGCCATGCTGAGCAACCGGGAAATGCAGGCCGCGCTTGGCAGCGGCGTGCTTATGCTTATCGCCTGGGCTGTCAGCGGCTGGTCAGAAGTGCTCTCCGTGCTGATTTATGTAATCTCGTATACAGTAGGCGGGTGGATCAAGGCGAAGGAGGGCGTTGAGACACTGGTTAAAGAACGTGATCTCGATGTCAACCTGCTGATGATAGCCGCCGCACTGGGCGCCGCCTCCATCGGCTACTGGAATGAAGGGGCGATGCTGATCTTCATTTTTGCCATGAGCGGAGCGCTGGAGAGCTATACTATGGAACGCAGTAAAAAGGACATTTCTTCGCTGATGGCACTGAAGCCGGCTACGGCTGTACGCATTGAGCAGGGGGCCATGAGCGAGGTGCCGATTGATCTTTTGGCTGTAGGAGATTTATTGCTGGTGCGTCCGGGTGAGCTGATTCCGGCAGACGGCAAGGTCTATCGCGGCGAGTCGGCAGTCAATCAGGCTTCGATTACAGGTGAATCCCTGCCGGTTGAGAAGACAGCCGGAAGTGAAGTGTTCGCAGGAACGGTTAACGGGGAAGGCCCGCTTTATATCGAAGTGACCACTGCCGCTGAGCATACACTCTTTGCCAAGATCATCAAAATGGTTGAAGAAGCTGAAACCGAAGTGCCGGATTCACAGCGGTTCATTAAACGTCTTGAGGCAGTTTATGCCCGTGTTGTGGTACTCGCAACGGTTATTCTGATTGCTCTGCCGCCGTTTGTGCTGGACTGGAGCTGGAGCAATACTTTTTATAAAGCAATGGTGTTCCTGGTTGTCGCCTCTCCGTGTGCCCTGGTCTCGTCCATTATGCCCGCCATGCTGTCGGCCATTTCCAAAAGCGCGCGCAAAGGCATCCTATTCAAAGGTGGCGTACACCTGGAGAATATGGCGAAGGTAACGGTGGTTGCTTTTGATAAGACGGGTACGCTGACTGAGGGAATTCCGCAGGTTACTGATTTTATTGCCGGAGAAGGGTACAGCCGGGATGAGCTGCTGGCGGTAAGCGCCTCGATTGAGAAGCTGTCACGCCATCCGCTGGCGGAAGCGATTGTCCGCTTGGCAGAGGAGGAGCAAGTGGAGCTCTACAGCACCCAGGAGAGCAAATCCGTGACCGGCTGGGGGATCGAAGGCTGGATTAACGGCAGATTGTGGAGAATAGGTAAAACCAATGTGCTGGATGAATCAGCTGTGGCATCGTCGGAGGAAGAAGTCCTTGCGTCCTGGAAGGCGGTACGGAAGCAGCTGGAGAGCGAAGGGAAGACCGTTTCACTGATTCTTGAAGGAGATCACATTGCCGGCATGATTGCATTGCAGGATACGGTACGTCCGCAGGCGGAAGCTGCTGTGCGGAAGCTGCAGAAACTGGGGATCAAGGTGGCGATGCTGACAGGAGACCGTGAAGCCACAGCAGCCGTAATGGCCGGAAGAACGGGAGTCGATCTTGTGTTTGCCGATCTTTTGCCGGAGGACAAAGTGACCCATATCAAGACGCTGCGTGAACAATACGGCCATGTTATCATGGTCGGCGACGGGGTGAATGATGCACCAGCGCTGGCTACGGCGACAGTCGGGATGGGGATGGGCATGAAGGGCAGCGGAGCAGCGCTTGAAATCGCCGACGTGGTATTAATGAATGATAATATCGAAGAGATTGCTTCGACGATTGAATTGGCCCGCCGTACCCAGCGGATTGTAAAGCAGAATATGATTTTTGCGGTAACGGTGATCCTTACCCTGATATTAAGCAACTTTTTGCAGGGAATTGCTCTTCCTTTTGGAGTCGTCGGCCATGAGGGGAGTACGATTCTTGTCATCCTGAATGGGTTAAGATTGCTGCGCTAATTCCTGCAGAAAAGTTCTGTTTAGGGTGATTTCGAAAAATAGGTTGTTCAAAATTGAATTGTTCACAAAAAAGGACGATTCATACGTGTCTGGCATATTGACATATTCCCTTGAGATGATCATAATAAGTACTACATTATAATTATTTTAATTAAGAAACTGCAGATTCGACGTCTATGCGTCCATCTCAAGGAGGATATAATCATGTATAAATCAATTATCGTCGGTACCGGACCTGCCGGGCTGACTGCTGCGATCTATCTGGCCCGGGCCAACCTGAATCCGCTGGTGATCGAAGGTCCCCAACCAGGTGGACAGCTGACAACTACAACAGAAATTGAGAATTTTCCGGGATTTCCTGAAGGGATTATGGGACCGGAGCTCATGGACAATATGCGTAAGCAGGCAGAACGCTTCGGGGCCAAATTCATTACAGGCTGGGTAAACAGTGTGGATCTTGGGGAACGCCCTTACAAGCTTGAAGTGGAGGGAATGGGAACCTTCGTGACCGATACCCTGATTATTTCCACTGGCGCAACAGCAAAATATCTCGGGATTCCCGGCGAACAGGATAATATCGGACGCGGTGTCAGCACCTGCGCCACTTGCGATGGTTTCTTCTTCCGCGGTAAGGAAATTGTCGTGGTCGGAGGCGGGGACTCTGCGCTTGAGGAAGCTGGCTTCCTGACCCGCTTTGCCTCCAAAGTAACACTGGTACACCGCCGCGAAGAGCTGCGTGGCTCGAAGATCATGCAGGATCGTGTCCGTGACAACGCTAAGGTTGCCTGGGGCCTGAACCGCACTCCGCTGGAAGTAGTCTCCGGTGACAAAGGTGTAAACGGGCTTAAGGTGCTGAATAATTTAACAGGTGAAGAAGAAATTATTGAAGCCAGCGGCGTATTTGTAGCGATTGGCCATCATCCGAACACAGCCTTCCTGGGCGGACAGATCACTACCGATGCGAATGGATATATTGTGACCAATCCGGGCACTTCCGAGACTAACATCCCTGGCGTATTCGCTTGCGGCGACGTGCAGGATACCCGTTACAGACAGGCGATCACGGCAGCCGGCAGCGGATGCATGGCAGCTATGGATGCTGAGAAATATATTGAAAGCCTGGAACATAGCGCAGTAATTCTGTAACCCCTATTTGGTGAACAAGGCACTCCGGTGCTACAATAGATTTCATTGAAAATAAACTTTAGGAGGAATCATACAATGGAAAATGTAATTGTGTACACTTCAACCAACTGTCCACATTGCCGCCAGGTAAAAAGCTTCCTGAGCGAACAGGGTGTATCCTACGAGGAACGCAACATTGAGCAGAACGACGATTTTGCACAACAGGTTTGGGATATGGGCCTAAGAGCCGTGCCTGTAACGGTTATCGGCGATTTCAAAATTGTAGGGATGAATAAAACCCAATTTACCAAAGCATTGGCGACTGTTTAATACACGACGTGCTTATATAGAGTCCTTCATTAGGCCGCTTCCTGAACGGAGGCGGTCTTTATGTTCGGATTTTTTGGAACGATAGTACTTGCACTTACCGGACACGTTATTATATATAAATAAATGGATAATGAAACAGATAGGGGGTCGTCGGCCTTGTTAATATGCTTAAGGGATTATTGGAATTATGATGCGGTGAAAGACTTGCTGGCTCTGTGCATGATGGCTGACGGCGAGGTGATCGGGCAGGAAATAAACAGCTACAACACAGAGGATTCCAAGGAATTGTTCGGCTGTTTTGTAGACGGTGAATTGGCAGGATTAGCCGGGATTATCCGGCAGAGTGAGCAAGCATTAGAAATCAGACATCTTGCGGTTCAGACGAAATGGCAGGGAAAAGGAATTGGCAGAGGAATGATTACGGAGATCAGCAGAACCGCAGGAATTGAAACGATTACTGCAGAGACTGATCATGAGGCTGTGGGCTTTTACAGGAGTACCGGATTTGCCATTACCAGCCTGGGCGAAAAATATCCCGGAGTTGAGCGCTTTGCCTGTATTCTGTCCGTAGGCGCTGCAGCACAGAGCAGAATGTAAGCTGAACGATACAGCTTACCGTATAAAAGTTAGCCGGACTTGAAAGAGGTCCGGCTATTTTTTATACAGCCAGAGTCATTGGGTTATCAGTAGATCATTATAAAGCGTGGGTAATGGACATAACCACCTGAAAAATGGCATAAACCGCTATACCGCTAAAGATAAGCATAAATCCCGATTTCTTCTTTGATTGGAACATCCGCAGCACGCCGAGGCTGATTAAAGGGGCGATAATGAGTAAAAGCAGCAGCACAGTGATGAACATCTGCGCAGAAATATCAGATGTGTCAACATAGGTCATGGGCTCACTCTCCGTTTCAGAACAAAAAGGGTGGTGTGATATATGTCACACTTACGCAACCTTATTATAATGGATTTGAAAGTGTTTTGCTGCACCTTATGCTGTTATATTTGCGGCGATTTTACGTCAATTGTTCAGAGTGTAACCCTAATATTGCCGAGAAAATGCATCACGGCCGAGAAACCGGCACCAATCATCGTTCCGCGGCTGCCCAGCTTGGAGAATGTAATCTCTAACTGCTGCTTGTGATAGGGAAGCGTACGCTCGGCTACCACTCGGCGCAGCGGCTCGCCTAGCCACGGCTCGGCTTCGGATAAGGCTCCGCCGATAACAATCAGCTCAGGGTTGAAGCTGTTAATGAGGTTGGTTACCCCGATTCCCAGATACTCTCCCATGGACGAGAAGTGGGCTAAGGCGTCCTCCTGTCCACTGCGTGCATGGCGGACGAGTTCCCGGGTTGTACGTGCGGGCAGCGTTAGCCCCGAATTATCATAGGTCTTCTCGGAAGCATACAGCTCCCAGCAGCCGCGGCTGCCGCAGCTGCAGGGCTTGCCTTCCGCCTCTATGGTCATATGGCCGGTCTCTCCTGCATATCCGCGGGCACCCTTATACAGCTCCCCGCCGATGATGATCCCCGAACCGATCCCTGACCCCGCACTGATGTAGAGCAAATGGCGGACATCGCGTGCCGCACCGAAATTCAGCTCTCCCTGTGCCCCCGCATTTGCTTCATTGTCAATCGTGACCGGGACTGAAAATGAGTTTTCCAGGATGGACCGCAGATCGATCATCTCCCAGCCAAGGTTAGGTGCAAACAGCACAACGCCGTGCTCGTCAACCATCCCCGGTACCCCTACACCAATCCCTACGATGCCATACGGGGAAGGCGGAGCCATGGCGATCAGATCGGCGATGATCCGTTTCATCTGCTCCAGTACATAAGGGAAATCATGGGCCTCCAGCCGGTAATCCAGTTCCTGCAGAATGCCGCCGCCGAGGTCGCATAGTACGGCCGTAAGCTGTTTTACCCGCAGCTCAATGCCGATTACACTTCCAGCCATCGCATTGAAATGCAGCATCAGCGGTTTGCGTCCTCCGCTGGATTCGCCGGGTCCGGCTTCAGTGACAAGCTCCTGGCCGCATAGCTCGGCAACAAGATTCGATACGGTTGCTTTGTTGAGGCCGGTCATCTCGGACACCTTGGCCCGTGAGACCGGGGAGAACATGCGGATCGTATGTAGAATAATTGATTTATTGATCTTTTTGACCAGGGCCTGGTCACCTGTAACTTTCACGAAGCACACTTCCTTTTTTGACAACGTTCTCATTGATACATGCCATTTAGTCTAGAGCGATGTCCGCCAAAAAGCAACAGGCAGAGGAGCCGGATATATAGAATGAAGCCTGGATCCTGGTCTGTAAGCTTACGAATAGGTACTGCGGCCAAGGGGTACTTTATGTTCATATAAATAGGCAGACCGGGAGGAGGAGAGAGGTTGCCTCCGGGTGTGAGGACAAACAACAGACACAAAAAAGTTTATTAAAACTTTGTTTAACCAATATACAAAGTCAGAAAGATGTGTTAAGATGATGCTGTAAACGCTTGCTTGCGGGCGAAGCATAATAGAGGAGGATTTTACAAATGGCTTATTTTGAATCAGTGAGCAAAATCTCTTACGAGGGAAGCCGTTCCACTAACCCTTACGCATTCAAATTCTACAATCCTAAAGAAATCGTAGCCGGCAAAACTATGGAAGAGCACCTGAAATTTGCAATGGCTTATTGGCATACATTAACAGCAGGCGGCGCCGATCCGTTCGGTGCTGAAACTGCAGTCCGCGCTTGGGATAAGCTGAGCACGATTGATAAGGCAAAAGCCCGTGCAGAAGCAGCATTTGAGTTCATGGAAAAAATGGACCTGCAGTACTACTGCTTCCATGACGTAGACATCGCTCCTGAAGGCGCATCTTTGCGTGAGTTCTACAGCAACATTGATACCATCGTAGACATCCTTGAACAAGGTATGAAGTCTTCCGGCAAAAAATTGCTGTGGAACACTGCCAACATGTTCACCAACCCGCGCTATATGCACGGTGCAGGCTCTACCTGCAACGCTGATGTGTATGCATACGCAGCTGCACAGGTTAAGAAAGGTCTGGAAGTTGGTAAACGTCTGGGCGCTGACAACTATGTATTCTGGGGCGGCCGTGAAGGCTATGAAACTCTGCTGAATACAGATATGGGCCTGGAGCAGGACAACATTGCCCGCCTGTTCAGCATGGCTGTAGACTATGCTAAGGAAATCGGCTTCGAAGGCCAGTTCCTGATCGAGCCTAAACCGAAAGAGCCTACTAAACACCAATACGACTTCGATGCAGCAACTACTATCGCGTTCCTGCAGAAGTACAACCTTGATAAACACTTCAAGCTGAACCTTGAAGCTAACCATGCAACCCTTGCAGGCCACACTTTCGAGCATGAGCTGCGTGTAGCACGCATCAACGGCATGCTGGGATCGCTGGATGCGAACCAGGGCGATCCGCTTCTGGGCTGGGATACCGATGAATTCCCTGCAAGCATCTACGATGCTACCCTGACCCTGTATGAAGTACTGAAGAACGACGGACTTGGCAAAGGCGGTATCAACTTCGACTCCAAAGTACGCCGTCCTTCCTTCGAGCCTGAGGACCTGTTCCTGGCACATATCTCCGGTATGGACATCTATGCTAAGGGTCTGAAGGTTGCCGCTAAGCTTATTGAAGATCGTGTATTCGACGACTTCATCGCTAAACGTTACAGCAGCTTCACTGAAGGCGTAGGTGCTGATATCGTATCCGGCAAAGCAACTTTGGCTTCGCTGGCTGATTATGCCCTCAACAATGAAACTCCGCGTCCGAACCAGTCCGGACGTCAAGAGCTGCTCAGAGCGACTTTGAACCAGTACATCCTGACAGCTGAGTAAGACTACACCGGATTTGCGGCACTGTCCGTAAATTCATGGATCACTAACGCAACGGGGGTTGCTGAAGAGAGCATTCTTCGGCAGCCCCCTTTTTTTATATGGAGAACAGGGTAATAATTAGAAGCAGCACTAATAGGAGGACTATGATAACTATGAAATATGTAATCGGTGTCGATCTCGGAACGAGCGCGGTAAAGACGGTATTGGTTGATCCGCAGGGGAAGGTAGCTTTTGAGCATTCGGCAGCGTATCCGCTTAGCAGACCGCAGCCCAACTGGAGTGAACAGAATCCGGAGGATTGGGTTAACGGAACACTCGTCAGCCTGCGCCGCCTAATTGAGACATCGGGTGTTGATCCGTCACAGGTAGACGGAATCAGCTTCTCCGGCCAAATGCACGGGCTTGTACTCGTGGACAGTGAAGGCAAGGTACTGCGTCCGGCTATTCTCTGGAATGATACCCGTACTACAGCACAGTGCCGCAAGATTGAGAAGACGCTTGGAACGAAGCTGATCGACATCGCCAGAAATAAGGCATTGGAAGGGTTTACGCTGCCTAAGATCCTCTGGGTTCAGGAGAACGAGCCGGAGGTTCTGGAGCAGGCCCATCAATTCCTGCTGCCGAAGGACTATGTACGTTTCCGGTTAACCGGTGATTACGCCATGGATTATTCAGATGCCGCCGGAACGCTGCTGCTGGACGTTGGTGCGAAGGAATGGAGTCCGGAAATCGCCGAAGCCTTCGGGTTGCCGGTTTCATTGTGTCCAAGACTGGTAGAATCCTTCGAACAGACTGGAACGCTGCTGCCGGAGATTGCGGAAGCTTCCGGACTGCTTACATCCACGAAGGTATTCGCCGGCGGAGCCGACAATGCCTGCGGCGCACTTGGTGCGGGAATTCTTGGTGAAGGACGGACGATGTGCAGTATCGGCACATCAGGTGTAGTTCTCTCCTACGAGACCAATAAGGATCTTAATCTGGAAGGCAAAGTCCATTTCTTTAACCACAGTGAGAAGGATGCCTTCTATATAATGGGTGTTACCCTGGCTGCAGGTCATAGCCTTACCTGGTTTAAAGAAACGTTTGCTGCTGATAAGAGCTTTGAGGAACTGCTGCAGGGCGTGACTTCCGTACCGGCAGGCAGCGGCGGGCTGCTGTTTACACCATATATCAGCGGCGAGCGCACTCCGCATCCGGATGCGAATATCCGCGGCAGCTTCATCGGGATGGACTCGGGGCATACGCTTTCACACTTTACCCGCTCCGTGCTGGAAGGAATTACGTTCTCGCTTCGCGAATCTATTGAAATTGTACGTGAATCCGGCAAGGAAATTACGGAGATTGTCGCGATTGGCGGCGGTGCCAAGAATGAAGCCTGGCTGCAGATGCAGGCGGATATTTTTGGTGCTTCAATTATTAAGCTGGAGAGCGAACAGGGGCCTGCGATGGGCGCCGCGATGCTGGCTGCATATGGCAGCGGCTGGTTCGCATCGCTGGGCGAATGCGCCGAAGCCTTCATCCGTCCGGCAGAAGTGTTCAAACCGAATGCGGAGCAGGTGGCGGTATATGACGGATTGTTCGCTCTTTACCAGGAAGTATACGGCCAGACCCGTGAATTGAACGACAAGCTGGCGGCATACCGTAAGTAAGCACCCGCCGGTAAGCGGAATGATGATCACTCGCGGATTCCGGAGAGGACTTAAGATCCTTTCCGGATTTTACGTTAAAGGGGGTTGAAGACTGATGATAAAAGTGCTGATTGTTGATGATGAGCCCAAGCTGCGGGAAGGGCTGCGGACCTTGATCCCCTGGGAAGAAGAAGGCTATACCGTAGTGGCAACGGCGGCGAACGGATTCGAGGCGCTTGAGAAGTTCCATACCTTTACTCCCAGGCTGGTCGTCGCCGATATCCGTATGCCGGGAATGGATGGTCTGGAGCTGATTACTGAGCTTCGTAAACAAAACGCCAATTGCCATGTGCTGATTCTTAGCGGCTATGCGGACTTCGAATATGCTAAACGGGCGATTTCCTGCCATATCGACGGATATTTGCTGAAACCGGTGGATGAGGAGGAATTGATCTCTTATCTGCAGGAGCTCCGGGTAACGATAGAACGGGAAGAGCAGTTCAGCAAGCTGCAGACGGAAGCTGAGGTAAGCCATCATGAAGCCTGGCTGCGCGGGCTGCTTCAGCCTGGCAGCGAGGATATTACCGTCCCGGAAGCTGCATCCAGGCTTGGCCTGCAGGGGGAAAGTGAGGTTATTCTGCTCCAGCTGATGCGTCCCCATAAGGGGGAGGACGGAAGGGAAGAGCGGGTCCGGAACCTGCTGGAAAGCTATTTGCCGCCGGAGAGGGCAATCTTTTTCAGTTTGCCTCCGTTTCTAGGACTTTTGCTGAAGGAGCCTCTGAAAGATGAAGCTGCCCGTACGGCACTGTGGCAGGAATTGAACAGGATTATAGCCAAAGAAGGACTGGACTTTTATGCTGCATCCGGAGGAGCGGCGGCGGAGCCGGAACAGGCTGCCGCATCTTATACTGCTGCGCGGGAGCTGCTGGAGCAGGCCTTTTTCGGACGCAGGGAGATTCTGGTCGACGGGGCAGTAGAGCAGTGGGCAGAAGCAGTAGAGGAGCCCGGGGAGCTTGCTGATTCTGAACGCGATGAAGAAATGGAGCTTCTGCTGGCGGTTGAAACAGGAAGCACAGAGGTACTGTCCCCGCTAGTGAGACAAATTATCTGCAAGCTGGTTGAGACCAGACATGATGAGGCCTATATCAAAGACAATCTGATCCGGATTGTAAGCAGTACGATTGCCCGGCTGGAGGCCGTAAATCCCGATGTTCGCACGTTGATCAGCGAGAATGCCTCTCCTGCGAGTGAAGTGTACAACAGCTATTATCTTAGTGATATCCTTAGCATGGTAGCCGATTATCTGGAACATATCGCCAAGCAGCTGAACACCGGCGGACGGGGCGACGAGATTAAGCGGATTACGGATTTGATTCAGCGCCGGTATAACGAGAACCTGAAGCTGGGAATGCTTGCTCAGATTTTTAACTATAACAGTGCTTATCTGGGCAAAATGTTCAAGAATCAGATCGGCGAGCATTTTAACACTTATCTGGACAAGGTGAGAATTGAGAAAGCCAAGCAGTTTCTCACGCAGGGCATGAAGGTATACGAGGTAGCCGAACGGGTCGGCTACATGAATGCCGATTATTTCAACGCGAAATTCCGCAAATATGTAGGTGTATCTCCAAGCGCCTTCCGCAAGGAGCAGTGAGCAGGAAGGGCTTGCTGAACATGGATTCTAGGATTATGATAGACGGGCTGTTCCCCATCTGCTGGCTGATGAGGGAACAGCCTGTTTGACATTTTTCGGGAGAATGATTTGGGATGGAGGGATTGAGATTAAGCAGCTAATAAGCATGATCAATAATATGAAGCTGAAGTATAAGCTAATGTTGTTTTACGTTGTGGTTGTCATGATTCCCGTACTGATTATCGGGATTATTCTGATTAGCTATTTCCGGAATGCAGCCCTGGACCGGGCCATTGATCAGGCGACAAATAACGTCGAGAAGATCAAAAGCCAGATGTCGGCCAAGCTCCGTGTACCTACGGATATCTCCAATCTTCTGTTTTTTGATGATAATCTGGAAACGCTTGTGAACAGGCAGTATCCGAACATCCTTGAGCTTACTAAGGCCTATATGGACTATACCGATTTTCAGGATTACATTTTACAGTACCGCGAAATCGCCAACATCCGCTTTTTTATCGACAATCCGACACTCGTCAACAACCTGTCGATTACGCCGCTGACTCCGGAGAAGGAATCTAGTTTTTGGTATAAAAAAGTTATGGAAACCAAAGGGATTTACTGGCTCTATATTGACGACAAAGAGGGTTTTATCGGTACCACTAAGGGGAGCATAAACAAACTCAGCCTGCTCCGCCAGGTAGCTTATCCGGAATACAACAAGATCGGAATTATCATGGTTCAGGTAAATCAGGATGAACTGAATAACATGCTGTCCCAGGAACCGTTCGAGACGATCATTACAGACGAGCAAGGCTATATTGTGGCTGCAAAGAATCCGAAGCTGGTCGGGACGACGCTGGACTCATTTGATATTGAAGTGGATCTGGAGCACCATTCCGGCAATGTTATCCAAACGAAAGTCAAAGGGGCCGATTCTTACGTTATCGTTGATGAGATTACCCCTGCACTCAGTATCAGCAAGCTGAAGATCATTTCCGTATTCGAAACCAAAAGTATACTCAGCGACGCGAATAAAGTAAGCATTCTCGGGCTGCTGATTATCAGCGGTGTATTGCTGGTGGCCCTTGTGATGGTCTATACGATCTCTTTGCTGACCACCAACCGGCTGCTCCGGCTTAGCCGCCAGCTGAATCAAGTAGCCTTGGGTAATCTGAGCGTTGTCTCCCGTATTGACGGTACAGATGAGATCGGGCAGCTATCGCGCCAATTTAACTATATGGTGTCGAGCATCAACCAGCTGATCAGCCAGGTCATTGAGAGCAATGAGAAGAACAGCAGGCTGGAGATCGCCCAACGGGAAATCAAATTGAAAATGATGGCCAGCCAGATTCATCCGCATTTCCTCTTTAATGCGCTGGAATCGATCCGGATGAATGCCCACCTGAAAGGTGAGAAGGAAATAGCGAATATCGTCAGGCTGCTCGGCAAGCTGATGCGTAAGAACCTCGAAGTCGGCAGAGAACGGGCTCCGCTTAAGGAAGAGATTGAAATGATCCGCTCCTATCTGGAAATCCAGAAGTTCCGTTATGAGGAAAGGCTGATGTATGAAATTGATTTTGACACCAAGGCCTCAGAGATTCTGATTCCGCCGCTGATCATTCAGCCGCTGGTGGAGAATTCGGTCGTCCACGGTCTAGAGAATAAAGAAGGGCCCGTTCATGTGAAAGTCAGTGTAAAGCTGATCGACAATGAGATCCAGGTATATGTGATTGATGACGGGGCAGGGATGTCAGAGCAGCGGCTCTCTGAACTGCGCGGGGTCATTGCCCAGGCGGAAGAAGAGCAGCGGAGCCGGATCGGCATGCGCAATGTGCATCAGAGACTGGTCTTGTATTACGGGGAACAGCATGGCCTGAATATTACAAGCGAGGAAGGTAAGGGAACAGAAATAGCCTTTTCCATCCCGCATGATAGCGATTACAAACAGTAGTTCCCCGGCTGCTGTTTCAATGTCTAATTTGTATATGATTTTACGTGAAATCTGTCGGGTATTCGCTTACATTTTGCTGAGGTATGATATGAATATAAAAACGAAGGGGGAATAATGGACGTGAAAGCGCTCACTGAAAACGGTGTTACAGCTAATGAAAGCGTAACCCCCAACCCACCTACGAAACGGAATAGTGGATTTTGGAAAAGCGTACTGCAGCAAAAGTACTTATATCTGATGTCTCTTCCATTCGTGATCTGGGTATTCGTCTTCAGCTACGTGCCCTTATGGGGATGGTTGATGGCGTTCCAAAATTATAAACCGAAGAAATCCTTTACTGAGCAGAAGTGGGTCGGATTGGATAACTTCAAAGAACTCTTCCACGATGAACGCTTCTATCTTGTTTTGAGAAACACACTCGCAATGAGCATTTTGGGTCTGATATTTGGTTTCGTTGTACCCATCCTGTTCGCGGTAATGCTCAATGAGCTGCGGGGCAATGTATTTAAAAGAACAGTTCAAACGGTTTCCTACCTGCCTCACTTTGTATCCTGGGTCGTTGTAGGCGGGATTGTCTACAAGACACTCTCGATCGACGGCGGGATTGTCAATGATCTGCTGCTCTGGCTGAATGTCATTGACGAACCGATTCAGTTCATGGCCAAGGCCAAGATGTTCTGGGGAGTTTTGACGGTCGCCGACCTTTGGAAAGAAACAGGCTGGAATGCAATTATCTATCTGGCAGCGATTACAGGCATCGACAAAGAGCTGTATGAAGCAGCCAAAGTTGACGGTGCAGGCAGAATCAAACAGATGTTTAACATTACTTTGCCGGGTATCCGAACCACCATTACTGTACTCCTGATTATGTCGATTGGCCATCTCGTTGGAATCGGTTTCGAAAAACAGTTCCAGCTCAGCAATAACATGGTAACCGATTATTCGGAAGTGCTGGATATGTATGCGCTTAAGTATGGTATACAGATAACCCGCTTCTCTTACGGTACGGCAATCAGTATGTTCACTTCGGTAGTCAGTGTAATCCTGCTGCTTGTTGCTAACGGTGTAATGAAGAAAGTTACTAAAGAAAGCATTATGTAAAGGAGGGGATCTTAAGTGGGTGGCAAAGCATTTCAAATGTCAAAAGGTGAGCGTATATTCGACATCTTTCTATACATTGCTCTTGGACTAATCATGATCGTGACGTTGTATCCCTTCCTGAACGTACTGGCGATTTCTTTTAACGAATCTACAGACACTGTTCGGGGCGGCATCTATATCTGGCCAAGAGCCTGGACGCTTGAGAATTACCAGCGTATCTTCAGTTATACCGGCCTGATACAAGGCTTCAAAATATCTGTACTCCGTACCATTACCGGTACGCTACTGGGACTCCTGAGTTCTTCCATGCTGGCCTTTACGCTCAGCCGTCCGGAGTTCAGAGCCAGAAAGTTTGTCTCTTATTTCCTGGCCCTGACAATGTATTTCTCCGGCGGTATGGTGCCAATGTACATTCTGATGAGAGACTTGAACCTGATCGGTACCTTCTGGATTTACATCCTGCCGGGTGCGGTTTCCGCCTTCAACGTCTTCGTCATCCGGTCCTTTATGGACGGGCTGCCGTTCGCTCTTCAGGAATCCGCCAAGCTGGATGGAGCCAATGACTTTGTGATTTTTTACAAGATCATCCTGCCTCTGTGTAAGCCGGTTCTGGCAACGATTGCGTTGTTCCTGGCCGTAGGACAGTGGAATGAATGGTTCAGCACTTATCTGTACAACGGCAATAAGCCGCATCTTACCACGCTCCAGTATGAGCTCATGAAGGTATTATCATCTACCAACCAGGGCAGCGGCATGGTGAATGCCAACGATATGGCGCAGCAAATGGCGCAAATCTCGCCTGAATCGATCAAGATGGCGATTACCATTGTAGTAACCGTACCTATCCTTGTAGTGTATCCGTTCCTGCAGAAGTATTTCGTAGGCGGCATGACACTCGGTGCAGTAAAAGCTTAATCCCTGCTGGTCAGGGATTGAATAAGAGGGACGTATTTCTGGCTAGCAAGTAGCCAGTCAGAAACAGCGTCCCGGCTTATTCATCAGAAATTGGAAAAACAGAATTTATTATTATGGTTATATTGCAAGCGCTAACAATGGTATATTCAGGTTTAACCTGATATGCATAGATCAATTACACAAATTATCAAGGGGGATATCAAATGAAAAGCAAGAGCATTAAAACCGCTTTTACACTTATGCTCATGAGTTCTATGCTGATCGCAGGCTGTGGCGGCAACAACAATAATAATGCAGCTGACAGCACTGCTACCAATGCACCAGCAAACACAGGCAACAATGCGGAAGCAAGTGCACCAGCAGATGAAGCTATGGATACAAGCCCGGTTACATTCACATTCTTTGGTGCGGATGCAAGTCCGAACTGGAACAAGATGCAGGATGATGTGGGTAAAGTTATTACTGAAAAGACAGGCGTAACACTGGATGCGGAATTTGACGTAGGCAGCGGCGGCGGCGACCAAAAGATTGCGATGATGGCTGCCAGCGGCGACGTGCCGGATATGATCTTTGCAAAAGGGAACCTCGGTACCCTGGTAGATGCAGGCCTGATTCTTGATCTGACCGATCTGATCGACAAGTATGCTCCGAACCTCAAGAAAATCTACGGCGAAAACATGAACCGTCTGAAATACAGCAATGATGATCAAAAAATCTATTCCATTCCTACAAACATGGGGGTTGACCAACAATCCTTCGACGCTGGCGGCGGCTTTGAAATTCAGCACCGCGTGCTGAAAGAACTGGGCTACCCGCAAGTAAAAACATTGGCAGACTATGAGAAAGTGCTGAAGGATTATGTAGCTCTGCATCCGGAAACCGATGGACAGCCTACTATTCCGCTCACACTGAATGCGGATGACTGGAAAATCATGATCACCGTTACCAACCCTGCGTTCCTGACAACAGGCGCACCGGATGATGGTGAATATTATGTAGATCCTACAACTTATGAAGCTAAGCTTCACTACAAACGCCCTGAAGAAAAAGAATATTTCCGTTGGTTGAATGGCATGTACGCTCAAGGTCTGCTTGACAAAGATACCTTCGTACAAAAAGATGACCAATACAAAGCTAAAGTGGCCAGCGGCCGCGTACTCGGTCTGATCTCCCAGGAATGGGAATACCAAGATGGTGAAAATGCTCTGAAGGCAGCAGGTAAAGACGAGTATACTTATGCTCACTTCCCTGTAACCCTGTCCGATCAGTACAAAGACCACTCCTTCCAGACTACAGGTATTGATGCTGCCGGTATTTCGATCACAACCGCTGCTAAAGATCCTGTCCGCATCATTAAATGGCTGGATTGGATGTCTTCTGAAGAAGCCCAGATCCTGAAAAACTGGGGTGTTGAAGGCAAACAGTACACTGTAAATGCTGATGGAAAACGTGAAATCCCTGCTGATATTCAAGACAGAAAATCCAATGATGCCGCTAACTTTGCAAAAGAAACTGGTATCGGCCAGTACAATATCTTTGGTGCACACTATGGTGACGGCGTGAAGGATTCCACAGGTAACTACTATACTACGAACTTCCCTGAACAAATCGTAGCTTCGTACTCCGATGCTGAAAAAGAATCACTGAAAGCTTACAACGCTACAACTTGGAAAGATCTGTTCCCTGGTGAAGATGCATTCCCTACTAAAGAATGGGGCGCTCTGTACAACATGCCGGTTCCAACTGACGGTCAATACCAGGTTATCTTCAAAAAGACTCAAGATATTATCCGCAAACGTATTCCTGAAGCCATCCTGTCCAAACCAGCAGACTTCGACAAGGTTTACGATGCTTTCCTGGCTGAGCTCGACAAAGCCGGTGCTCAAGACATGGAGAAAGAATACACTGAACTCGTGAAGAAGAGAGTATCCCTGTGGACCGGTAAAGATCTGTAAGCAGCGGTCCTCCCTCTTAAACAAAACTAATGCAACAGCAAGGACCCGACATTTGTCCGGGTCTTTTGCTGTATATTGAATCGGTATGGAGGTTATAGCATGAAGCATGAGAACTTAGTAGAGCGTCCCTGGAAATTGAGATACAAGCAGCCTGCAGCTATCTGGGAGGAAGCTTTGCCGCTTGGAAACGGGCATATGGGAGCCATGGTGTTCGGCGGTACGGCAAGAGAACAGTTCCAGCTGAATGAGGATACGTTATGGTCCGGTTTCCCCCGGGACACGAATAATTACGAGGCCCTACGTTATCTGAAGAAGGTACGCGGTCTCGTATCGGAAGGCAGCTATCTTGAAGCGGAAAAGCTCATTAATGCCCGCATGCTCGGTGTGAATGGCCAAGCTTATATGCCGCTCGGTAATCTTTATCTGGAACAGCCGGGGGCGGAGAACTGCACAGGATACAGCCGGGAGCTGGACCTGGACAGCGGCATTGCCACGGTAACCTTTCGGACAGAAGCAGGCTCCTTTACCCGTGAGGCCTGGATCAGCGCCCCTGACGGTGTGTTAGTCATACAGGAAACAAGCGAGGCTAAAGGCGGGCTGAATCTGACGCTTACCCTGAACAGCCCTCTGCAGCATACCGTGAAGGATGCGGGCGAAGGGAAGCTGGTGCTGGAAGGCCGCTGCCCAACGCACATTGCTGATAACTACCATCAGGACCATCCAAACGCCATTCAATACGAGGAGGGGCTGGGTATAGCCTTCGAGCTGCACCTTCAGGTTCTCACTTCCGGAGGCAAGGTTGAATTCCGGGACGGGAAGCTTGTGATCTCCGGCGCTGATCAGGTGCAGCTGCTGCTTGCTGCTGCTTCGGACTATGCAGAGCTGAAGAGTAAGGCCGCCCACCTGAAGAGCAGCCGCCAGGCAAGCCCGGCGGGGCTTCTGAGCCCTGCGGAGAGCTGTGTACAGCGGCTGACAGCGGCAGCAGCGGTGACATATGAAGAGCTGCAACAGCGGCATACTGCCGATCACCAGGCACTCTTCCGGCGGGTAGACCTTGACCTCGGAGGCTGGGAAGCGGCTGAACGTGCGACAGATGAGCGGCTGGCCGCCTATAAGGCTGGACAAGAGGATCCTCAGCTTGAGGCACTGCTGTTCCAGTATGGCCGTTATTTGCTGATGGGCAGCTCCCGTACCGGCTCGCAGGCGGCGAATCTGCAGGGGATCTGGAACGAGCATGTGACACCGCCCTGGAACAGCAACTATACGACTAATATCAATACCCAGATGAATTACTGGCTGGCAGAGGTGGGCAATCTCAGCGAGCTTCATGAGCCGCTTATTGATCTGATCCGGGAGCTCAGTGAGACCGGAGCCAGAACGGCTGCAGTGCACTACGGCGCCCGCGGCTGGGTAGCCCATCACAATGTTGACCTGTGGCGTAGCTCTGTGCCGTCAGGCGGGGATGCCAGCTGGGCCTTCTGGCCGATGGGCGGTGTGTGGCTGAGCCGTCATCTGTGGGAGCATTATGCCTATAATCCGGATACCTCCTACCTGCAGGAAACGGCTTACCCGCTGATGAAGGGGGCGGCGCTGTTTGCCCTGGACTGGCTGGTCGAAGGACCGGAGGGTCTGCTCTTAACCAATCCGTCTACTTCTCCGGAGAACCGGTTTGTAACGGCAGAAGGTGAGCCTTGCAGCATCTCTATGGGTTCGGCAATGGACCTGACCCTTATCCGTGAGCTGTTCAGCCATTGCCTGCAGGCAGCACAGATTCTGGAGGAGGACAACGAGTTTCAGCTTCAGCTGGAGGAAGCCTTGTCCCGGCTGATGCCGCTGCAGATTAGTGAGGACGGACGTCTGCAGGAATGGATCGAGGATTTCAAAGAATCGGAGCCGGGGCACCGTCATGTCTCTCATTTATATGGCCTGTATCCCGGAGATCTGATTAATGAACGGGATACACCGGAACTGCTGGAAGCCAGCCGGTTGTCGCTTGAGAAGCGGATTGCCTCGGGGGGCGGACATACCGGCTGGAGCTGTGCCTGGCTGATCAACCTCTATGCACGCCTGAAGGAAGGCGAATCGGCCTACAGTTTTGTCCGGACGCTGCTGTCCCGCTCGGCCTATCCTAACCTGTTCGATGCCCACCCTCCGTTTCAGATTGACGGCAATTTCGGCGCTGCCGCCGGGATCGCCGAGATGCTCCTGCAGAGTCATCTGGGTGAAATCACTCTGTTGCCGGCACTGCCGAACGCCTGGAAAAACGGCAAAATCAGCGGAATTAAGGCACGCGGAGGGTATGAAGTGGACCTTGAATGGCAGGATCATGTGCTGGTATCCGCACGTATCACCGCGTCCCGTGATGGAGAATGCCGTCTTGTATATCCGCAGACCCTGAAGATTCAGCTTCCTGACGGCTCTCTGGCCGGGGCGGAACATCCGTTGCCGGTTAAAGCTGGAGAAGTCTATTTCATAACCGTTTGACGGAACTGAATGAATTGAGCCAGGATGATTGAAGAGAATGGAAGCCGCTCCATACGCAGAGATGATCTGCGCGGGAGCGGTTTTTTTGTGGAAAGGGAGCATGAGGATGTTGAAATAGCCGGCAGGCAGGAAAGGCTTATTTAACGGGCATTCCAGACCGATATTAACAATATAGCGTATACGGAGAAGGGAATTTCTGTCCTCTGTATGGTTACAAACAGAATAAGTAATATTATGGTTGTGGAGAAGCAGTTTTCGGCATCTAATATAGAGTACAAACTATGTGATATAGCTATTCGAAGTTCGCAGGAGGCACGGGGGAGAAATGGGAAAGAAACGTTTGTCGCTGATGAAGACCATGCTGGGAGGGATGATACTGTTCGCAGCTTTGCCGCCTGCGCTTTACTATGGCTGGGGGCAGGCCTATGCCGCCGCGGCTTCGTCTTCACTTCAATCTGTAAGTGAAATGGCCCAAAAGCTGGCCGGGGCAATGAATAACCGCAGAGAGAATATCACCTTTACCTACGAGGGCAATATCAGTAAGCCGAAGGTGCAAAGCGCCATTGACCAGGCGATGGGCAGCGATCCCTATCTGTACTACATTATAGACAGTTACGCTTTCTCATACCGGGGGAGCAGCCGATCTGCGAATGTAACGGTTCAGGTGGAATACAGGGAGACCCTGCAGCAGACAGCCTATGTGAATAAGCAGGTAAAAGCAATTCTGCAAAAGATCATTACACCTGGGATGGATAATCATCAGAAGGTTAAGGTGATTCACGATTGGGTTGTGCTGAACTTGAAATACGACAACACCTATAGTAAATATACCGCCTACGAAGGGCTGCAAAGCGGCAGCGCAGTATGCCAGGGCTATTCCCTGCTTACCTATAAATTGCTGCTTGGCGCAGGCATACCTAATAAAATTGTTGAAGGTAAAGCAAGACCGGAGGGAGGCGTATCGCAGTCCCATGCCTGGAATCTGGTGCAGCTGGACGGGCGCTGGTATCATCTGGACACAACCTGGGATGATCCGTCGCCGAGTACCGGTGATGAAGTAAGCACAGTGTACTATATGAGAACAGATGCGCAAATGCGCCGCGACCACAGCTGGGTCAAATCTTATCCGGCAGCGTCCGTGGGCTATGCCCAGACCTTGTCTGAACTGGTCGGCCGTGGCGGCCAGAACATGTCCGTGTATCAGAAGCTTCAGGACCAGCTGGACTACAGGCTGTATGAAGAAGATCAGGTAGTTACCTCTGCCGCAGAACTGAAGGAGCTTGCCAGGGCGGCCGTAGCCTCCGGCAAACAGTCCATTCTGTTCCGTTACCGGGGCAGCGGGCAGCGGCTCAAGAATGATCTGCAGGAGCTGTATAATCTGGGACTGAACCAGTTGTCCTATAGCAGCTCGGCTTTTGATAATACCGGCGATCTGAAGGTGTTTGTGACCTGGAAGTAAACACTGGATTGCTAAAAAAGGATGCTCCCGCGCGGTAGGCGAAGGAGCATCCTTTTTGCTGAGCGTGTCTATTCGGCAGTAGTGCTGAGATCACATTCTTCCAGCGGAATAATGCGGCTTGTTCTAAACCAGCGGTAGCCGGCCCAGATTAAGAAAAACAGCGGCAGGCTGACATAAGAGACCAGAACACCGTACCAGTCAATACGGTCTCCGGTGAAGGCACCCATATTCTGGCCAAGCACAGCGATCAGGCAGAGCGCGAAGGCGAACAGCGGGCCGAACGGGAACCATTTGGCCCGGTAAGGCAGCTCATCCAGCGAGTGGCCCTGTTTCACAAAGGCGCGGCGGAAACGGTAATGGCAGACGGCTATGCCCAGCCAGTTGATGAAACCGCACATGCCTGAGGCGTTAAGCAGCCAGTTGTAAACGGCGCCGTCACCAAAGAATGAGGCAAGGAAGGCCAGCATGCCGACTGCGGTAGTTACGAGCAGTGCGCCTACAGGTACGCCGCGGCGGTTCAGCTTGCCCAGTGCACGCGGGGCCATGCCGTCCTTGGCCATTGCGTACAGGACGCGGGTGGAAGCATACATGCCGGAGTTACCTGCTGACAATACGGAGCTGAGAATGACAGCATTCATCACGGATGCAGCAATAGCCAGGCCAGCCTTGTTGAAGACGATGGTGAACGGGCTGACGCCGATATCATCAATGCCGCCGCGGAGCAGATCCGGATTCGTATACGGAATTACCAGTCCGATGACGAGAATGGCAAAGATATAGAAGATCATAATGCGCCAGAAGACCTGGCGGATAGCCAGAGGCACATTGCGGCGAGGGTTCTCGCTTTCTCCGGCGGCTACGCCGACCAGCTCCGTTCCCTGGAAGGAGAAGCCGGCGGCCATAAAGACGCCGACGAATGCGAAGAAGCCGCCGTGGAAGGAGCTGCCGCCGAGCTGGAAGTTGCTGAAGCCGATTTTTTCTCCGCCCATAATCCCGAAGATCATCAGTACACCGACCACGAGGAAGACAATAACGGTGATGATTTTGATAATCGCAAACCAGTATTCCGATTCGCCGTACCCGCGCGATGAGAGGAAGTTCAGGCCGAACATTATCAGCAGGAACAGCAGGCTCCAGAGCGTAGAGGAGCTCTCAGGGAACCAGTATTTTATGATAACTGTTGCAGCAGAAAGCTCAGCAGCTATAGTAACGGCCCAGTTATACCAGAAATTCCAGCCGATTGCGAAACCGAAGGCAGGGCTGACGAAGCGGGTGCCGTAAGTACTGAAGGAACCGGATTCGGGCATGTAAGTTGCCAGCTCACCAAGGCTGGTCATCAGGAAATAGACCATAATCCCGACAGCAGCATAAGCGAGCAGGGCTCCTCCGGGTCCGGAAGAGGCAATGGCGCCGCCGCTGGCCAGGAACAGTCCGGTTCCGATTGAGCCGCCAAGGGCGATCATCGTTAAATGCCTGGCTTTGAATGTTTTGCGCAGAGCGGGCCCGTTCGGGCTGCCGGACTGCTGATTATCATGTGTTGCTTGCATGAATAAGACACTCCTTCTGAGTTGATCTGAATGTTGCTGTTCATGAAGGGGAGTGGTGTACGCTGCCGCCGCCCGGTTAAGGGGGCGGCAAATCCTGTAGGCGCAAAAAAACCGCAGACGGATCTGCGGTTTCCTGAAAATACGGCTCCGCATCATACTCCCTGTTAAGATAGCGCAACACAGTGCAGTATCCGCTGGACTTGAGACCTGCGGTACACTGTGACAGTTCCGTGCCTGTTCGGCAACGGCCCCAGTCTGTGCAGCATGAAGAGCGGCGGCACAGACTTCGGCGGATATTCCTTTCGGCGGCTTCATTGACGGCTCTTAACGTCTCAGCGCGCGTACTTATAATATTCGCGACCTCTACCTCATCTTAGGTATGATGAGGCTATCTTTATACAATTATGAACATTAGCAGGGTTTAGTATAATGCAATTTATAAGTCTCACGCAATAACAAATTACGGCAGGAGTGTGTCAGGTGCGCCGGCGTTCCGACATTTGCTGCCAAACGGTCCCGGCGGCTTCCTCGCCGGAGGCGATCCGCTCCAGTGCCATTCTCGCCTGCAGGCCCACTTCGAATTCCGGGTCATCGGCCGCAAGGCTTAGGGCGTTATAAGCTTCAGCAGTGCCTACCTCATAGAGGAACCGTGCTGCCCGCCAGCGGACGAGCTTGCTGGAATCCGAGAGCGCCGCGGTCATGACCGGCGTCGCTGCCGGATCGCCGATGTCGGACAGCGTGTCTCCAGCCGTGCGCCGCACGGCCGGAGCCTTGTCTGCCATCGCCTCATAGAGCAGCTCCATCGCCTCAGGCGTGCGGATGTCGCCCAGGTACACGACCGCAAGCCTGCGGATATGCAGCTTGGGGTCGTGCAGCGCCGTGCGCAGCTCCGGCAGGAGCTCCGGCGTCGGCGCCAGATCCTCCAGCGCGGCGTAGCGCACGCGCCAGTCCTCGTCCTGCAGGTCCTGCAGCAGCTCGGCCCGTTCCTTCTTCTGCCGCTGCTCGACGAACTCGCCGGCAGTTCCGTGCGCGATAGCCTGCTGCACGAGGGAGTCGAGGCGTTCCTGCGGGTACGCCGCCTCCAGCTCTTGCTCGACCTCGCGTGCGATCTCGGCCGGCTCGCCGTAGCGCACGCCGTAATCGGTGAGCTTGCGCTCCTTGATCAATACGGCGCTGGCCACATCCGTCACCGCCTGGGTGAAGCGGGCGGCGAGGGCGATGCGCTCCTCAGCAGCGCCGGTCTTCACGCGGATCTGGATCGGAATGCCGCGGAACATCTGCACGAAGACCTGGGACTCCCCGAAATGGGCACCTGCATTTTCATCGGCCAGGTTGAAGTCGGCGCTAAGCCCATCCGCACCGAAACGGCTCTGGACCTCTCGGAGAATCGCCGCCCAGTCGGCGCTGCCTTTGCGCTCCAGCGCGGCGAAATCAGCTGCGTGATAGATGCTGATTACTCCGGGAATGGCCAGCATATCCCGTGCCCAGGCAGGGGCGCTGCGCTGGCTTTCCGGTGTATAGGTCCTGCGTATTCCAGGCTCCAAGCTTTCGTCCAGATGAAGCTTCATCGTATTTGGACTTGGAGTCGGTTCAATAAATGTGATCTTCATACGTTAGGCTCCCCTTTTGAACGGTACAAGCACCGTAGTCTTTACCCGCATTTTACATCATAGTACGGGCGGAATACAAAAGGGATACTTCTTATCCAGCTTAAGCTGGATGTAAAATGGGTAAAATTTGTACTGAACGCAATGAAGGAGAGATGCCGTTATGGCTAAAGCAAAATACAATAATATCGATAACGTCAGTACAGATAAAACGCTCAAGGAATTCCGCCAGTGGCGTGAAGAACGCCGGAGCAAGAAGAAGGACTATACCTATAAAGTGCCGAATCACCCGCCCAGGCTGTCTTATCTGGCTGAGAACCGGCTGGATACGACGATTACCTGGATCGGGCATTCGACTTTTTTTCTACAATATGAAGGTATGAATATTATTACAGACCCTATCTGGGCAAGGCGGCTTGGCTTTGAGAAAAGGATCGGAGAGCCGGGCATTCCGCTGAATGAGGTTCCGCCGGTTGATCTGATCCTTATTTCGCATTCCCATTATGATCATCTGCACATCGCCTCAATCCGTAAACTTTATAAGGCGGGAACCACGATTGTCGTACCGGCCGGGCTGAAACGGAAAATGCTCCGCAAGGGCTTTCCAAACTGCCATGAGCTGCAGTGGTGGGAGGAGCTGACGCTTGGAGCGGTGAAGCTGACGTTCGTGCCGACCCAGCACTGGACCCGGCGGACGCCGTTTGACACCAACAGCTCACACTGGGGAGGGTATGTGCTTGAACCGGCTGAACCCCAGAAGCACCCGGAAGGTGAAGGGGACGGGCAGAAGCGGAAGCTGCCGCCGAACCTCTATTTTGCGGGGGACAGCGGCTTCTTTCCGGGCTTCAAGGAGATCGGCAGCCGGTTTAAGCTGCATATTGCGCTGATGCCGATCGGGGCTTATGAGCCGGAATGGTTCATGAATTCGCAGCATGTGAATCCCGAAGAGGCCGTGCAGGCTTTTCTCGATGTGGGGGCGGAGCTGATGATCCCGATGCATTTTGGCACCTTCCGGCTGGCCGATGATACGGCGCGGGAAGCACTGGACCGGATGGAGCTGGCCCGGGAAGCCCAGGGAATCAGCCCAGAGCGGATACGTACGCTGGGTTACGGCGAAACGCTTGTAGTGCATCCGGAGGACCGCTATTCGGGGCAATAAGGAAATAACAGCAGATTTTAAGCCGAAACCGCAGGTTCTGCAGCGATCTTACGGGCTATTTGCCTTGATTTTATGCTATAATGAGCCGAAACCCTAAGTGAAAAGGATGGTAATGCTTAATGATTAGCACAAGCGGCGTAACACTCCGCTACGGAAAACGCGCACTATTTGAAGATGTAAACATAAAATTCACACCCGGCAACTGCTATGGCCTGATCGGGGCAAACGGCGCCGGCAAATCTACTTTCCTGAAAATTTTGTCCGGCGAGATTGAAGCGAACATCGGGGAGGTGCATATTACCCCCGGCGAGCGTCTGGCTATACTGAAGCAGAACCATTTCGAGTACGATGAATACCAGGTGCTGGAAACGGTAATTATGGGGCATACCCGCCTTTATGAAATTATGAAGGAGAAGGATGCGCTGTATGCCAAAAGTGACTTCACTGAAGCAGACGGATTGCGCGCCGGCGAGCTTGAAGGTGAATTCGCTGAGCTGAATGGCTGGGATGCTGAGCCTGATGCTGCGGCCATGCTGATTGGTCTTGGCATTATGCGTGAAATGCATGACAAAAAGATGGCCGAACTCAGCGGCAACGAAAAGGTACGTGTGCTGCTTGCCCAGGCCCTGTTCGGACGTCCGAACAACCTGCTGCTCGATGAGCCTACCAACCATTTGGATCTTGAATCGATCGGCTGGCTGGAGAATTTCCTCATGGACTACGAAGGCACCGTTATCGTTGTATCCCATGACCGGCACTTTTTGAACAAGGTCTGCACACATATTGCAGACATCGACTTCGGCAAAATTCAGATGTACGTCGGCAACTACGACTTCTGGTATGAGTCCAGCCAGCTGGCCCAGACGCTGCAGCGTGATGCCAACAAGAAGAAGGAAGACAAGATCAAGGAGCTGCAGGCGTTCATCCAGCGGTTCTCGGCGAATGCTTCCAAGTCGAAGCAAGCGACTTCACGTAAGAAGCAGCTCGAGAAAATTACGCTGGACGATATCCGTCCTTCCAACCGTAAATACCCGTTCCTTAACTTCAAGCCTGAACGCGAAGCCGGCAAACAGCTGCTTACAATCAGCGGCCTGAGCAAATCGGTTGACGGCGAGAAGCTGCTGGACGAACTCAGCATTGTGGTGAATAAAGGCGACAAGATTGCTTTTGTAGGCCCGTATTCACAGCCTAAATCGCTGCTGTTTGATATCATCATGGGAGAGAAGGAAGCGGATGCCGGCGAATACACATGGGGAGTTACCACCACCCAGGCGTATTTCCCGAAAGACAATTCCAAATATTTCGATGGGGTTGACTTGAACCTGGTCGAATGGCTGCGCCAATACTCCAAGGATCAGGACGAGACGTTCCTGCGCGGCTTCCTGGGCCGGATGCTGTTTGCCGGTGAAGAAGCGCTGAAGAAGGCAAGCGTCCTCTCCGGGGGAGAAAAGGTCCGCTGCATGCTGGCCAAAATGATGCTGAACGGCGCGAATGTACTGGTGTTCGATGAGCCTACCAACCACTTGGATCTGGAATCCATCACAGCACTCAACAACGGACTGATTGATTTTGACGGAACAATCCTGTTCACTTCTCATGACCATCAGTTTATTCAGACCATCGCCAACCGTATTATTGAAATTACTCCGACTGGCATCATCGACCGCTCCATGAGCTATGATGAATACCTGGAGAATCCGGAAATTAAGGAAATGCGCCAGCGCATGTACCCTGTTGAAGCTTAAACTATAATGGAAAGAACTTTTAGGAGTTCATGCAAAACGGCTGCGTTATCCCCCCGGGGATAACGCAGCCGTTTATGTTCAGTACCTGTACACCGGACCAAAAGTCCTATGAACCGCCAGTGCGGCGGCGTTGATTATTAGGCTTTTTGTTGTTTTGGCTCTTCAGCGGTTTCGCGGAACCTGCCTGAAACGAAGAACCGGGTTTGTTGGAAGATTGCTGCTTTTTCTGTTCCAGCTTTTGGCGGATCGCATCCGCCAGATTGATTTTAGGCTTTTCATTATTTTCGCTCATTATGTTAACCCCCTTATGAAGCAAGTCCTTTACCTCATTCTAATTGTTTTTAAATGCCGCCACAAGGGCAAGAATAATTCAAAGAATGAAATACCCGAGTGGAGTGTGCAAGGAAATCGAACAAGAGGGAGTGGCAGCAAGTGGCCGATATTTACGAAGACATACGCAAGGGTGAACGCGGGGCCATGGTCAGTATTGCCGCTTATCTGGTTCTGTCAGCGTTCAAGCTGATTAGCGGATACTTATTCGGGTCCAGTGCATTGCTTGCCGACGGTTTCAATAACCTGACGGATATCGTCGCATCAATTGCAGTTCTGGTCGGGCTGCGTATCTCGCGGAAGCCGCCTGATTCCGATCATCCATACGGACATTTCCGGGCGGAGACGGTAGCTGCGCTGCTGGCTTCCTTCATTATGGCAATGGTCGGCATTCAGGTTATCGTGGAAGCGGTGCGCTCCTTGTTCGAAGGGGTGAAAGCGATCCCGCAGCTTTGGTCTGCCGGAGTGGCCTTAGTGTGTGCCATCGCCATGATGGGGGTATATATTTATAACAGAAGGCTGGCTAAACAGATTAATAATAGTGCACTTATGGCCGCCGCCAAAGATAATTTCTCGGATGCTATGGTCAGTATCGGGGCGGCAGTGGGGATTGTTGGTGCACAGTTTGGTCTCCCGTGGATCGATTCTGCTGCCGCGGTGGCTGTAGGTGTGCTGATTTCCAAGACGGCCTGGGATATTTTCCGTGATTCCACTTACCGGTTGACCGATGGCTTCGATGAGGCTCAGCTGCTGGATTTGCGCAGTACGATTGCCCGAACGCCGGGGGTGGAAGGCATTAAGGATATCAAAGCCCGTGTTCATGGCAATCATGTGCTGGTCGATGTTGTGGTGGAAGTGGATGCCAGCATCAGCGTCATGGAGGGCCACCAGATCAGCGACTCGATCGAAGAGCGGATGAGCAGCCGGCATAATATCATGAATGTGCAGATTCATGTTGAACCTAAATCCTAAGCCCCTTATTTTTTTCTAATTAGCTGTAATTTCCACCAAATACAAGGAGGAATCAAGACTATAGACCTGTTACTTACCATAAGTTGGCAAACTTTTTTGTGAAATTTGGAGCATGTTCCAATTCCCGCCTGCGCCTATAATGAGGGCAGAAAGCAACAATTGTAGCGCGCGCCGTTGTTGAGTTCTCATCATGCTAAGCGGGGGAACGCTATGATCAGATCACATAAGCAGCTGGCAGCATCGGTATTGATCTCGGCATCACTGGCAATATCTTGGGGAGTGTTCAGTCCGCAGCAGGCGTTCGCGGCTTCGAGTCCGTCTGTCGCGGCATCAACTACATTAACAGGTGTTATTCAATCTTCGGTCCGTCTGCGTACAAGCCCTTCCACAAGCGGAAGTGTGCTGAAATATTTAAGTGAAGGCGACCAAGTTGTTATACTTGAACAGACAAACAGCTATTGGTATAAAGTGAGAACGGCGGATGGCGATGTGGGGTATACGAGTTCTGGAGATCAGTATATTAATGTGATTTCGGCTCCGGCCCCGGCGCCTGTGCAGACGGCAGTAATCCTGTCGACGGTGAGGCTTCGTGAAACTCCGTCAACCAGCGGAAAAGTGCTGGGCTATCTGTACAAAGAGGATCCGGTGGTTATACTCGAAGAAACAAACAGCTACTGGTATAGAGTGCAGACTACCCACGGTACAATCGGATACACCAGCTCTTCAGATCAGTTTATCAAGCTGGATGGAGCAGCACCAACACCAACACCGGCACCAACACCAGTACCAACACCAGTACCAACACCAGTACCAACACCAGTACCAACACCGACCCCAGTTCCGGCCCAACCGGCGGTCATTGAAAAAGTCATCGCTGCGGGCATGGGCTATCTGGGGACTCCGTATGAGTACGGCTCCAGCAGAACCAACACCAGTACCTTTGACTGCTCTGATTTCATCCGGCAGATCTTTATGGATGCAGCGGATTTGAAGCTGCCTGCCGATTCCCGGCAGCAAGGAACCTGGGTGCAGGAGAACAGTACTACGGTTACTGATATTTCCGGCCTGAAACGCGGGGATCTGATGTTCTTTATGGATTACCAGGGCAGCTCGGCTGCTGCTTATGCAGGCATCGATAAATCTACTGCGAGAATTTCGCATGTAGCGATGTATCTCGGAGACGGAAAGATTCTGCATACGTATTCCGTATCTTCGGGCGGGGTAAGAGTGGATAACTTAAGCGCTTCTTGGATGAACCGTTTCCTTTACGGAGGCCCGGTCATCCGCTGATTATAGAGAAGTATAGGGGAAGCGGCGGCAGTATAGTTTGTGACGGGTGAACTAGAGCGTTTTTTTTACAGGGCTGTCCCTTCAGTAGAGCTTCTATTGAAGGACAGCTTTCCCTATGTAATCGGCATGACAAAAAAACCTCGGGACCTATAAGTCCGGAGGTTTTTAGTTGTCACTGTATTCCCGGAACTTTATTATGGAGTAATTACATACGCAGATACTGGAACTTTGATCCAGGCTTTGCCCAGCCAGGTATAGATTTCTCTCCATTCATTGCCCCATGCGTCGGTTTTAATGGCACCGGTAGTGTCGATAGTCTGCGCACTAAGCCAACCAGCAGGAGTTGTGCTGTCTGTGGAGAAATGGAATGGAGTAGCTTTTGTTAAAATAATCATAGGAGTCGCTGGTTTAATGTCAGCGGGTGTGATTACAGTCTCGAATTGGGTACCGTAGGTACTTCCGGTTACAGTCGCCGCGTCTGTAGAGGTAGTGGTTACTTCTGCCGCTGAAGCCGTAGCTGCTATGGAAGCTAAAAGACCTACTGCTACTGTAAAACTGGCTAATTTTTTCATCTGTGGTTCCTCCTAGTGTGGTTTTTGGTTTAGCGGTTTTTTCCATGTTGTGCTGTGCTAATAAGCATGTAAACAAAAAGGGGAGGCGCTGAACCAACCGCCCAAATAAATCTTTGAAATTATTTTTATGTGCTGGCCCAGCCCGGTATTCTTTGCATTCAGGAGGCTTGCTTATCTTGGAGAATAAGAGGCGGGGAAGGGCTATACGTTCTGCATGGTGAATAGGATATACAAAGAACGGGGGGAGATTGCTCTATACATTGCTCTATACATTGCTCTATACATAGAACAAACCCGGAACTCCATGTGGAGACTCCGGGTTTGCAGTACCAGTAATGCTTGGCGTTATCTTATGAACGCTGAGGTAAAGCGCGTTACATTGATCTTCCTCGGCGTCCGGTAAAGAGCGATACGATAAACAATACGAGGAAGATGAAGAACAATACTTTGGCGACCCCTACTGCTGCTCCTACGATATTAAAGAATCCGAATATACCGGCGATCAAAGCGATTACCAGCAGAATTACTGACCATTTCAACATGTCATTTCATCCTCTCTATCGGGTAGTGTAGTCATTGTTTAAACGGGTCTAACCGCTTTGAAACAACGAGAGGGATCTGGTCTTTAAGACGCTTGACATCTTGTTTCGGCCTACTGGAGTACGGGTAACTATGCAGTATTAAGGCAACGTCAGCCGACAATTTATGACTTGGAAGGGGTTTTTGAAATGATAATTGATCTTAGCGTAGCGCTAGTTGCTGTCGCATTCGCCGTACTCGTCTTCTTTTTAATCAAAACCTTAAAATCAGCAAAGGAATCCCTCGACAAAGTCAGCCAGACTCTGCAGGAAGTGCAAAAGACTGTAGATGAGCTTACCTATGAGATTAAAACGACTGTCCGGCATGCTAATGACATTACTGCAGATGTTCAAGGCAAAATTCAGAAGATTGATCCGATTATGGATACTGTGAAAAATCTTGGGGATGTCATGAATGAGCTGACGTTAACGGTCAAGCAGGTGTCGGTAACTGTGATTGAGAAATACCGCAAATCCCGTGAGCTGAAGGCAAAGGCCGGAGCAGTCTCTATAGAAGAAAAGCCGCTGACCCCGGCTGAAGAACGCACAGTGAACTCCTATGATGCCGCATACGCCAAAAAAACTCCGGGGAAAATAGCAATGGCGCTTAAAGGCGTGGATACGGCAGCAGCGATCTGGCAGAAATTTCGCCATTAAGGCGGTGAAAGTCACAGTGTAGGACGCATCTTAGAAACTGGAAAGGAGGGACGGCCATATGAACGTTATCATTCTATTCCTTAGTCTGCTTTCTTCTTATGTTGCTTCCCCAGTGGAGCAGGAACATGTCCCTGCCGCTTTTTTTTCAGTACAGCCTGAGGTGGTCCTGGCCTTTGAACACAGTGTGGCTCTCAGTCCCCGGATTAACAGCTTTGATTCTTTAGCCGGAGCTTCGCTTTATATGAGTAAGGAGGAGCTGCTGCTGGCTAAGGGGACGCCGCTTAACATTGCCCCTGATCCGTGGCAGGAATGTCTTGAATACCAATACGCCGATATGTCGGCCGGGATATGTGAAGGTATAGTCACTTATATTAATGTCACCCCGGCACAAGCTGGACAGTATGGGCTGAAGCTGAACGAGGAAGCACTAAACCCGGCCGATAGAAATGTAGGTGAGCTTCTTGGAACGCCGGACTATGTTGCCGAAGACGGTGATGTGTATATCAGAGGCAGCGCTGCGCTGAAGATATACCGCAATGCTCATTCCGGTGAATGGGATGGAATTGACTTATTTGATGCGAACGCCTCGTGAGGTGTTTCACACGCTCCTGGTGAGGTTAATAAACTATCAGTTGTCTTTTTTAAAGAGACTAACCTCACAAATCTAAGCGTAAGGAGCGTGATCTCATGAGTTCAATCAGTGCACAGTCGTATGCCAAGCTTTTGGAAAACGGTGTTCAGGCGATAGAAGAGGTGAACCGGCTGCGCAGCAGCGGCTATACGAAGGATAACATTTATGTTATTAGTCACGATCAGGACCGTGAAACCCGTATTGTTGATGCGGCGAACATCAATGAGGTCGGCTTAGGCGAAGAAGGGTTATTTGGCGCGATTGCCAATCTCTTCCGTTCGCGCGGGGATGCTTTGCGTTTCAAAATTACAGCGTTAGGCTTTAGCAGCGCAGAGGCTACTTTTTACGAGAAAGAACTGGATTTGGGTAAGGTTCTTGTTATCGCCAAAAAAAACCCACAATAACGCCGGTCTCCGGCATGCCGGATCTATAGCACAATAGCGTAACCTCCAGCCCCACTAAAATGTAGTGGGGCTGGAGGTTACTTTGTTGAATAAGGAAACACTCATTAACTTATTTGCCAATTTATTCAATGTTGGAAAGAGGCCGTTTAAATATCGTATCATAGAGTGATAGACTGCTATGGATTGTTACGGAAGGACTACTATTCGTGCGAGGTGAAGGTTTTTGAAAATATTAATCGTAGATGACAATCCGACTAACGTAATTATTATCCGTGAAATTCTGAAAAAAGAAGATTACCGGAATTTTATAACGGCTTCGTCCGCTAAAGAGATGCTAAAACTTCTGGGGATCGGTGCCGAAGGTGAGAACGGGCGCCAGCGTGCTTCAGACATTGACCTGATTTTACTGGATATGATGATGCCGGAGATGGACGGGATCGAGGCTTGCCGGGTAGTCCAGCAGTACGATCATTTAAAGGACATTCCGATTATTATGGTTACCGCTGTGGGGGACTCCAAGAAATTGGCGGAAGCTCTTGATGCAGGTGCTGTTGATTATGTTACGAAACCGATAAACAAGGTTGAACTGATGGCACGTATCCGGCTTGCGCTCCGTTTGAAGCGGGAGAAGGATTGGCATAAGGAACGGGACCAGCGGATACAGGATGAGCTGAAGCTGGCCGCGCTTGTTCAGAATGCGGTGCTCAGTCTGCCGGTTATGGACGAGACCTTTGAGGTTCATGCGATTTACCAGCCTTCTTTTGAACTGGCGGGTGACTTATATGCCTGGTATCCGCTTGGAGACGGCAGATACGCCGTGATTCTGCTCGATATGATGGGACACGGGATCTCCTCGTCGCTTTTCTGTATGTTCCTGGCCTCGGTGCTCAAAGATACAGTAACTACGTATGTGGAACCGGAAAAGGTGATCCAGGAGTTGAACCGCCGCTTCAACCAGCTGTATATCGAGAAGCAGCTGGTCCAGTATTATTTTACGGCGATTTATCTTGTTATTGATACCCGCATGAAGCGCATTGATTATGTGAACGCCGGCCATCCTCCTGCGCTGTTCTTTGAAGGAGAAGCTAAGCAGCCTGTTCTCTTGGAGAGCAATTGCCACCCTGTCGGTTTGTTTGACCGCATTGACATTCTGCCCCAGAGCCTCAGCTTTGAAGAGGAAGGGCATTTGGTGCTGTATACCGACGGGCTGCTGGAAATGGCCGAAGGGGAGCAGGAAGATCAGCTGAGGTTTATGACGGAGCATTTGAACGGAGGGCATGAGTGGCGGGAGGAAGCTATGCGCGATGTTTTCTTCGTAGATGACTCTAACCAGGAGCGCGATGATGACAAATGCCTGGTATGGATCTCGCTTAAGGAAGGAACGGATAAAGAATGAAGATCAAGGCCAAACTGCTGATCGGATTCAGTGCGATGCTGGCCATTATGCTGGCACTGACGCTGATCGGATACGATCGGCTTAATTATATGAGTAATCAATTGGATAGTTTTCAGGCCAGGGAAACCAAAGGACGCTCCACTTCGGGACTGCGCGGTGAAGTGAATGATATGGCGCGTATTCTTACAACGTCGATGCTTAATGAAGATACCCTGTCGGTTGCTGCCCAGCAAACGGAAATTAAGAATAAGGTCACTAAGGCAGACGCCTTTCTGAAAGCCATGCAATCCTCGAAGAGCTCGGCACAAGAGCTGGAACTGCTGAACCGGATTGAGAATGCGTATTCCGCTTATCTGAGCTATCAGAATAAGGCGCTTGAAATGCTCAAGGCCGGTTATTTCCAGAATGCGAATACTTACCGCAATGAGGAGGGGCAAGCGATCCAGGAAGAGGTGCTGGATAGCCTGAATGCACTGGCGAATTATAATGCCAACCGGTTGAATGAGGAGACGGCCGTCGCCCAGAAGGCTTATGAGCGTTCGGTTCAAATGGTAACCCTAATTATGATAACCGGGCTGCTGCTTGGGCTGGGAGTTATTCTGTGGGTCATTCCGAGTATTACGCGCGGCCTTAATGTGGTGTCCATGATGATTACCAGCTTTGGTAACGGCAAGATGCGGGCGATCCGCCGGATCAAGGTAGCCTCCCAGGATGAAATTGGCGAAGTGGCCCGTGTATTTCAGCGGATGGCTGAGGATATTGAACAGAAGCAACAGCTGGAAAAGGCTTACGCACAAGCGCAAAGTGACCAGGCCTGGCTGAATGCCAATATTGCCCGGGTGACCGATCTGCTGCGCGGCGTCAGCTCGCTTGATCAGGTCTCGCAGACCTTCATTAGTGAGTTCACGCCTGTCCTGGGGGCTCAGTTCGGGGCGATCTATCTGAAGGACAAGGCTAACCCTAATCTGCTTACGGCTACAGGCTACTATGGCGGTGAGACCGGGATCAAGGCGAAGGCAAGCTTTGAAATAGGCCAGGGGCTTGTCGGGCAAAGTGCCTTGGACAAGAAGGTGATTAAGCTGAACCAGGCACCGGACGATTATATCTCCGTATCCTCAGGCTTCGGCGATTCCCGTCCTGACCATATTTCGATATATCCCCTGCTTTTTGAGGACGAGCTTCTTGGTGTAATCGAATTTGCGTCTTTTACACCGTTCACTGTACTGCACAGTGAGCTTCTGCACCAGCTTGCCAATAATCTCGGTATCATCCTGAACAATATTAACCGCCGGATGGTGGTTGAAGAATTGCTGCGGGAGTCTCAGACGCTCACAGAGGAGCTGCAATGCCAGGCGGAGGAGCTTCAGACCCAGCAGGAGGAACTGCGCCGGTCCAATGAGAACCTGGAGGAGCAGACGGATGCGCTCAAGCGCTCCGAAGAGCTGCTGCAGCGGCAGCAGGGAGAACTGGAACACTTCAACACCGAGCTGGTCTCCAAAACTAAGGCACTTGAAGAGCAGGTTCAGGAGGTAGAGGAGAAGAAGGACGAAATTGAACACGCCCGTGTCCAGCTGGAGAAGCAAGCCATGCAGCTTGCCGTTACGAGTAAGTATAAATCGGAGTTCCTGGCGAACATGTCGCATGAGCTGCGGACCCCGCTGAACAGCCTGCTCATTCTTTCCCAGCTTCTCACGGAGAACAAAGAAGGCAATCTGTCGGAGAAGCAGGTGGAATTTGCACATACGATTTATATGTCAGGTGCCGATCTCCTGAAGATGATCGATGAAATTCTTGACCTGTCCAAGGTCGATGCCGGGAAGATGGAGCTGAATTACGAAGAAATCCCGATGACTGAGCTCAAAGTTTTCGTGAAGCAGAATTTCGCTCCACAAGCGCTTAAGAAAGGCCTGTCACTCCGGATATCCTTCGATGAGCCGCTGCCGGACACCTTATATACGGATAGCCATCGGCTTAAGCAGATTTTGCGAAATCTGCTGTCGAATGCCTTTAAATTTACGAGTGAGGGATTTGTGGAATTCTCGGTAAGCCGTGCAGTTCCTGGCCGTCTGCCTGCCTATCTGCCATCCGAATTCGATTATGTCGCCATTGCCGTGAAGGACACCGGTATAGGGATTCCTTCCGACAAGACGGATATTGTATTCGAAGCGTTCCAGCAGGTGGATGGAACGACCAGCCGCAAATATGGCGGAACGGGCCTGGGCTTGTCGATCAGCCGTGAATTAGCCCGTTTAATGGGCGGAGCCATCGGGCTGGAATCGCGTGAGGGACAGGGAAGCAGCTTCACCCTGTATCTGCCTGTCAAAGGGCACTTCAGTCTGCTTCCGGGAGCTGTAGAAGCTGCAGCTGCCAAGGAGGCGGCAACGCTGGCAGAACATGTGGGGGAACTGCTTCCTGCGAAAACCGGGGATATCATTCCGGCTCCGCTGTCACCTGTCAGCCTGGAAGATGACCGCGAAGGGCTGAGTGCTGAAGATAAAGTAATCCTGATTATTGAAGATGATGTGAGCTTCGCTAAAATCCTGCTTGATATGGCCCGCGGGCGGGGCTTTAAGGGCCTGGTTGCCCTGCAGGGAGATATCGGCCTGCAAATGGCCAAGTCCTTTTTGCCGGATGCGGTTATCCTGGATATCCAGCTTCCGGTTATGGACGGCTGGTCGATTCTGCACGAGCTCAAAAGCGCGTCACAGACACGCCATATTCCTGTGCACGTCATCTCTGTCAATGATGAGGTGAAGCAGGGGCTGATGATGGGAGCTATGGCTTATTTAAGAAAGCCTTCCTCCAGACAAGCGCTGGACCGTGCCTTCTCGCAAATTGAGAACTACACTGCCAGCACACTGAAGCATCTGCTGATTGTGGAGGATGACGAAATTCAGCGGCGGTCCATCATGGAGCTTATCGGGCATGACGATGTTGCCATCACGGCGGTATCCACCGGACAAGAGGCACTCAGAGAGCTGCACAAGCAGAGATATGACTGCATGGTGCTAGATCTTATGCTGGACGATATGACCGGCTTTGAGCTGCTGGATCAGATCCGTGACGATGAAGAATTGAATGATTTGCCGATCATTATTTATACAGGCAAGGATCTGGACAGCAAAGAGGAAACAAGACTGCGCAAGTATGCAGAATCCATTATCATCAAGGATGTCCGCTCACCGGAAAGGCTTTTGGATGAGACCACCTTGTTCCTCCACCGCGTGGAAGCCAATCTTCCGGAAGATAAGCGTAAAATTCTGCAAAAGCTGCACAATAAGGAGGAACTGTTCGAAGGTAAAAAAATTCTGCTCGTAGATGATGATATCCGCAACGTCTTTGCCCTCTCCAGTGTGCTTGAAGGGTATCACATGGAGGTGAAGTTTGCTGAGAACGGCCGGGAGGCGCTGGATATGATGATTGAACAGAATGATTTCGATCTGGTTCTTATGGATATGATGATGCCGGAAATGGACGGATATGAGGCAATGCGCCGGATCCGGGAGATGCCGCAGTACCAAAAACTGCCGATTATCGCCCTGACAGCCAAAGCCATGAAGGAAGACCGTGCCAAGTGTATTGAAGCGGGAGCCTCCGATTATATGAAGAAACCGATCAGTACAGAGCAGCTTCTTTCGCTAATGCGGGTTTGGCTGTATTCGTAAGTGTAAATTTGGGGTAATAGCATTACAGCAAGAGCAATTTACCAGTCCGGAAATACGGCCGTGATCAAGGAAGTAGGGATAACAATGACAGCGATGGAACGGGGATATGAAGAGCAGGCTGAGAGCGCGGAAAGCAAACAGGAGCTGGAGCAGATTGAAATTGAGCTGCTTCTGAACGGCGTTCACCGCTTGTATGGATATGATTTCAGAAATTATGCGCTGCCGTCCTTGAAACGGCGCATCTGGCATCATGTTCATGCCGAGAATGTACCAAGCATCTCCGCTCTGCAGGAGAAAGTACTGCATGACCGTGCCTGCTTCGAACGCTTCGTTTACAGCCTTTCTATTCCTGTCACGGAGATGTTCCGTGATCCTGGCCTTTTCTTGACCTTCCGCCAGAAGGTAATACCCCTGCTGAGAACCTACCCGTATATCCGAATCTGGCATGCGGGCTGCTCTACAGGCGAAGAAGTGTACTCGATGGCGATTCTGCTGCATGAGGAAGGCCTTTATGACAAGGCGCGTATTTATGCCACCGATATGAATGCCCGCTCCCTGCAGCAAGCCAAAGAAGGCGTTTATGAGATCGGCAAGATGAAGCAGTATACTAAGAATTATATGGAGGCGGGGGGAACCCGCGCGTTCTCTGAATACTATACAGCGAAATACAATTCAGTGATTCTGCAGCCTTACTTGCGTAAAAATATTATTTTTGCGGAGCATAATCTGGCGACAGACACTTCATTTAATGAATTCAATGTTATCTTTTGCCGCAATGTTATGATTTATTTCAACGATGAGCTCCGCGACCATGTGCATGGCTTGTTCCATGAGAGCCTCAGCCGGTTCGGAGTGCTAGTGCTCGGTTCCAAGGAATCTATACATTTCACCAGGTTTAGCGACAGCTACGAGCCCCTGGACAGAGTAGAAAAAATCTACCGTAAAAATCAGTAACGGGATAGGAGGGGCCTATGGGGGTTCAAGAACCAATTCATATACTGCTCGTTGACGACCGTCCTGAAAATCTGCTGGCACTGGAAGCAGTGCTTGAGAGTCAGCATTACAAGCTTGTCAAAGCAAATTCCGGTGAAGAAGCACTGCGGAGTTTATTACGATATGAGTTCGCAGTAATTGTACTGGACGTACAGATGCCAGGCATGGATGGAATTGAAACCGCCAAATTAATTAAAGCCCGGGAGAAGACGAAAGATATTCCGATTATCTTCATCTCCGCAAACAGCAAAGAAGCAGAGCATTTGTTTGCGGGATATTCTGCCGGTGCAATTGATTATATGGTCAAACCCTTCATCCCGCAGATTTTGAAGTCCAAAATTGAGGGCTTCGTCAATATGCATGTTACGAACAAAAAGCATCAGATGCAGTCTATGCTCTTGCAGCAAAAAACACAGGAACTGGAAAAAATCAACGGTGAGCTGATCAAAGCTAAGGAGGCCGCGGAGATTGCCGCCAATGCCAAGACAGAGTTTCTTGCCATGATGAGCCATGAAATCCGCACACCAATGAACGGTGTCGTCGGCATGATCGACCTGCTGATGGAGACCGATCTGGCTCCTGACCAAAAAGAGTACACGGAGATCATCCGTAAAAGTGCCGACACGCTTATTACCGTGATCAATGATATTCTTGATTTCACCAAAATGGAATCAGGGAAAATGGAAATGGAGGAACAGCTGTTTGATCTCCAGACCACCATCCAAGAGGTATTCAGCCTGTTCTCTGCGGAATCCGGCAAAAAGAATCTGGAGCTGGCTTATTTCGTCGACCAGAGCCTGCCAAGGCTGATTTACGGGGATATGGCCCGCCTGCGGCAGGTTCTTATGAATCTGATCGCCAATGCGGTTAAATTCACCCACCATGGAGGTGTATATCTGGTTGCCTCCAGGCTGCCTTCCAACGACCATAAGGTGATAGTAGAATTTACGGTTAAGGATACCGGAATCGGGATTTCGCCGGAGAAATGCGACCGTCTGTTCCAGCCCTTCTCCCAGCTGGATTCCTCCATGACACGCAAGTACGGGGGAACCGGACTTGGCCTTGCGATTTGTAAGTCTCTGGTCGAGATGATGGGTGGTGAGATTCGCGTAGAATCCATGGAGGAGAAGGGTGCAACCTTTGTGTTTACCATTCAGGCGTCGGTGCCTGAAGATGAGCTCGCCAGAGGTTTTCAAGTGGATGAGTCGTATGATGCCGTTCAAAACCCGAAAGCGCGGAAGAAAGCTCTTGTCGTGGATGATCACCCGATTAATCAGCGACTCATGGTCAGTATGCTGGACAAGCTGGGATATGATTCCGATGTGGCTGAGGACGGCAGCCAGGCAGTGGATCTGGCACTGCAGAATGCCTATGAATTCATATTTATGGACCTGCAGATGCCGGTGATGGACGGGCTTACAGCGACCGCTAGAATACGCTCCGGCAGCGGCGTGTCTGCTGAGAAGGCAGTAATTATCGCTATGACGGCAAATGTCATGGAGGGCATCCAGAGCCGCTGTAAGGAGGCAGGGATGGACGGATATATCAGCAAGCCGCTTAAGCTGAGCAGTATTAAGCAAATGATCCTCCGTTATACTCCCCATGGTAGCGCGACTATAGAACGGAATGCCTCCCTCTTTTAGCGGACATCCAGGAATTACCTTATAGCAGGATGTCCGTTTTTTGTTTCAACACTAGGTCTTTAGGGTTATTGGTAAAGAAAACACTTAATCAGGAGAGATTGTCTATGAATACACATAAAAGCGAAAAGTTCCACGCAAAGACCGAAACTGAAGGCAATGTTTGTACGGTTTATCTGATTGGAGAACTCGACTTATCTGTCGCTCCAGATTTCCGTCTGGTGATGGAGCCGCTTGTGGGAGATACGGGGCTTGATCTCGTTATTAATTTAAAAGACTTGAGATATATCGACAGCACCGGCATTGGAATTTTGCTCTCGATCCTCAAAGCAAGACACGGCATGGATGTGAAGTTTTCGGTCGAAGAAGTACCGCCGCAAATTCAAAAACTGTTTGATATGACCGGCATTTCCAAATTTTTTGCCCCCCAAGAGAATTCCCACTAGGAAAGGATCGAACTAAGGATGAGTGATGACGTGCAAAAAGTAGTTCTTCAGTTACCCGCCAGCGCAGAATATGTCGATATCGTCAGACTGAATTTATATGGAATTGCCTCGAAGATGGGCTTTACCTATGAGGACATTGAGGATATGAAAGTAGCCGTTTCAGAAGCCTGTAATAACTCCGTGCTGTATGCTTACGGTCAGGAAGACGGGCTTGTCGATGTTATTTTTGAAGTAGGACCAAGTGCCTTATCCATTACAGTCAAAGATGAAGGGGAGAGCTTTGACGGATTGGATACACCTGAAGCACGCATGACGCTGCATGATAAAGAGCTGAATGATGTTGAGGTAGGCGGACTGGGCTTTTATCTTATGCAAGCACTCATGGATGACGTTAGCGTCGTGAGTGAAGCAGGGAGAGGGACAGTCGTTACCCTGACTAAGCGGCTTAATTTCAGCGAGGAGAAAGTATGAGTGATAAAGTGACTCCCCCAGAGTCCATGAATGAAGCGATAAGCCTGATCTGGGAATACCAGCAGACCAAAGATAATGAAATTGCCACCGTGCTGATCCGTAAATACGAACCGATGGTAAAGATGGCTGCCGGCAAAATTGCCCGCAACCGTCCGGATCTATATGAAGATCTGTACCAGGTAGGACAGATGGCACTGATCAGACTGCTTCAGCAATATGACATCAGTCTGGGAATTCCCTTCGAGCCTTATGCGATGAAAAGCATGATTGGGCATATGAAGAATTTCCTGCGGGATAAATCCTGGTACATACAGGTTCCAAGACGGATTAAAGAAAAGGGGGCACTTGTTCAGCAGGCCATCGATGAGCTAACCATCAGACTGGAACGTTCCCCTGCTGTAGAAGAAATTGCTCATTATCTGGATCTTACCGTTGAAGAAACTGTGGAAGTACTGGCCGGGCGGGAATGTTATCATTATGTATCGCTCGATTCCCCTCTCTCGCAAGAGGAAACTGGTGCCACACTAGGCGAGCTGATTAGCTCGGATGCCAACGATTACGAAACTGTGGAGAAACGTATGGATCTCCAGCAGGCGCTGGGCCAGCTTAAGGAACAGGAGCAGCAGGTGCTGCTGCTGGCTTTCCAGGATGGTCAATCCCAGCGCGCTATCGCCCAGAAGCTGGGCGTCTCGCAAATGAGTGTATCGCGCATCCAGAAGCGGGCGACAGAGAAGCTGAAACAGATCATGGCGAACTCTTCCTATTGATTCTTATCGTTAGTCCTCAAGATTAGGACATGCCTATCCTCCCGGATCAGGCATGTCCTTATTTAAATATAAGAATTTATATGTTTTAAGTAATAAATTATCCTTCTATTTCCCGCAGAAACGGATACCGTCCTAAACAGGACAGCAAAGCCGTTTCTTCTTGGTATGTCCATTCTTCTTGGCATAACAATTCCCCCCGCTTGCAGTCCGTACGGTTATCGGGCTGTAAGCGGGGGGAACCAGGGCAAGAAGGGTCAGCTGTTCGCATCAATATACTTTTTAATTTCTCCAAGGTATTCGCCAATAACAGGCACATCCAGGAACAGGCTGAGAATGTAGCCGAGTAAACCCAGAATGACAAAGGTACCGAGCGATAATCCCAGACCTCTGGATATGCCAGCCATGAGATTGGTAATAATCCGTTTTTTGGGATCCGTATAATTCTCCAGGATATCCTTGAATTCCGATTTCTCCAGTGAGTCGGCGATCTTATCCAGCCGTGCGTTTAGACGCTTGACCTCATGCCGCAATTCGAAGGGATGCTCATCGACTTCGTATGCTTTGGTCTTGCTGCCCGCATCTCCCATAAGGTCTCCCCGCTTTCTTTAGCCTGCAAAGGCTTTGATAAAAATGCAGCTTCATTCCTGAGCGATGAAGCTGCATTGTGCATAACAACAGCCAGCTGCGGTGAGCTGGCTGTTCTCAAATTTAAATTGAGCCGCAAGTCACAGCAGTTTAGTAGGAAGACTTGTAGGAAGCCTTAACTTCCTCTTTGGCATCCTTAGCATCATCTGCAACCTCTTTAGAAGAGTTTGTCGCTTCTTCGGCCACATCGGCGGAGGCATCTTTGACATCAGAAGCGATATCACCGGACGCCTCGTATACAGTGTCACCGATTTTTTTGCCGGTTTCCTGCAAGGTAGCGGCGATTTGCTGTTTGCTGTCGCTCACGGTGGTGAGGATATCGGAGGCTTTAGCCGATACCGTGCTCGCCAGATCCGTTGCTTTTTCTCCAACAGTAGTGGCAATATACTTGGTCTTGTCCGTTACGACGCCAGCAACTTCCTTGGTTTTGTCAGTAGCCAGTGTGATCTTATCGGACAAGTCACTGCGCATTTCACGGCCGGGCTTAGGTGCGAACAACAGCGCAGCTGCGGCACCGAGCAACCCTCCGATAAAGATACCTTTGAAAAAAGTGCTTCCGCTTTCTACCGGGAATTCTGTCTCTGCTTTATTCATCACCAATCACTCCTCATTAGAATATTGTATTCCAAAATCGGACAGCCACTCAGCAACGGTATTAATAACTGTCCCGGCTGCTGCCGTCTTTTGGGGTTCAGGATGGCCTGACGTTCTTACTTCGTATATAAACGTTGAGGTATAGGCTGAAACAGCAGAGCAGCATAGGAAAGATTACCCAAGCATAGAAGAGGATCATGGAATAAATAGAGGCTGTTGTCATGTGAACAGCGGTATTTGGGACTTTACAAAATATGCGGATAGCAGATTATGAACCTCCAAAAAACAGCTTCAAGACTATAAAACTGCGATCGTGTTTTGCTGGAATATTATTGGAAATACAATGATTGACGGAGAAGTGAAGGGGGTAAGAAATACATAATCAAAGCGCCTATCACCCTAGAAAGCGGGGAGGAAGCTCCCTTGTTAAGAATAAGGATACTCACATCTTTGGAGGTGCAAAAGTTATGATTAAAGTAGTCACATCAGCAGAGCGCCACACTTCGAATAGAGAATGGATACACAGCGAGTTCAGCTTTTCGTTTGCCGATTATGATGATCCAAGCAATGCGCATTTTGGCCTACTTCTGGCCCATAATGATAATGAGCTGAAGCCGGAGCAAGGGATGCATGAGCATCCGCATCATGACCTGGAGATCATCACTTATGTTGTTTCCGGGGTGCTGAAACATCAGGACGACCTAGGCAATCATGCGGATCTCCAGGCAGGCAGCGTGCAGGTCATGAGTGCAGGGACGGGGATTAATCATTCGGAAACTAACCCGTCGGCCAGCGAAGATGTACGATTCCTGCAGATCTGGCTGCTTCCGGACCGTCCGGGGCTTCCGCCGACCTGGGATGCGAAATTTTATCCCCGTGACATGAAAATCAATACGATGCTGCCCGTGGCTTCCGGAACGGGTGCAGAGGGAGCGCTTGAGCTGGGAGAGGACGTCACGATTTACCTGTCTGTACTCGAGACGAACAGGGAACTTCATTATCCGCAGGTGGAGGATAGGCGCACACATATTTATCTGATCTCCGGCCATCTGGAGGTAGGCTGCAGCGAAGGCATCTTCCATCTGCAGCCCGGCGATGCCGCCCGTATCCGCAAAAGCTGTGATCTGACCCTGAAAGGGACCAGCAGCGAAGGCGAAGCGGAGTTTCTTCTGATCGATCTTCCGTAAGGATGAAGGTATAGTCTTATCAACAGCAAAGAAGCTCCCCGCCTTATGGCCATCCAGCGGATGGGTTCGTAAGGCGGGGAGCTCCTGTTCATATCAGGGGTGCTTATTTGTTCCGGAGGCGGCCAAGCTCGGATACAAGCGCCTCCACCTGGGAGATGCTTAGCCTGTCACTGCCCATGGCTACCTCATAAATATCAACAATATCCTCATAGTTGTCTACCGAGAAAGCGGATGCCTGCATGGCTGCCGCGCTGGCCATTTTGAGCTTGCTCTTGATGCCCTCAATCATATATTCCACATTTTCCTGGCTGGGCTGTGTTAAATCCATGGAGTGCAAACAGTCCTTTCTGCGTATGATGATTTGGTTTATAGGCCCTTCCACGAAGGTCAATATAATCGTTTCTTCTGATGTATTTTATCATGACTGGGCAAGGAAACACCATTTTTTTGTCTGCTCCCCTGAAATCATGTTAAATTAAAGGGAATAAACCGCAGGTATCATCATGTAAAGGGGGCTAGGAGAGGTGGCAATCAGGGAGCAGGAAAGCAGAAAACGGATCAAAATGGATGCAGGCAAGCTGAGTACCTTCTTCCAGGAGATCGCAGCCCGGCATTCGGCTGAGAGCATCACCTTTCTGTGTATCGGGACGGACCGGTCCACAGGAGATGCCCTGGGTCCCTTGACCGGCAGCAGGCTGCTGGAGTATGGTTTTCCGCATGTCATCGGCACGATGCCGGCGCCCTGTGATGCGGATAATCTCATCAGACGAATGGCGGAGATCCCGGAGGGGCAGCTTATTATAGCCATTGATGCTTGCCTGGGCCCGCCGGCTGCGCTCGGCTTTTATTTTGCTGCCAGTCAGCCGCTGCGTCCGGCACAGTCAGTAGGCTTAAGCCTGCCTGAAGTAGGGAACTACAGTCTCGCTGCCATTGTTGATGTGAATGGTCCGCGGCCGTACCGGACGCTGCAGACGACACCGCTGCACCGGGTAATGGTCATGGCTGAGCAGATTGCACTGGCTGCGGCTAAAGGCTTCGGGCTCGTTTCAAGTTGATGTGATCTGATTAATAATTAAGATAAGCTCAATGCGGATTGAGTTACTACATAGAAAGAAGGAAGCCGTCATGGAAAATGTTCGTTGTGAAGGAAGTAATATTTGTTACAGTGATCAAGGGCAGGGCGAAGTCATTGTACTGCTGCACGGCTTCTGTGGAAGCTCTGCGTATTTTGAGCAGGTCATTCCGTTTCTGAGCAGCAGCTACCGGGTCATTGCTCCCGATCTGCGCGGTCATGGAGCATCGGATGCTCCGCTGGGTGCATACAGCATTGATCAGATGGCAGATGATGTTCTTTCCTTGCTGAATGCGCTGGAAATTTCTAAGGTGTATCTGCTCGGTCATTCTCTGGGCGGCTATATCACACTATCCTTTGCGCAGCGCCATGGTTCCCGCCTGAAAGGGTTGGGGCTGATTCACTCCACGGGCTACCCGGATAGCGACGAGGCGAAGGAGAAACGCCTGAAAAGTGTCAGCACCATTCAGAACGACGGAATTACTGCCTTTGTGGATAGTCTGGTACCCGGATTATTTGCCCCGGGAGCAGCGCCGCAGCTGCTGGAACGAGCTAAGGAAATCGGCTACAAGACACCGCCGCAAGGTGCAGCAGGTGCCGCTCTGGCGATGCGGGAACGCCCTGACCGCCGTGATGTGATCTCTGCGACAGCACTCCCGGTGCTGCTCGTAGCCGGTGCAGAAGACACCCTGGTGCCGGCTGAACGAACCTTTACGTCGGATAAGGCTAACGTAACCAAGGCGACCATTTCCGGGGTAGGGCACATGAGTATGTATGAAGCACCGGAACGTCTGGCAGAGGTCATCAAAGATTTTGTTCATGCAACGGTAACCAAGAAATAAGATATAGTCACCAAGCGAACAGAGCAGTAAATTCTCCCGTTAAGGAGAAATTACTGCTCTGTTTTTTCTATTAGCACTTGTAGTAAACATTCTATTGAAACTTGCGGATTGCCGGAATGCTGAGTACAAAGGCAGCGCAGAGTAAGCCAAGCCCTGAGAAGATCGCAATAGTTGGAATGCCGCCGATAAGATCAGCCAGCCAACCGACTGTAATGTAGCCGACCGGCAGCAGGGCGAATGAACCCAGCAGGTCAAGACTGGCTACACGCCCGAAGGCTTCCTGCGGAACGAGCTCCTGCAGGCTGATTTCCCAGATCAGGCCGAAGATCATCAGGCCGAAGCCTTCTACCGCGAATAAGGCGATAGCCGCCGCTGCATTCGGAATAAACGGCATCAAGAACAGGGCGAGACAGCTTAGGATTACCCCGCCGTAGGCCATAATCCCCCGATGGGTCCATTTCTGGCGCAGACTGTATAGCAGCCCTGCAATAATGGCTCCGGCACCGGAGCAGGTGACGGCAAGTCCGTATACGTAAGGGGGCCAGCCGTGGTGAACCTTGAACAGCCAGGGAATAAGGATGCTGGTGACTCCGGCATAACAGATATTGAAGAAGGAGAAAGTAATGATTGTGATCCATAGCCAGGGATGGCTGCGCAGCACAGCAATGCCTTCTTTGAAATCATCGATCCAGTTAGGGGCAGCGGCCGGGGCTGCAGCTGCTTCAAGGGTGTGAACGGAGTCAGCAGAGTGTTTCGGCTGCAGTCTCAGCATCAGTGCTTTGCGAAGATAGATCAGGCAGTACAGGGAGATTACATACGTAAATGCATCTATCCCGAAGCCGATACCTGCAGACAAATGAGTAACAAGCAGCCCGCCGAGAGAAGGGCCGATCAGCCGGACGGTCTGAGTGCTCATCTGGGTCAGTGAATTGGCTGCAATCCGGATATCGGCTGTGAACACAGTAGCCTGAGTCGCAGAATATGCAGGCCGGAAGAGGCCGTCAAGCAGGCCATAGAATCCCATGAATACGTACAGCAGAGGTATACTTAATATACCGATCAATGAGAATACAGCTATTGCAACCATAATAACGAAGCGGGCTATATCGGCCGCCATCATAATTTTGACCCGGTCGTAGCGGTCCACAATATGGCCGGATATCGGCAGCATAATCACATTAGGCAGCATATATATGGCCATTACAAAGCCCATCGTCTTCGTGGAGCCGGTCATGGAATAGACCAGAACAGGCAGAATCACCATAGTCACCGAGCTGCCAAGGAAGGAAATCAGATTTCCCAGCCACAAGTAGGGGAAAGCACGCGAATTCGCAAACAGAGCAGCAAAGTTCCGCATGGGATTGCGGCGGGCAGATTCGGTTGCAGTTACCGGATTCATTCAGGGACTCACCTCCGGTTCTGACGAAGAATCTGTATGAGGCAAGCGCCCGATGACAAACTCCATACCATATTCATCACCCTGAGTAATTTTGGACTCCCAGGCGGTGATCACCTGCATGAGCTCCCGCTGAAAAGCGGCTAGCTCCGCGGAGGATAAGGTCAGCCGGGTTGTGAAATGCTCAATCTTGTCTTCATTGCGGAACTGAAAGCCCCTAAAGTTCTCAGAATGGAAGAAGGTCCCCTTGGAGCGGTAAAATTTCTGAATGATCCCTCCGGAGACTTCCGTGCGGACGAGCTCCAGTAATCCGCCTTCAAACAGCTTGATAATATGGTAGTGGATGTTGCCGGGGGTCTTGTGCAGCTTCTCGGCTACCTGTTTGGAGGTTAGCGGCTCATCCGCGAGCGCATGCATGATTTTGATCCGCAGTGCGCTTTCCAGCAGTTTGTTCTGCTCCTCTGTTATGGAGAGTGGAGGCAGGATATGAGCATTCGGTTGTCCAGAATCCTGATGCTCCTGTGTTTGCCCAATCTTTGGATCTTTCATTTTCATAACGCTCCTTATCCGCTAATCTAGGTTTATTAGTTTTATACGATCTATATAATAGTTCAATCTGTAATCCAGATCGGTTAGGTTAAACTTATTATATCGGCAGTATTCTTTTTCTGTCAATGATTTCAATTTTCTTTACGATGATGCTTTTCTTGCTATGGGACGCCCGGTGGCGCACAAGGATAGAATGGTTTAAGATGATTCTAAAGCAATCTAATAATCTGTTAACTGCGGCTTTTTTGAAAATATGCACAGGACGCAGCCTCGGGGAGGGTGTACAGGATGTTCCGAAGAGATTATATCGTCCGGATGATTGAGGATATGACGGCCATGGTGGCCAAAGTGTTTGCGCTGAAGCAGGAAAAGAAAACAACAGAAGCCTTATGGGAAGTAGATGAGCTGCTGGGCCGGCATTTCCGCCTGAACTCCCGTCTGTTAAACTCCTTATCCGTAGAGGATATTATTGATATGTACCGGTTAGGCGGCATCATTGAGTCCGACAAGCTGCAGGGTGTGGCCCGGCTGCTCAAGGAGGAAGGCGGCATTTATGCGGCAGTAGGAAATACCGAAGCGGCGCTGTTCCGGTCAATGCGGTCACTGCATCTGTTTCTGTACGCTGACCTTCATGGTGCCGACCGGGATCTAATGCATATGACGCAGGAAATCGATGAGCTTCTGAATGAAGTAGAGGCTTACCGGCTTCCGGTCAAAACAGAACGGCTGCTGCTATCGTATCTGGAATCTGTTGGCCGCTATGCCAAGGCGGAAGACAGTTTGTACCGGTTGTGGGAGCAGGGTGAGGATGTTGCGGCAGAAGGGCATGAGCTTTACGGCCGGCTGCTGCTCACGGCGCCGGAGGCTTTGGAGCTTGGCGGCCTGCCGCTGGCAGAAGTAAGACAGGGGCAGGCTGAGTGGGAGAAGCTCACCGCTGCCGCTAGGCAGGAGACGAATCTGCTCTAAGCACGCCGGGCATGCTATAATATAATGATATTAAGGAGAGCCTGCTCTTCATTTTTAATTGCGAAAGTGAGATGTACCCTGTGGAATCTTTAAATACATTAATAGTGCAGGTGATTAACAGCCGCACCTTAATTACGGCAACCTTAAGTCAGCTGCGCAGCAAAGGTGAGGTCACCTACACCAAAGTGCAGGTCAAACCCGTCGAGCTTAAAGGGAAGCTGCATTATCAGTTTGCCTACTATACCGGACCGAAGGTTGAGCACCGCAATATCCCTGCGGAGGAAGCTGCCGAAGAAATGATGTCGCTGCTGCGGGCAACATTCCGCCAGGCGCTGCTGTGTACCGTGGAAGCGGACTACCAGGTGCTGATCAGCAAAAAATACAAGGTATCGATCCTGACGAAATCAGCCAGCAAGCAGGAGGCGCCTGACTTAGCACATAACCGCAAGAAACAGTATGTGCTGGATGAGGGGGAGCCGGTGCCGTTCCTGGTCGAGCTGGGCATTATGAACAGCGAAGGCAAGGTGCTTGCCAAGAAGTACGACAAGTTCCGCCAGATTAACCGCTTCCTGGAGATGGTTGAGGATGTACTGGCCGATCTGCCGGCCGGACGGCCGCTGACGATTGTTGATTTTGGCTGCGGCAAATCTTATCTCACGTTTGCGCTCTATCATTATCTGGCTGTCCGTGAGCGGCGGGAGCTGAATATTGTCGGCCTTGACCTCAAAGCTGATGTGATTGAACACTGCAGCCAGCTTGCAGCCAAGCTTGGATACAGCCAGCTGCGCTTCCTGGTGGGTGATATTGCCGATTACAATGAGCTGGATCAGGTGGATATGGTCGTAACTCTGCATGCCTGTGATACTGCCACGGACGCTGCTCTGGAAAAAGCAGTCCGCTGGGGCGCTTCGGTCATCCTCTCTGTACCATGCTGCCAGCATGAGCTGTTTAACCAGATTGAGAATGAAGTGCTTAGCCCGCTGCTGTCGCATGGAATTCTGAAGGAGCGCTTCTCGGCGCTGGCCACCGATGCCATCCGGGCCAAACTGCTGGACCTTATGGGCTACCGCAGCCAGCTGCTGGAATTCATCGATATGGAGCATACCCCGAAGAACATCCTTATCCGTGCCGTCAAAAGCACCGGCGGCGACAATGCCGCCAAATGGCGCGAATACAGCGCATTCCGCGATTTTCTCGGGGCCAAGCCTTACCTTGAACGTGTCTGCGCCGACCTGCTGCCTGCAGAGACTACGGCTCAGAGCTGAGGCTGCCGGAACAGCCGGACGGGTAATCTTTAAGCGGATTTGATGAAAGTATCGCATAAAAACGTACAGGACAGCATGCCTCCAACCGGAGCGGCTGTCCTGTTTGTTTGTATGTAGGGTTTTCTCTACGCTTGTTGTTGCTTTAGGGTGAATCTGGAAATACTTATTAGCAACTTGATCATCCGGGAGTAATGAGATGAGTAATAAGGGAATGGGACGGCTGCAGGTTGTTGCGGCTTGGGGGAGCGGGATACTGGTGATAACGGCCGCAGCGGCGGCTTGTCTGCTGCGCGGGATGTTTTTTGCCCGGGAGATGTATGGAATGCTGGCCGTATGGTTTGTACTGTGTGCTGCTGTTGCTGGAAGTTCATACATTCTCTGTCGTCACAGCCAATCCCAAAATAGAAAAACTACAAGTTCAATCTATATCAATGGAGGATACCAAAGCGGCGGGACCGCGGCGAAAATCGTACTGAGTGGCCCGCTGCTGATTGTTGTGCTGTATGCTCTTCATTTGTTGCACAGCCCCTTATCCGTGCAAGGCACTGTCAATGAGCTGCTGCGCTGGGGACTCTATGCCAGCTTTGCCTTTTTTGCTTTTTTGTGCGCGGGTACCCGCTGGGGATCCCGGCTGCTAACAGTAGTCTGGCACGGGCTGGGAATAACGTTCAGCCTCAGTGCTCTGCTGGCTGTATGCGGCGGACTGCCGCTTCGCTTTGCTGTTGCCCATACGGCATCGCCGGAAATCAGTGCGACGGGGGCCAGACTGGGCGGGCTGCTCCAGTACCCGAACGCCTTTGGCGCCGTGATGGCAGTTTTTCTGCTGGAGCGGATGTTTGCGCTCGCCTCCGGTGATGCCGCTGCGCGGCATCACGCGCGCGGTGAACACCGCGCGTTCCGTGCCGCGAGGCAGCCGCTGCGTATGCTGCCTCTGTTCCCGTACGCCGCCGCGCTGCTGCTCAGCGAGTCGCGCGGCGCGTTGCTCGCTGCGGCCTGCGCGGCCGCCGCAGCCCTGCTCTGGAAGCGGCGGCTGGCCGCGCCGCTTCTTGCCGCCGGCGCCGCGCCCGTAGCCGCCGCGGCGCTGCTCTACCGCCAGCTGGCCCGCACCGGGCTGGCGGTAGAGCCCTTGCCCGGCCTGCTGCTGCTGGCCGGGTTCTGGGCCGGCGCGCTGCTGGCCGGCCTGTGGCTGTGCCGCCGCAGCCGGCGTGCGGCAGGCGGGATCCGGGCCGCGCTGCTGCTGCTGGCGGCGGCGCTCTGGACGGCGGCGGGCACCGCCGTCCTCGGCCAGCTGCGCGAGCGGATCAGCGGACCGTCCTCGACGGTCAGTGCTCGCGGACTGATGTACCGCGATGCCTGGAAGCTCGCGGGGGAAGCGCCCTGGCTGGGGCAGGGGGGCGAGACGTGGCACAGCGCGTACCTCGCCGCCCAGTCCCGCCCCTATGTGGGCAGCCAGGTGCATAGCGGTTATCTCGACTTCCTGTTGAACCTCGGAATTGCCGGTGTTGCCGTTCTGCTGCTCTTGCTGCTGGCAGCGGTCTGGATGACCGGCAGGAACGCCCCAAGGCTGCTGCCTCCGCTGCTGGTGATCGTCCTGCATGCCGCGGCCGATTTCGACTGGAGCTACGGCCTGAGCTGGCTGCTGCTGTTTTTGCTGCTGGCGATGGCGCATGCCGAATCCCGGCAGCGCGTAACCGCGGCCTCTGAAACACCGCCTGTCCGCGTACAACCAGCCTTTAACCGCCGGTCTCATATCCGCGGCTTCATGGGGGCGAAGCGGGCGGGGGTGCGGCTAATCCTAATCTGTATTTGTCTGGCGTTCAGTTGGCTTTCCTTTCAGATGATGATGGGCGAAAGATTGTATAGTCAGGCAGTCCGGACCGCTGAGCCTGCGGCTCAGATAACGCTGCTGCGGGAATCCCTTGCATGGAATCCGTGCGATCCCAAGGCTGCTGTGAGTCTCGCGCGGCTGCTTCCGGGAGAGCAGGGAATAGATCTGCTGCGGAGCAGTCTGATTTATGCTCCGGAGAACCCTGGTTTACATTGGGCACTGGCGGGGTCGTATATGACAGGCGATGATCCCGGGAAGGCGCTGTACTGGGTGCGGAGAAGCTTGCAGCTTGACAGCTTTAATGCTGCCAAGCAGGCAAAAGCGGCAGAAGGCATGCTGGAGCTGGGGCGGCGGAATCTGTTAAAGGGGGATCAGCAGCGAGCTGCAGCCAGCGCTTCTGCCGGGCTGGAGCTGCTGAGGCAATACCGTCTGCTGGCATTACAGGAGCGTAGTAAAGGCAGGCAGCACAATGACCGCCGGTTCGAATTTAACGAGTCGGCGGATATGCTGAATATGGAGCTGAAGGAGCTGCTTGCAGCGGTTTACGCGAGCAAGCAGCTGTCTGCGGCATTCGTTTTAACCCGGCTTATACCTTCATCTGCCGGGCAATGAGCCAGGAGTAAACATAGGGAATGATCGTCGCGATCAGCAGGGCAGTGATAATCAGGCTGATAGACAGGGTCTTCGGCATAAAAGCGCCAAGCGCAATCAGCACTCCGCCGATCGTCCACATATACCCGGAGAACCGGTGGGTCTTCCGCCACACCTCAGGACTTGCGAGCGTCCACGGTGTCCGGATGCCTGTGAAATAGTTATCTTTAATCTGCGGCATGTAATTGCCGAGTGCTATAAATAATACTCCGATAGCCGCGATAGCTATTTTACCTGCCGCAAAATGCTCATCCAGGCCCTTGGCTACAGAAAGCACCAGGACGGCATCGAACAGTACTCCTACAGCCAGGCGGATCATTTTATAAGCATCTTCAAATTTACTGTAGTTTTCTCTCTTGGGATCAATCCGGCGGATGAACTGCATAGCAATAGGGAAAATAAGGCCCATAAATGCCCCGAGTGCAATGATCGAGCCTTTGGGCCAGTAGGAGTTGACCTCTCCGGTGATGCTGAACTGGGAAGGAAGCTGAGCGGGCAGTTTGCTGTAATTGATCAGTGCATAGCCCAGTGCGAGCCCTCCGAAAATTACAATCAGCGTGTCCTGCCATTTCCATTTGAAATCCTTCATAATACTAGTCCTCCTTGTCAGAACTGTTTTTCCCTGTGCCGGTTAATTCCAGGAACCATCCGAGCACCTCTTCAAGCACAGTCGTATCGAGCGAATACACAATAAACTGTCCCTTGCGCTCATCCTGTACCAGACCCGCATGCTTCAGGGCATTGAGGTGATGCGAGATGCTGGGCTTGGTCATCTGAAAATAGTCGGCGATTTCTCCGGCGGTCCGGTCCTTTTCTCGCAGCAGCCGGATAATCTGTCTTCGGGTTGGATCAGCGAGCGCCTTGAAAGATTCGTTCATTCTCTATCCAACCTTTCGATATTTAAATAATTATCTAAATGTATAATCGCATTGAATTTATCAACTGTCAATACCTGGATGCGTTTGGTCAAAAGAGCCGTATCCGGACAAGGAATCTGGCCCATTATTTTCCGCGATTACAATCCTTGATCGGTGCTGCTCAGCTTTATATTTATAGACTCAGACCCAGGCGGCCGCCGCAGCTTGGCCTCAAGTAGAAGTCGTAAGCCTGCATATGCTAGAATAGGCTAGGAGAAGCTGGGTACATAGAGCAGAGGAAGGCCGGGTTCTCAGCCGGATAGACTCTGTATAAAACGGGAGGAGGAGCTGCATATGCACTTTATTTCTGATCTGATCTCGCATTTGTTTGAATGGATTCAAAGTCTTGGCTATTTTGGGATTATGATCGGGCTGATGATTGAAGTGATTCCGAGTGAAATTGTGCTCGCGTACGGCGGCTATCTGGTTTCACAAGGCGATATTAATTTTTTTGGAGCGATTCTTTTTGGTACGGTTGGCGGAGTAATTGCCCAGATTTTTGTATACTGGATCGGCCGTTATGGCGGAAGGCCTGTACTGGAGAAGTACGGCAAGTACATTTTTATCAAGAAAAAACATATCGACCATTCCGAGGAATGGTTCAAAAAGTACGGCACTGGTGTCATCTTTACCGCGCGCTTTATTCCGGTTGTCCGCCACGCCATCTCTGTGCCTGCCGGAATTTCACGCATGCCGCTGGGTAAATTCACCTTGCTCACAACACTTGCAGTAATACCGTGGAGCACCCTCTTTGTTTATTTGGGCTATACCCTTGGCGATAAATGGGAGACGATTGATGAGGTCGCCGCTAAATATACCCATGAGCTGATTCTGGCCGCAATTGCTATTATCGTTGTATACTTCCTGTTCAAATGGTACAAATCCAAAAAGAAAGGTAGTGCAGTATGAAACAGAATGTAGCTCATAAATTCGGTAAGGGCCTGACTCCGCGCCAGTTCGTAGAGAGCATGACCAAAAATCAGCAGGCCTTTGAATCCTGGTACGAGAAATTTGCCTGGGACAACGGGGAAGACCGTGAATATTTCGAGAGCCTGAACCACCGCGATGACCTGCGCGTGCTTATTCTGGCTGCAGACTGGTGCGGGGATGTTGTGCGCAATGTGCCGGTCGTGTTCCGGATTCTGGAGACCGCGGGCATCAAGACTGAAGTGCTGATTCTGGAAGAAAACCAGGAAGTTATGGATGATTTTCTGACCATGGGCGGAAGATCCGTGCCTGTTGTCATTTTTGCTGATACCGGCGGTTATGTTCTGGGTCACTGGGGGCCCCGTCCGGAACATGTGCAGTCACTGATGCGCACGTTTAAACAGGAGAACCCGGACAGGGAAGCAGCCGACTATGAGAGCAAAATCGCGGAAGTACGCAAGGCAATGGGGCAGGCCTACGGGGAAGGAACGGAGTCACACGCAGTTATTGCCAAAGAGCTGCGCAGCCTGATTTCCGGCTTCTGATCTGTATGCTGAATATTCGTTCCTATAATCTGGGACCGCTCCAGACCAATGCCTATCTGTTAACCGGAGCTGATCCGCAGCGCGGCGTGATTGTCGACCCCGGCATGAATCCGGCTGCGCTTGTGCGTGCTACAGAAGGTATGGAAATCGAAGCGATCCTGCTGACGCATGCCCACTTTGACCATATCGGCGGTGTCGATCAAATCCGTAAAGCGAAGAATTGCCCGGTATACTTACATGCCTTGGAGAGTGAATGGCTCGGCAGCCCCAAGCTGAACGGTTCACTGATGTGGCCGGATGCCTCACCTCCGATAAGTACAGCACCGGCGGAATATGACCTTGCAGAGGGTCAAACCCTGAAACTGCTCGGACTCACCTTCCGTGTATTTCACACCCCGGGCCATTCGCCGGGAAGCGTCAGCTTCCTGTGCGGGAATGACCTGTTTTCCGGGGATGTCCTGTTTAAGCTCGGTGTAGGACGCACAGATCTGCCCGGGGGCCGGGAGCGGGATCTGATCGATTCCATCCGCGGAAAGCTCTACCGCCTGGACGAAGAAGTGAAGGTATACCCGGGACACGGCCCGCGGACGACCATCGGTTTCGAGCGGCAGAACAACCCGTATGTGCCTGCGCAGTGATGCAATTCTATACTATGCGACAAAAAGCGGGAAAATAGAGATGGACAGAAAGATACAAAGTTGCTACAATACTGTTAATTAAATGTAACATTTACCTCGCGAAGCACGCAGACTGCGGAAATTAATCCCGGTTTGCGTTCTTTTTTTGTTTATATACAGGTTTATTTCGCATGGGAGGCAGAGCATTGAAGAACGATATATACTATCGTCTGGATAAGGGACAGCAGAAAACAACGGGAGAGAGCGCCGGAGATATCGTATTTTATCCCCCGGCTGTTAATGATGCTTCAGGCGGAGAGAAGATACGGAGCAGATTGTATTTCTGGAGGTTTCCCGGCGGACACGGGAGTATTCAGCCTTGGCGGCGCAGATTGTGGGAGCTGCAAAATTATCTGGACCGTGAATGAACGATTTGCTGTACCTGTTCGTATTACAGAAGTGAATGAATGAAGAAGGGAATGTAGGGGCCAATGAGCGACGGGACGCTGGAGTTGATCAAGCGGGCGCAGCAGGGCGATGCTTCGGCGCTGGCTGAGCTGCTGCGGGAACATTATACCTTCTTGTTCAAATATTTAATTAAAGCTACTATGGATCCCTCTCTGGCGGAAGAGCTTGCCCAGGATACCATGGTGCGCTGCATGGAGAAGATCGGTACTTATAACGGGTCCTCTTCGTTCTCCTCCTGGCTGATCACGATTGCTACCCGGTTATATATTGACCGGAAACGGCGCTGGAAGCGGGAGACGCAGTGGTTCCGCCAGGAGCAGGGTGCGGCAGCCATCCGCTGGCGGTTTGAGAGCCGCAATATGGAGTGGAGTGAAGTGCTTGATGCGCTTTCCAGGCTGCCATTACCCCAGAGGGTTGCTGTATTGCTGAAACATTATTACGGCTATAGCTATGAGGAGATTGGCATTATTGTTGAGACTGCTGCCGGCACTGTTAAATCGCGTGTGTCTGCAGGTCTTCATCAACTGCGAAAGGAGCTGAAAGAGGATGAGAAATGATATAGATCAGGAACTGCTGAATAAGCTGTCAGCCGGGCTTGAACGCCTGGATGCGCAGTATGACGATATCTCCCCGCCATCCTTGCCGGCAGTGGAGCAGTTTCTTGCCGCGGAAGCCCTTCGCCGGCGCCGTCAGAGCCGTAAGGAGCTGCTGCTGTTTTGGTTTGTGGCATTGTTCCTGCTCATGATAATCTTGACTGTTCTGGGCAATGCACCTGTAATCTATTGGATACTCCAGGCAGCCTTCCCCCTAGCTGCACTCGGCGGTTATGCAGTAACACGGTTCAGACTGCGACGGGAGGATGGGGAACAGTGAAGGAGCTGCAGGACGTGCCTTATTGGCTGTGGGCTTGTATCGCGGCTGTGCTGCTGCTGCAGGGAACCTGGCTTTTCCGCGATGCGCGTAAGCGGGATAAAGGAAAGATGGCGTGGTTTTGGGGTCTGTGGGGGCTGACCGGGGCGCCTACTCCGATAATAGTGTATCTGCTGGTTGTCATTTTGCCGGACCGATGGAGAACGGGTCAGAAGCGCTGACCTGGCAGTCTTAACTAGCTTAGCGGAATACAATAAGGAGTTTTGGAGGTATGAATCATGGACGAGGTGAACTGGGGGTTGATTTGGCCGCTGGTGGCTTTACAGGCTCTGCTGGCAATTATCGGACTGTTTTCTCTGGCTAAGGCGGAACAGGTCCGGGGGCCAAAGTGGCTATGGGTGCTCCTATTGCTCTTCGGCAACCTTCTGGGCAGCATAGCGTATTTTACAATTGGAAGGAAGGAAAGCTGATGACGCTGCTTGAAGTGACAGGATTAAGCAAGAGCTACGGCAAGCAACGCTCAGTAGACAATATCAGCTTTGAAATCGAAGCGGGGCAATGTGTTGCCCTGCTGGGTCCGAATGGTGCGGGAAAGACAACAACGCTGCGGATGCTTGCCGGGCTTCTGCCGCCTTCCGCGGGTCAGATTTCTTTTAACGGCAGTCCGCCGGGAACCGATTACCGTAAGGAGCTTGGATATTTGCCGCAATCACCGGCTATGTACCGCTGGATGAGCGGGCTGGAATACGTGGTCTTCGCGGCCAAGCTGAGCGGCATTCCTTCCCGGGAGGCGGCTAAGGTATCTGCTGCAGCCCTGGAGAGGGTAGGCCTTGCCGCTGCTGGCCGCCGGCGCATTGGCGGCTACTCCGGAGGGATGAAGCAGCGTCTGGGCCTGGCACAGGCGCTGGTTCACAGGCCCAAGCTATTGCTGCTTGATGAGCCAGTCTCGGCGCTTGATCCGATCGGCCGCAGGGAAGTGATGGAGCTGCTGCGGGAAATCCGCGGGGAGACCACCGTTATTTTCTCTACTCATGTGCTGCACGATGCCGAAGAAATATGCAATAACGTTATTTTGATGAATCAGGGTACGATCGCAGTGCAGGGAGAACTGTCACAGCTCCGCCTGCAATACAGCCTGCCAGTGATCCGGTTGTCTGTGGAGACTGGAAGTGCAGCTGCCGGGTGGCTGGAGAGTCTTGCCCTGAAGCCGTTTATTCAAGCGTCGCAAATATCAGGAGGAAATGCCGTCTTTAATGTCGCTGACGTTGCATTGGCGCGCCGGACCATACTGCAGGAGGCGGCCGGCCTTAACATTCCGCTGCTGCATTTTGAAGCCGGATCCTCTACACTGGAGGATCTGTTTATGAAAGTGGTGGGATCATGAGGAAGTTCTGGACGCTTTACTCGAAGGAAATGCTGGAGTCGCTCCGAAGCTACCGGCTGGTATGGATCCCGGTAGTGTTCATTATTCTGGGCATTATGCAGCCGCTTACTACGTATTACCTTCCGGATATTCTTAAGGCATCAGGAGATATGCCGCCCGGAATGCTGGAAGGCTATGAAATGCCGGGTGCTGCAGCAGTGATGGCACAGGCGCTTGGACAGTACGGGACCATCGGCATGCTGGTGCTTGCGCTGGCTGCCATGAACAGTCTGGCCGGGGAACGGAGCAGCGGCTCGGCTGAGTTGCTAATGGTCAAGCCGATCGCTCCGGCGGTGATTATTCTTGCCAAATGGGCGGCACATTTAACCGTGCTCTTCATTGCTCTAGGACTTGGTGCCGCAGCAGCAGGCTACTATACCGTACAGCTAATGGGTTCACTTTCTGTAAGTGATTGTCTGGCAGCTACGGGCCTTTACAGTTTATGGCTGCTTAGTGCTGTTTCATTAACCCTGCTCTTCAGTGCTTTTATGCGCGGGCCGGCCGCTGCCTTTCTTGCGCTCCTGTCCGCAGCGGTAATGTCACTGCTCTACAGCCTGCTCCCGTCGGACTTTGACTGGCTGCCGGCGGCTTTGCCTGATTTATCAGCCGGACAGCTAACGGAAGGCAGTGTTGCCTGGCTTGGACCGGTACTGTCAGCCGTACTGCTGATTCTTGCTTGTATAGCCGGGGCTGCAATGCTAATGGGCAGGAATAAATTGCCTGACTGATAGAATAACGCTGAATTTGTGGCTGTTAACGAGTGCTCCCGCTCGTTTTCAGAAAATATTTGTGAATTTTCATTAAACATCCCTCCTGCTGCTGGACAGCTCTAGCTTTTTTTAGTAGACTGTTGAAACAAGTAGAACCTTGATAGATTTTGAAGCAGGAGGTAGGACGATGCTGCGGTTAGGAGAGAAGATTGTCATTGTTGCGGATGCTTTTGAACAGAGTCTTCCTATCGGAGACTACGGCTACCTGATTGCTTATGACCGCAATCCAGACAATGCATTTGATTACGTCATCCGTGTCCCTCAGGCCAACAGAAATTTTTACGTTACCGCTGAGGATATTGAGGCGGAAGAACAATTGCTGGTGGCGGAAGCGGAGAGAGCTACGCACGAGGCGTTGATCGATTATGCTTTGTCGACGCACAATGAGAAGCTGTTTCATCATCTAATGAACGGCGAGGATGCGGAAACGGAAGAAGCGGAAACAGCGCCCAAAGAAGGTTTGTCCCAGGCAGAATTCATCAAACAGGTGAATCTTCGTGCTTGGATTTAAGGGAGGCCGGCGAAAGCCGGCTTTTTTGAAATGTAAGAATTAATATGTTTTACTTAATAAATTATCCTTCTATTTCTCGCAGAAACGGATACCGTCCTGAACAGGACGGCAAAGCCGTTTCTTCTTGTTTAAACAGAAATCATAGGATGCTAATTATAGAAGTAATGAGCAGCATGGACACAGCCCCACTTTGGTGGGGCTGTTCTGCTAGGATAGCCTTATGAAATGACAAGCGCATTGAATTGTCCAGGCTTCTACAATATAATTAAAAACGTTATCCGGGCGCTTTAGCCCTTTAAACAGGAGGGATATTCCTTATGAGCATTACTGTCAAAGATGTGCAGCATGTGGCCAAGCTGGCCAGACTGCAACTAAGCCCGGAAGAAGAGGCTACTTTTACTGAACAAATGAATGCTATATTACAATATGCTGAGAAATTGAATGAGCTCGATACGGAGAATGTGAAGCCCACCACGCATGTGCTGCAGGTCAGCAATGTTATGCGTGATGATATCGTGAAAGAGAGCCTGTCCCAGGAAGAAGCTCTGCTTAACGCGCCGGAAGACGAAGACGGACATTTCAAAGTTCCCGCTGTACTGGAATAACTATACCGAAAGGAGGAAGAATGTTGAGCCTGTTTCAATATCGATTGCCTGAACTACATAACATGCTGCACAGCAAAGAACTTTCCGTCAGTGAGCTGACCGAACAATCGCTGGCCGCCATCTCAGAGCGTGACGGTAAAGTGCACGCATTTCTAACGCTAAATGAGGAGGGGGCACGCCAGTCAGCGCGGGCGCTGGATGACAAGCTGGCTTCCGGTGCAGCGCGCGGCCTGCTGTTTGGACTTCCTGCCGGGATCAAGGACAACATTGTCACCAAAGGGCTGCGCACTACCTGTGCCAGTAAGTTTCTAGATAATTTCCAGCCGATTTATGATGCAACCGTTGTTTCCAAGCTGCGCCAGGCGGATGCGGTAACGATCGGCAAGCTGAATATGGACGAGTTTGCCATGGGCGGCTCCAATGAGAACTCCGCCTATGCGGCTGTGCGTAACCCGTGGAATCTGGAGCATGTTCCAGGCGGTTCCAGCGGCGGCTCAGCAGCTGCGGTAGCTGCCGGGGAGGTATTGTTTGCGCTTGGTTCGGATACCGGCGGTTCGATCCGCCAGCCCGCTTCGTACTGCGGAGTGGTTGGCCTTAAGCCGACTTACGGGCTGGTATCACGCTATGGCCTGGTTGCCTTTGCCTCCTCACTGGACCAGATTGGCCCGCTTACCCGTAACGTTGAGGATTCCGCTTATGTGCTGCAAGCGATCGCGGGATATGACGCCCAGGATTCCACTTCGGCCAAAGTTGATATTCCCGACTATCTCAGCGCACTGACCGGTGACGTTTCCGGACTGCGCATCGGGGTGCCGAAAGAGTACATCGGTGAAGGCGTTGATGCATCTGTCCGCGAGACGGTACTCTCCGCACTGAAGGTGCTGGAAGGCCTTGGCGCCGTCTGGGAAGAAGTCTCTCTGCCGCATACAGAATATGCGGTAGCAACGTATTATCTGCTTGCTTCTTCGGAAGCTTCCTCCAACCTGGCCCGGTTCGACGGTGTCCGTTATGGCGTCCGCGTCGATGAAGGCGGCGGTCTGCTTGATTTGTACCACAATTCCCGCAGCCGCGGCTTCGGGCCTGAGGTGAAGCGCCGGATCATGCTGGGAACCTATGCGCTGAGCTCCGGATATTATGATGCTTATTATCTTAAGGCGCAGAAGGTGCGTACCTTGATTAAGCAGGACTTCGATGAGGTCTTTAAAAAGTATGATGTGATTATCGGGCCGACGGCTCCGACGACTGCCTTTAAGCTGGGCTCTCAGACGGAAGATCCGCTGACGATGTATTTGAACGATATTCTGACCATTCCTGTCAATCTCGCAGGTATTCCTGCGGTCAGCATTCCTTGCGGCTTTGCCGGAGGACTGCCTGTCGGCCTGCAGATTATCGGCAAGGAATTTGACGAGAGCACCGTGCTGCGTGTTGCGCATGCCTTTGAACAAAATACAGACTATCATAAAGAGCGCCCACAGCTGTAATTCCCGCCGGATAAGCGTTTTTGGCTCACAAAACTTTTAAGGGATGAGATCATTTATGTCTAAATACGAAACGGTCATCGGGCTGGAAGTTCATGTGGAGCTTCATACCAAGTCCAAAATCTTTTGCGGCTGCTCCACGGAATTCGGTGCTCCGCCCAATACCCATACCTGTCCGGTTTGTCTCGGGCATCCCGGTGTACTGCCGGTACTTAACCGCCAGGCTGTGGAATACGCAATGAAAGCGGCGATGGCGCTGAACTGCACGATCGGGGACGTCAGCAAGTTTGACCGCAAGAACTATTTTTACCCCGATTCGCCCAAAGCTTACCAGATTTCACAGTACGACCAGCCTATCGGTTTGAACGGCTGGATCGATATTGAAGTGAACGGTGAAACGAAGCGGATTGGCATTACCCGTCTTCATCTGGAGGAAGATGCCGGTAAGCTGACCCACGTGGACGGCGGCTTTGCGTCGCTCGTCGATTTCAACCGTGTAGGAACACCTCTGATTGAAATCGTCTCCGAGCCTGATCTGCGCTCGCCTGAAGAGGCCCGTGCTTATTTGGAGAAAATCCGCGCAATCATGCAGTACTGCGATGTGTCCGATGTGAAGATGGAGGAAGGCTCGATGCGCTGCGACGCCAACATCAGCCTGCGTCCTGAGGGTCAGGAGGAATTCGGCATCCGTGCCGAGCTGAAGAATATGAACTCCTTCCGCGGTGTGCTTCGCGGCCTCGAATATGAACAGTTCCGCCAGGGAGAAATCCTTGACGACGGCGGTGTTGTGGTGCAGGAGACCCGCCGCTGGGATGAAGCCCAGGGCAAAACCCTGTCCATGCGCGGCAAGGAAGAAGCCCATGACTACCGCTACTTCCCTGACCCGGATCTGATTGTGCTGCACATTGACGATGCCTGGAAAGAATCGATCCGTCAGACGATTCCGGAACTGCCTGATGCGCGGCAGGCCCGCTACAGTGAGGAATTCGGACTTACTGCCTATGATGCTGGCGTACTGACATCCTCCAAGCTGCTGGCTGATTTCTTTGAGGGCAGTCTAGCCTATACCAAGGACGCCAAAGCAGTTGCCAACTGGATGATGGGCGATTTGCTTGGCTACTTGAACAGCAATAACCTTGAATTGCCGCAGGTGAAAATCACTCCGCAGGGATTAGGTGAGATGATTAACCTGATTTCAGGCGGCACCATCAGCAGCAAGATTGCCAAAACCGTGTTCAAAGAAATGCTGGAAAGCGGAAAGCTGCCTGCCGTGATCGTTGAGGAAAAGGGCCTGGTGCAGATCAGCGACGAAGGTGCAATCAAAAAAATCGTTGAAGATGTCGTCGCTGCGAATCCGCAATCCGTAGAGGACTACAAAGCGGGTAAACAGAAGGCGATCGGATTCCTGGTAGGACAGGTAATGAAAGAGAGTAAAGGTAAAGCTAATCCGGGTCTGGTGAATACGCTGCTGGCTGAAGTGCTTAACAGCTAGACCCGGTTTTTGGGTAATTTATTATAGGATCTAAAAGTTCAGGGCTTGTCGGCAACGGCAGGCCCTGAACAGCATATAAGGGGACTGTACGGATGGATACAATAATTAAGCTGGACCTGCAGGATGCCTTCACATTAAGCGAGCTCTGGAGCTTGCAGCACAAGGCCTACCGGCTGGAAGCTGAGCTGATAGGCTTTAACGAGATTCCGCCGCTGCTGGAGACGAGAGACATGCTGGCAGGATCTACAGAAGAGTTCTACGGCTGCTTTGACGACAGTGGTGATCTGATGGGCGCTGTTGCTGTATTGGAAGAGTCACCTGGCAAATTGACGGTAACCCGGATGATGGTACATCCGGATCATTTCCGCAAGGGGGTGGCCGGAGGCCTGCTGGAATTTATTTTTGAACATTACTCCCGGATGGCACAGTTCATTGTATCTACGGGCAAGCTTAATACTCCGGCCGTTACACTCTATACGAAGCATGGGTTTATTCCTGCCGGTGTTGAGGAAGTGGCTCCGGGCGTAGAGCTGATCGAATTTTATCGGAGTGGTAAGCTTTGAACAGGAAACAACATAAACTTTATGGAAGGAGGACTCCCGAGATGAGTTCCGAGCAGAAGGATGAATCCGTCATGGTGCCCAATCCCCCTATAATACCTCCGCGCCAGAAAAAGCGCACCCGCAAGCGCAAATTTATTGCCGGGCTGCTGGCGGCTCTGATTCCCGGAACCGGACATCTCTATTTCGGGCTTCTCCGCAAAGGGATTTCTTTCATCTTCATCATACTGCTGGACATCGCGGCGATGCTGTATTTCTCATCCATTGGCATGCAGATTAATGTGCCGCTGCTTATTTTACTGGCCCTGCTGATTCCTGTCATTTATTTCTATAATGTGTATGATGTGCTGCAATCGGTAGACCGGATTCTTCGCTTCCCTGAGGAGACCGATCCTGAACTGCCAATAACAACAACTAAACCTTCTAGGCATCGTGCCCTTATCAGCGAGCCGGGTATTTCTTTTGGACTCATGCTGCTGTTTGGCGGGGCGCTGATGTTCCTTTTCCGGCAAAAACCGGTCTGGCTGCAGCAATTCATCGAGATGTACGCGAGTGAAGTAATTGCGGGACTTTTGATATGTGGGGGGTTGTGGCTGGGAGCACGCGAAATTGCTAAAGGGCTGATTATCCGCAAAAGCAATGAACGGCGCCCCCGGCGTGTCGGCAGATATACTGCAGCTATGCTGCTCACAGTGGTGGGGGTACTCCTGCTGCTGGATTGGCGGAATGATACGGATAACATGCTGCTGCTGTTAAAATGGTGGCCGTTGATCCCTGTGTTATGGGGTGTGGAGTATCTGCTCATTTCCTTTTTAGCACGCCGCAGAGGTTCTGTGCCCAAAGGTCCAAGGGCCAGAATGGATCTGCGGGGGTTGCTGTCGGCAGTTATACTGGGTGCCAGCGTATTTATCGTAGCGGAACAAGAGCATTACCTTCATTTATGGAACCGGGTCAGCATGAATCTGACTGTGTCGGCAGTAGATTACGGCGAAGCCAAAGGCAGCCGGTTTGAAAAAGCTCCGCTGATTATACCCGTCGAGCTGAGCACCTCCAAAATCGCTGTTGATGGCATCAATGGCGATATTCTCATTCATCGCGCCCCGGTAGAAGATATCGAGATTACATCTACTGTATGGGTGGACCAGCTGGAAGGAGCGCAGGCTGAAGCGATATCGGAGCAATCCTTCGTAGAAGTAACCGAGGGGCCAACCATAAAAATCACCCCTCAATATAAAACCTATGGTGACTCCGGCAAACGGCAGCCGCGGATGGACCTTGAGATTTCGCTTCCGGAGGACCGCCGCTTTAATCTGGATGTCCGGACGATGAATGGCGGCATCACTCTGCAGAACGTGGAAGCAATCGAGGATATTCTGCTAGAGACAGGGAACGGAGAGCTCATTCTGCACCGTATATTCGGGAATGTGAAGGGGAAAACACTGAACGGTGCGGTTCGTGCCCGGACAGTGCAGGGAAGTGTGGATTTGACCACCAGCGGCGGAAAGATGAATGCCTGGGATGTTACAGGTGCTCTGAAGCTGTCTACGGCTGTAGGCAATATCTCGGTAACAGGCAGCGGAGATGAAGTGAATCTTGCCAGCAAGAACGGCAATCTGGAGATTGACGGTGCAAGAGCGAAGCTGCACGCCGAATCGCTGAACGGCAAAGTTACTATCCGCTCCGAGTTTTTTGGCGGGGACTGGGATGTGTACAGCGCGGTGGGAGACATTGATCTGTATCTGCCCCAGGCAGGCAATTACAAAGTAGACGGATCAAGCGGCTACGGGGATATTAACACGGACTTCCCTGAGCTTACCATCGACAAAAAGACAATTTCCGGCGAAGTAGGGACCGGCGAGTTTAAGCTGCATGTTGAAGGGAACAGCAACCTAAATGTGAGGAAATATTGAAAAAAGTAATTTTTATTATATAATAATCAATATAATGTACTTGGCACGTTGACAACATTCAAATCCGGGTTCTACAATTGCAGTATAGTTATTTTATTATGGTATTTAATTTAGAGGTGGTGGAATTGATGGGTAGTGGCGTGCAACATGCATTGGAACAATTGAAGACTACCGGTGTCCGTATTACACCCCAGCGTCATGCGATTCTTACGTATCTGATGGAAGCGTTGAATCATCCTACGGCAGACGATATTTACCGTGCGCTTGAGCCGCAGTTTCCGAGCATGAGTGTGGCGACAGTGTATAATAACCTGAAAATGTTCATGGAAGCCGGTATGGTACGCGAGTTAACCTACGGTGATAATTCCAGCCGTTTTGATGCCAATGTGTCCGATCATTACCATGTCATCTGCCAAGAATGCGGTAAAATCGAAGATTTCAGTTATTCTTCACTCCATGAGGTTGAGCATTCTGCCGAACAGGCAACAGGCTTCAAAATTCATGGATTACGCTTAGAATTGTACGGGGTTTGTAAATGCTGCAGCGAGAAACGGCATTGAGGGACCAAGAGTAGCATAGCTTAATAGGCAAAATTTATGACGTGCGGAATCCGGTGACGGAAGCCACACGTTTTTTTATTGAGTACTGAGGCCATTTAATGCCTGGACTTCCAGCAGATTAGCGCAACCAAAAGGATGAACATAACGTATACTTAAGATTGACTACCTGCACTTAAATTTAATTGATAGTTTTGGAGGATAAATATTTTGGATAGCAGACAGAGACAGGGACGCATTAACAAGCGCGGAAGCCGCTTTCGCCGTTTATTAGGGCTTGTTATTATTGCCGCAGCCGCCTATTGGATTGTTTTTTATGTACTGCCAAACCGTGCGCATATCGATCCGGATTGGAAAAGCCTTGAGAAGCCTGTGTTCGTTAAGGGTGAACTAACCGGCTATTCTGCCGCAGGGACCGGTGACGGTCTGCTTTTACCGCTTCCCCTTTTACAAAAATATGTTGATTCGGCGATCCGGTATGAGGAAGCCAGCAAGTCGGTTATTCTCTCTACGGATAATGACCTGCTGTATATGCAAGAGGATTCAACCTCCGCGAGTCTGAATAATGAGCCGATCCAGCTCCGGCTTGCTCCTGAAGAAAAGGATGGAGTGACGTACCTTCCGGCCGATACCCTTGAGGAATTGTATGGCTTTGAAATTGAGGAAGATACTAGTACAGGTGCTGTTCTGCTGATGACTGCCGGAGAAAGTGTACCGCTTGGCACAGTTAAAGGCGAGGAGGGCGGCCGGACGAAGGCGCTGCGCAGTGAAGCGTCAATTCACGCTCCAATTATTGCGGATATGGCCCCCCGAACAATCGTCAGAATCTGGAATGCGGATAATAAGGACTGGCTGTATGTGCAGATGAGCAGCGGTTATACCGGGTATGTGAAGGCTGGCGACATTACAGCAGACGGGCAGAAGACAGTGGAACAGAAGGTATCTGAGCCTTCCCGTGCAGAGCGCAGCTGGAAAGGGAAACCAGTGAACATGTTCTGGGAGGCCGTATATGAGCGCAAGCCTAACCCTGCAAATTTCGGTGAACTGCCTGGAGTTAACGTTGTCAGCCCGACCTGGTTCCGGATTGTAGACGTGAAGGGTAATGTACGCAGCCAGGCGGATAGTGCCTATGTGCAATGGGCTCACAAGCAAGGTATGGAGGTGTGGGGACTGCTGAGCAACAGTTTCGAGGCGGATCTTACCACGCAGGCGTTATCAACCTATGAGAAACGGATGACTACAATCGTTCAGATGCTGGAATATGCAGATCTGTATGATCTGGACGGGATAAATATTGATTTCGAGAACGTTTATACGAAGGATGGAGAGAATGTCACGCAGTTTATGCGGGAGCTGAAGCCGATGGCCCAGGCCAAAAACCTGATTGTCTCCATAGACGTCACACCCAAGTCTAACAGTGAAATGTGGTCATTGTTCCTGGACCGGAAGGCGCTTGGTTCGGTAGCGGACTTTCTCATTGTAATGGCTTATGACGAGCATTGGGCATCCAGCCCCACAGCAGGCTCTGTAGCATCTTTGCCTTGGGTGGAGAGCTCTATAAGCCGCATTCTTGATGAAGATAAGGTGCCGGCTGAGAAGCTGATTCTCGGTGTTCCGCTGTATACCCGCATCTGGACAGAGACCACGGAAAAGGGAGAGACGAAAGTCAGCTCTAAGGCTGTCGGCATGTCTTCCGTTCAGGAGATTCTGTCCGAGAAAAAACTGACGCCTAAGTTTGACAATGACTCTGGCCAGAACTATGTCGAATACAAGGAAGACGGTGCGCTTCACAAAATTTGGATTGAGGATAAGGTGTCCCTGAAATCGAGAGTTGAGCTCGCTAAGTCGTTTGGACTTGGGGGAGTAGCATCCTGGACCCGCAGCTTTGGGACACTTGAGGCGTGGGAGGCTTTGCAGGAGATTAGTAAATAGGGTTTCTCAAAAAAAACAAGGGGCTCCTGAAACGGAGCCCCTTGTTTTTGGTATTCAGCGATTCTTCAGCGGAGGAGAAGATAATATTGAAGATGGACTTGCATAATGCTGATTCATTATTGCTGCTGGCTCTCTAACTGCTCTGCTGTAATGGTTGCCTGTGCCGGATCGCGGGTGAGGATGGTGTGGCAGAACATGCAGCGGTCAGTTTTGCCCAGCATCTTGGTCAGCTTGTGGCATTCCGGGCATTCCAGCTGAACCGCACTCGTAGACAGCATACCTGCCCAAAAGTATATTGCCAGACTGGCCATCATCGAAATCAGACCGATAACGAGTCCTACCGCAGCAAATACTTTACCTGCTGAGCCCCAGAATACAATTCCGGCCGTTCCAAGAATCATGAGGCCCATTCCAAGCATGGTGAGCAGTAATCCCCAAGTGCGAAAAGCATTGATTTTAGCCGATTTCATCTTCATGAGTATTTGCTCCTAACTAAAATATAGTTCGGACGTCCAGAAGGAACTGCCATGAATATGTAGAATATTAATATTTAAGAGAATTATAACTGACTGGACGCAAAATCGCCAAATTTGATGGAGGGAAGTATGGAACTATCCAATTTGACCCTATTGAGTGGAGAAACGTTCGATGAGAATGTTCTGGGGGCCGTAGCTTTGCGGCAGAAGGGCAATGCTCCGTTTCAGAGCGCGCTGCTCCACGATTTTGATATGGTGGTATTGATGCTGCACGAGGAACAAGAGAAAGAACGGGTTATAACCCATACCATAGCCGGTGAGAGACGAACACAGTCTGTACACGTCGGTATATCTGCTTTGGAGCGGGCTGTGATGGCGGGTGATAATAATGAACTCCTTACCAGCCTTATAGCTGGAGAAGTTATTTGGGACCCCAAAGGGATTTTGGGAGAGATGCGCCGGGAGATCACACAATTCCAGGGACCGCTCAAGGAACGGGTCTTATTTATGGAATTTGCCCGCTTCCTGCATATGTATGTGAAATCCAAGCGTTACAGTGAAGCAGGCTTTACCATGGATGCATACAACTGTGTACTTATAGCTTTGTATCATTGGGCCCGGATTGAAGTCAGTGAAGCGGGGTGTTTTCCCGATCCGGCAGTTTGGGAGCAGGTTAAAAGCCTGAATACCTCCGTTCACAAGCTCTATGAAGAGCTGACGGTCAGCACCGAAACGCTTGAGCAAAGAGTAGAGCTCATTCTGCTTGCCTGTGAGTTTGCAATTATGTCGAAGATGTCTGACTGTTGTACTATGCTGCTGGATATTCTCGGGAGCCGCAATGAGTCATGGAGTATCAAAGAACTGCTGCAGCATTCAGGTCTTAGCCCGCTTGGAGCCGAATTGCCGCTCGTGCTTCGTAAGATGGTATCCCGTTCCCTGATTAGGGAAATCACCTCTTGGGCGGATGATGCTTCTGAAGGGCATACGGTTCGATACACACTATAAATATATAGCAGCTCACCAGGGAATTAATTAAGCTTAATAGGCCAAGATAAGGAGAGGATGTTCGCTCTCTTTTTTTATTTGCCCTTAACCAGAATGGGCAGATAACCATTGGCAATATTTAGAGTTGACTCCTGTGTTAATACTGTGTTAAATTATAACTCGTCCCTCCGACACATCGTAAAGCTGAAAAGCAAACGATGATCAACGAAAAAAAGAAATCAAAAAAAGATGTTGACAAAAACGAGGGCTGCATGATATATTATAAAGGTCGCTGCTGACAAGCAACGACAACGAAAAAAAGAGAATTTGATCTTTGAAAACTGAACAACGAGTGAGTATCGGAAATCACTTCGGTGAGATCCAAAATTAGAGAATGCAAATTCTCGTCAGATGTTTCAAAATGAGCAATCGCTCTTTCTAAATACCAATTTGGAGAGTTTGATCCTGGCTCAGGACGAACGCTGGCGGCGTGCCTAATACATGCAAGTCGAGCGGAGCTTATCCTTCGGGGTAAGCTTAGCGGCGGACGGGTGAGTAACACGTAGGCAACCTACCCCTTAGACTGGGATAACTACCGGAAACGGTAGCTAATACCGGATAATTCCTTTTCTCTCATGAGGAAAGGATGAAAGGCGGAGCAATCTGCTACTAAGGGATGGGCCTGCGGCGCATTAGCTAGTTGGTGAGGTAACGGCTCACCAAGGCGACGATGCGTAGCCGACCTGAGAGGGTGAACGGCCACACTGGGACTGAGACACGGCCCAGACTCCTACGGGAGGCAGCAGTAGGGAATCTTCCGCAATGGGCGAAAGCCTGACGGAGCAACGCCGCGTGAGTGATGAAGGTTTTCGGATCGTAAAGCTCTGTTGCCAGGGAAGAACGTCCGGTAGAGTAACTGCTACCGGAGTGACGGTACCTGAGAAGAAAGCCCCGGCTAACTACGTGCCAGCAGCCGCGGTAATACGTAGGGGGCAAGCGTTGTCCGGAATTATTGGGCGTAAAGCGCGCGCAGGCGGCTATTTAAGTCTGGTGTTTAAACCTTGGGCTCAACCTGGGGTCGCACTGGAAACTGGATGGCTTGAGTACAGAAGAGGAAAGTGGAATTCCACGTGTAGCGGTGAAATGCGTAGATATGTGGAGGAACACCAGTGGCGAAGGCGACTTTCTGGGCTGTAACTGACGCTGAGGCGCGAAAGCGTGGGGAGCAAACAGGATTAGATACCCTGGTAGTCCACGCCGTAAACGATGAGTGCTAGGTGTTAGGGGTTTCGATACCCTTGGTGCCGAAGTTAACACAGTAAGCACTCCGCCTGGGGAGTACGGTCGCAAGACTGAAACTCAAAGGAATTGACGGGGACCCGCACAAGCAGTGGAGTATGTGGTTTAATTCGAAGCAACGCGAAGAACCTTACCAGGTCTTGACATCCCTCTGAATCCTCTAGAGATAGAGGCGGCCTTCGGGACAGAGGAGACAGGTGGTGCATGGTTGTCGTCAGCTCGTGTCGTGAGATGTTGGGTTAAGTCCCGCAACGAGCGCAACCCTTGACTTTAGTTGCCAGCAGGTAAGGCTGGGCACTCTAGAGTGACTGCCGGTGACAAACCGGAGGAAGGTGGGGATGACGTCAAATCATCATGCCCCTTATGACCTGGGCTACACACGTACTACAATGGCCGGTACAACGGGAAGCGAAACCGCGAGGTGGAGCCAATCCCAGCAAAGCCGGTCTCAGTTCGGATTGCAGGCTGCAACTCGCCTGCATGAAGTCGGAATTGCTAGTAATCGCGGATCAGCATGCCGCGGTGAATACGTTCCCGGGTCTTGTACACACCGCCCGTCACACCACGAGAGTTTACAACACCCGAAGTCGGTGGGGTAACCCGCAAGGGAGCCAGCCGCCGAAGGTGGGGTAGATGATTGGGGTGAAGTCGTAACAAGGTAGCCGTATCGGAAGGTGCGGCTGGATCACCTCCTTTCTATGGAGAATCGTTTCCTGCAACGGAAACATTCAAATCGGAAGCTCAGCTTCCAAAACTCAGGTTTAGGCCTGTTACTCACTCGTTGGTCAGTTTTGAGAGTTTAAGCTCTCAGCAGTACCTTGATCCTTGAAAACTGGATACCGAAACGAATTTGCGTTTTAGAATATTCCTTTAAGCTGAACTTGTGTAAACAAGTTTCAATTATAGCGATGCTGGCGATTTTCCTTCGGGAGAACGCATTGGTTAAGCTAATAAGAGCACACGGAGGATGCCTAGGCGCCAGGAGCCGACGAAGGACGTGGCGAACAACGAAACTGCCTCGGGGAGCTGTAAGCAAGCTTTGATCCGGGGGTGTCCGAATGGGGAAACCCAGCTGTGGTAATTCGCAGTTACTCACATCTGAATACATAGGGTGTGTAGAGGCAGACCAGGGGAACTGAAACATCTAAGTACCCTGAGGAAGAGAAAACAATAGTGATTCCGTCAGTAGCGGCGAGCGAACGCGGAACAGCCTAAACCAAGGGGCTTGCCCCTTGGGGTTGTGGGACGTCTCACATGGAGTTACAAAGGAATATGGTAGGTGAAGAGGTCTGGAAAGGCCCGCGATAGAGGTAAAAGCCCTGTAACCTAAACTGTGTTCTCTCCGAGACGGATCCCGAGTAGTGCGGGGCACGTGAAACCCCGTATGAATCCAGCAGGACCATCTGCTAAGGCTAAATACTACCTGGCGACCGATAGTGAAACAGTACCGTGAGGGAAAGGTGAAAAGCACCCCGGAAGGGGAGTGAAATAGAACCTGAAACCGTGTGCTTACAAAAAGTCAGAGCCCGTTTTAGGGGTGATGGCGTGCCTTTTGTAGAATGAACCGGCGAGTTACGTTTAACATGCAAGGTTAAGGTGAGAAGCCGGAGCCGCAGCGAAAGCGAGTCTGAATAGGGCGATTTAGTATGTGGACGTAGACCCGAAACCGTGTGATCTACCCCTGTCCAGGGTGAAGGTGCGGTAACACGCACTGGAGGCCCGAACCCACGTATGTTGAAAAATACGGGGATGAGGTGGGGGTAGCGGAGAAATTCCAATCGAACTCGGAGATAGCTGGTTCTCCCCGAAATAGCTTTAGGGCTAGCCTCGGTGAATGGAGTGGTGGAGGTAGAGCACTGATTGGGTGCGGGGCCCGCAAGGGTTACCAAGCTCAGTCAAACTCCGAATGCCATTAACTTCTTGCCGGGAGTCAGACAGTGAGTGCTAAGATCCATTGTCAAAAGGGAAACAGCCCAGACCATCAGCTAAGGTCCCCAAGTGTGTGTTAAGTGGGAAAGGATGTGGAGTTGCACAGACAACCAGGATGTTGGCTTAGAAGCAGCCACCATTGAAAGAGTGCGTAATAGCTCACTGGTCGAGTGACTCTGCGCCGAAAATGTAACGGGGCTAAACACACCACCGAAG